>CAZBYY010000263.1:0-5193 GCA_964495855.1 uncultured Acidobacterium sp. | reverse complement strand
TGGCACGCGCGCCTCAACGCGCGAGTTCGGGTGGCTGTTGTATCCGCTGCTCGGGTGGGGATTGGTGAAGCTGTTGTTCGAAGATCTGCGCGTGTCGCCGCCGTCGTTCCTGTTTGTCGCGTTGGCGCTGTACGGCGCGGCCCTGATCGTCGCGCCGCGACTGGTCAAGTCGGCGTCGGCTACTTCCTGAACGATACCAGCGCCGACTTGGGGACCTTGGCGACGATGTTCACGTGGGGATCGACCAGTTCGGCGATGTCGTACTTGAGCACAGCGCCCAGGAACAACGCGACCTCGCTGTCGGTCATCCGATAATCGGCCTTGAGCCAATCCGCCAGCTGCGCGGTGGCTCCCTGGATCGACTCGGCGACCGAGCCGCTCACGCCGAACGAGATCAGGTAATCCTTGGTTTCGGCGCGCACCTGCGGATAGCTCACGCCTTTGATCACGTCGACGGAAAACTCGACGTCCGCCGATGTCTCGAGCGCTGAGCCGGTGACTTCCGCATCGCCCATCGCCGCATGCGCATCGCCGATGCCGAACAGCGCACCGGCGTGATAGACGGGGAAGTAGAGCGTCGTGCCCTCGACGTTGTCGTTGTAATCGAGGTTGCCGCCGTAGGTGCCGAGATCGGTGCCGCGCGCTTGATCCATTCCCGGCGGCGCCACCGACACGCAGCCGAGCATCGTCTTGATCGGCACGCTGAAACCTTTCATGTTGTCCGTCGGTTGCGCGAGCGTCGCGACGCCCTTGTCCATGTCGAGCAGCCACTCGCCGCTGAAGGCCGGGTCGTACTTCGCGTTGACGAGATACTGCGCCGTGATGGCGCGTGCGTTGATGCGGGTGCCCTGGCGCGCGGTCTTCTTGTTGGCGCGCAGCTTCACCAGGTGCACGACCAGCGTGTCGCCGGGCAGCGCGCCCTCGATGTAGAACGGGCCGGTCGACGGATTGCCGCCGACGCCGTAGCGTGTCGCGGCTGCATCGCGATCGTTGTCCACGGTGCGCGTCCGCACCGTATCGCCGGGATAGATGCGCAGCACCGGTTCCCACTGGGCCGAATACGTCGTGTAGAACGACTTGGGCTCGTAGTCGTAGGTCCTGGGCGTTGCCGGCGGAGTGTACGGCGTCAGCGTCCACGTGATCGATGCGGGCTGCGGTGCGCCGCCGCCGAAGCCGCCACGGGCCGCGGGCTTGAACGTGCCGCTGCCCGAGGCTCCGCTTCCATTGATCGTCCCCGTCAACGCGCCGGCCGGGCCACTCGCATCGCTGAGCGTGATCTCGATCCGCGTTCCGGTCACGCTGCCTTTGATCGCGCGATCGCCCCAGGTCCCGCTGACGGTCGTGCCGTCAGTCTTCATGGTGACGCGCACGTACTGCTTTTCAGCCGTCGGGGCGGTGCTGAATTCGGCGATGTAATTGCCGGTCAGGCCCGCGGCAAACGCTGAATGCGAGACCAGGAGAAGAGCGAAGGCGCAGATCAGTCTGTGCATGCGAAATAGTAGCGGCATCTGCGTGCCGGCGGCGATTGAGAAAGGTGATGGGTCTCATGCGGACGCGCGCATCGCGCCATGGTCCGCGGTGGGTCAATCGCCGATCCAGTTTTCGATCGGAATAGAAAGCAGTACGTAGCGGCGGCGCAGCTCCACGACGTGCTTGGGGAGTTCGCTGATCGGGAACTCACCAGCGCGGCAACGGTCACGCAGCGTTCTGATCTCGATGCGATAAAGATCGTTAATCTGTTCGCGCAATCGTGCCGCTTGCGTATCCGGCCGCGGGCGCAAGCCATGCCGCGCCAACTCGTCGAGAATCTCAGGCCGAAATGCCATCCCGCTAAGGATCTATTGTCTCAGCATCCTTGGCGTGAGCAGACTCGCATGGTTTACCGAGCCGAAGCTCGCCGAAGGCGAGCGAAGGATGGTGGACCAGACCGGGATCGAACCGGTGACCTCATGAATGCCATTCATGCGCGCTCCCAACTGCGCTACTGGCCCACGTGGGGAAGTCCTAATCGTAACCCGTTGCGGGCCCGATTATCAACTTGCGCCGGATAAACTCCACGATTTCAGGGAATTCCCGCTGATCCACGAAGTGACCGCGGTCCTTGTATTCGAAGTAGCTGCACCGGAGCTGGCTGGCGACGAATCGAGGTTCGGCGATCGGAATGTGCGGATCGTCAGCCGAGTTGTAGATCGCGATCCATCGCTGATTCTTGCGGATCTGCTCCCAGTGCCATGGCGACGAGTAGTAACCGCTTGCCGCCTCGAAGCCGTCGCCAAGATCCGTGTGACATACGCCGACCAGGACCGAGCCGAGCAGCTGATGCGTTTCCGCGTAGCGCATCGCCGCGACCGCGCCCGATGAGTGACCGATCAGGATGGTGTTCTCATCGGCGTCGAGAAACTCGAGGTGCGGCAGCCAGAACGCCGCCCGCGCCTTGACGTTGTCGGGAAAGGTCTGGTTGATGACGTCGATGCCGAGGCCGCGTAGCGCATGCTCGAGCCACGGCAGCCAGATGTCGGCCGCCGTGCACCCGCCGTTGCCGTGAATGAAGATCGCCTTGACGCCGGCCATCGATCGTCGGCTTACTTCTTCCGCTTCTGAATCTCCGCGAGGAAGAACTTCTTCAGGTTCTCATTGGTGAGGCCGAGCGCGGTGGCTTCTTCCATTGCCTTGTCGGTATCCCACTTGTCGACGATCACGCGTTTCATGAGCCACATACCTGCGGCCCTGCCCCCGCCCGCTCAATGCACGAACGCCGGCTGCACGCCCGGCGTCTGGATCGTCTTCAGGAACTGATCGACGACCGCCGGATCGGGCGCGGTCGCGCTGAAGGGAATGCTGTAATACGGCAGCCCGACCGACTTTGCCACTTCGGCGTGGCGCTCGATGTCGGCGCCCTGCTCGGTCGGCAGCCGCAGGTTGATGATGGCCGCGTAGCCCATCTTCTTGATCTCCGCAATCGCCGCCGGCGAAATGGCGCCGGCGCACGCGACGGTCGATTCAATCTTCGCGAAATTGCGGATGCCTTCCACGTCTTGTTTCACTACTTGCGCGCTCACGGTTGTTGCGACCAGCGAACTCACGATGGTCAGCAAGGCAAGCGCCGGAAGCTTCCGTTGCATTGCCGCACCTCCTTTTGCGGGTTCAGCTTAACTCACTTGGTTGATGATAGTCGCATGATCACGCACACGCCCATCACGCGCGAGGAGATCCGGGCGGCCGCCGACCTGATTCGTCCCTACATCCGTCGGACGCCGATCATGGAGATCGAGGGTCGTGATCTCGGCCTGGCCGTCGATCGCGTGACGCTGAAGCTCGAATACCTGCAGCATGCAGGATCGTTCAAGTCGCGCGGCGCGTTTATGAATCTGCTGATGCACGCGGTTCCGCCCGCGGGCGTCGCCGCGGCATCGGGCGGCAATCATGGCGCCGCCGTGGCGTTTGCAGCGCATCGACTCAACAAGCCGGCGCACATCTTCGTCCCCACGGTAGCGTCGCAAGCGAAGATCGATCAGATCCGCAGCTACGGTGCCGAGCTCGTCGTCGGCGGCGATCGCTACGCAGATGCGCTCGAGACCTGCAACGCGTGGATCGCCGAATCAGGCGCGATGGCGGTGCATGCCTACGATCAGCGCGAAACGCTGCTCGGGCAGGGCACGCTCGGCGCGGAGCTGGCGGAACAGGCCGGCGATCTCGACACGCTGCTCGTCGCCGTCGGCGGAGGCGGACTGATCGGCGGCATTGCGTCGTGGTACCGGAAGGACGTGAAGATCATCGGCGTCGAACCCGAGGGCGCACCGACGTTGAAGATGGCGCTCGATGCCGGGCGGCCCGTTGATGCGCCGGCCGGCAGCGTGGCTGCCGATTCGCTGGCGCCGCGGCAGGTCGGTCAGCTGATGTTCCCGATCGCCCAGCAGTTCGTGGATCATGTTGCGCTCGTCACAGACGAGGCGATCGTGCGGGCACAGCACCTCCTCTGGGACACGCTTCGCATCGTCGCCGAACCGGGCGGCGCGGCGGCGCTGTCGGCGCTCACGAGCGGCGCGTATCAGCCAACGAGCGGTGAGCGCGTCGGCGTCGTGATCTGCGGAGCGAACACCGTGATCACGCGCAAGTAGTGTCGGATCAGAGCGCCGGCGCGAGCGGTGCTCCAGACGAGTCGCCGTCATGGCCTCCGCGTCCGCCTTCGCTACACTCGGCGGACTCTCGGGACGCGGGAAACCGCGTTTCGTTCGCCGGATTGCGCGTCTTCGCTGCGACGCACGATTCCGATAACGACTTCGCACCGCGGAATCGTGCGTGCAATCCGTCTCACTCCAACGCGGTTTCGATGCGCGTGAATCCGCGTCCCTCAAGTCGGGCATGACGACAACTCGTCTTCCGCACGCGCCGGCGATCAGAACGCCGGCGCTATCAATTCACCCCAGATTCTTCACTGCACTGCGGCAGCGAGCGGTTTGCGCAGGTTGAAGAACATCATTGCTGCGACGAGCTGCGCGGCGATGCCGAACGCAACGACCGCCATGATCGACCAGCCGTAGAGCACGCCCATCAACGCGCTGCCGGCGAACCACGCCACGCCGTACACGCCGTTGAAGGTGCCGAAGGCCGTTCCGCGTTTGTTCATCGACACGACTTGCGCGATGCCGGCGCGCAGCGTCGCATCCTGCACGCCAAGCCCCGTCGCCCAGCACAACACCGCGATCACGCCGCCGGTCACGCCGCCGAAGAAACCGAACGGCAACGCCAGCAGCGACACCAGGATGCCGAGCGACAACACGACGATGCCGTGGGTGTCGAAGAGCTTGCCGAACAGAAAGGCCGTGGCGCCGGTGACGGCCATCGCCAGCGAGTAGAGCAGCGGGATCGTGGACGGCGTGAAGATCTTCTGCGTTTCGAAGTGCGCGCCGAGCATCGGGAAGTCAACGAAGCCGCACGCGAGCACACCCGACGCGATGATGTAGGTCCAGAACACCGGCGGCATGTGGGGCGTTTCCTTGACCGGCTTCGGTTCCACCTTAACGGGCCGGACGGCGCGCGCCAGCAGGATCGACAACAGCGCCAATCCGGCAGGCACCGCGAGCCACTCGAACGCCGGCGCGAGTCGGCCTTGACGTGCGGCGATGTACGCCATCAGCAGCGGACCGGCGCAGGCGCCGGGCGTCCTTGAATCGCCAGATAGAGAATGTCATT
>CAZBYY010000262.1:0-5262 GCA_964495855.1 uncultured Acidobacterium sp. | reverse complement strand
TCTCGGAGGCCAGCTTCATGGTCGCGCCGCCGTTGTCGCCGCCGCCGCCCTCCTGGAAGTAGAGTTGGGCGAGGTACTTCTTGCCCGCGGTGAGGGTGACGGTGCCGCCGGTCGGCCACTCGGTCTCCGCGAAGGTGTCGGTGCGGTTCTCCGGGCTGTCGGCGTTGCGACGATCGGTGACGACCCACTGCCTGGGATCGTTCCAGGTCGGTTCGATGGCCACGCGCTTCAGGTTGGCCGGGTTCTCGTCGGTGCTCAGGAAGAACTCCGCATGATCATCGGCCGAGATGAGGATCACGTAGTCGCCGGTCTTGGCCGGGACGATGTAGGTCGTGAGGCGGGCGACGTAATTGTCGGCGACACCGGTCGGGGCCTGCATGCGGGGCTCGACACCGGAGACGTCGGGCTTGCGGACGTTCACCACGTTGGTCGCGTCGGTCCAGGCGCCGGTCACGTTGTTCCAGCGCTCGTACACCACGAGGCCGCTGCGGAAGACGAAGGAGCGGAACTTGATGGTGTTGGCACCGGCGGCGATCTTGTTGCCCGCGAGGTCGGTGACGTTGTTCACCGTGAGGGTGTACTCCTGGTCGCCCGGCTGGCGCGAAGTGGTGAGCCGGACCTCGCGGTCGCTCAACACGTCCACCTTGCTCACGCTGACTCCACCCGAGATGGAGTAGTTGGCGGCCGTGCCCAGCGGACCCGCGGTCATGCCTTCATCGAAGGTCACGGTCACGGTGTCGAAGCTCGCCGAGCTGATGGCCTTGGCCAGCTGCGGGGCCACGGAATCGGCCGAGACGGTGACGGTGGCCACGCGGCTGGTCGCCTTCTGGGCGCCGTCGGTGAGCACCGCGTAGAACTTGGCCGCGCCGGCGGCCGTGATCAGTTCCTTCATGTGCAAGGGGTGCAGGGTGTCAGAGGTGCCGGGGGCGACGTGCGCACGAGGCACTGCGCACGCATGAACTGACGCACCTTTGCACCTTTCGCACCTTAGGCGGCTTTCGTGACCTTGTTCGAACGGATGCAGCGCGTGCAGACCCGCACGCGCTTGGTGGCGCCGTCGACGAGCGCGCGGACCGTCTGCAGGTTCGGCTCAAAGCGGCGGGGACGCACGTTGTGAGCGTGGGACACGCGGCGTCCGACGACCGGACCCTTGCCGCAAATTTCACATCGCATAGCCATGACGAAAAGCTCCTTATTACCGGAAACTCCAAATCTTACCACGGCCCAGGGTGGCTGGTGCCGGTGCCTGGTGCCAGGTGCCTAGTGCCTAGTGCTAGGTGTATCGGGTTATGGCGTCACAATCAGCGGCTTATCGGGCGGCGTTGGAGGCTGGGGGCGCTGTTGGAAGACCCGTCCGACGAGTTCAAGGTAGCTCGTTTCCCCGTCAGGGATGAAGCCCCCGTCATGGCGGGCACCGCGTTCAATGGCCCTGAGGATGATCGCGACCTCGCGCTCGGCCCGGGAGCCCCCGCCCTTGGTGACTTCTTCGATGACCGGCTTCATCGATTTGCGCAAGCCTTCCGCCGGAACGGACGAGGTCGAGTCCTCGAAGATGACGCCCTTGCTGGCGCTTTCGAGCGACGTGGCGAGTGCTCCGGTTGCCAATGCCACGTCGCTGTCGGTCACCCGGACCAGGCCCTCTGGCTTGTATGAGAGGACCAGCGACTGCAGCACGAAGAACAGCTGCAGTTGTTGCTCGGTGAGCCGCCCGACGGTGGCCATCAGTCGAGAGAGGTCGTGATCGATCTGGCGCTTGACGACTGCCGCCGGGTGACGCTGCGACGTCTCCAAATACCGGCAATCCGAGGGGCAGCTGATCTCCACGAGGCGTTTGGTCGCGCAACAGACAGCGCAGATTTCCGCACCCTTGGCGGGACAGGCTCGTTTAGTGGGTCTTTTTTGACACAGCGGACACGTCATCGCGTAAACCCGGCCATTTTGGTGCCGTTTCTCTGTTCGAGCCGCCGGATATCGCCCAGGCGGGGTGTAATTCTTGCCACAGTCTACCCCGGTGTGCTACCGTTTGCCGGTTTGTAGGTGTCCACGAAGGGCGACAGTGTCGTGGAGAACCCAAACCGATTAGCCGGCGTCTAATAGCCAAGTGAACGGTGTTCGGACCGTCGGAGAAGCGATCGTAAGAACGCAGTTAAATTGTTGTAAGTAAACGCGATAGATACGGAAGGCCGGGGAAAAATGCTTCGCAGAATTCCGCGAAGTCAGGCCATCACAACGACTCCGGTTCATACCCCCCGTCCTTCATCTCCGGCGTTCATAACGGCAGTTGGAGTTTCGGGTTCGGTCACATTCATAGGCATCGCTCTTGCTTTAGGGAAGGCACCAAGGAGCGGCGCAATCATAGCTCCCGGAGTCTGGTGGCCACGACGGCGCACCGGACAATTGTGGGAGACAGAAGGAGCGGTTAGTAGTCATGGCGGCCAAAGCGAAGAAGACACAGGTAGCCACCGAAGCGCCGAGCGGCGCGCGGTACGAAGAGCTGAAGAAGATGCTCGTTGATCGTCAGCGCGAGATCATGAACGAAGTGCAGGGCAAGATCCGCGACGTGCGCGCCGAAGCATCGGACAAGGACCACGAGGTCCTCGATCCGGGTGAGACCTCCGAGGTCGACATCCAGGAAGACATCGAGTTTGCGCTCATCCAGATGAAGGCTGAGACGCTGAACAAGATCAACGAAGCGCTGTCCCGCCTCGAAGAGGGCACGTATGGGCACTGCTTCGAATGCGGCGATGAAATTGCGCAGCCGCGTCTGCGCGCGCTGCCGTTCGCGGTCCGCTGCAAGGATTGCGAAGAGGCGCGCGAGATCGCTCAGCAGCGTGAACGCATCGCAGCCCGGCGTGGATCGGCGACGCTCGGCTTCGACATGCGCGGCTAGTTCCGGCGTCCTTTTTTACAGGCTCCGCCGGAGGCGGGGCCTGTATCACTCCCGCCTCCGGCTCACTCTAAGTTAGTACGCGGCCTTAGGAGGCCGCACACACGTGAGCGAACCAACCCAACCATTCGACCCGACCGGCGCGGAAACGCCTTCGTTCCGCGTGCCACCTGAGATGCCGGTGCTGCCGTTGCGCGACACCGTGCTGTTCCCGCAGGCGTTCATGCCGCTGGCGGTGGCGCGCGAGAGCTCCGTCCGGTTGATAGACGAAGCGGTCGCGAGCGGCCAGACGATTGCCGTGTTCGCGCAGCGAGAAGCGGGCGAGGACGAGCCGACGCAGGCCGACCTCCATCCGGTCGGCACGGCCAGCCAGATCCACAAGATGTTCAAGCTGCCCGACGGCAGCCTCCGCATCATCGTCCAGGGCCTGGCGCGCGTGCGCCTCGACGAGATCACCGCGTCGCGTCCGTACTTACGCGGCCGCGTAACGGAAGCCGCTGAAGTGCTGAAAGACGACGATCGGCTCGAGATCGATGCGCTGCAACGAAACATCAAGGCAAACTTCCAGCAGATCGTGTCGCTGTCGCCGCTGATGTCGGACGATCTGCAGGCCCTCGCCTCAAACATCACCGATCCGGGCCGGCTCGCCGACTTCATCGCGTCGGGCCTGGGTACCATTGGCACCGAGACCAAGCAGGAGGTCCTGCAGACGCTCGACGTGCGCACGCGTCTCGACCTGCTGAACCGCTTGCTGATCAAGGAGCTCGAGGTTCTCGAACTGGGTTCGAAGATCCAGAGCCAGGTGCAATCCGAGGTCGGCAAGAACCAGCGTGATTACTTCCTGCGCGAGCAGCTGAAGGCGATCCAGAAGGAACTCGGCGAGGGCGACGACCAGACGCGCGAGATCGAGGAACTGCGCACCAAGCTCGAGGCCGCGGGCCTGCCCGACACGGTGAAGAAAGAAGCGCTGCGCGAGCTCGATCGGTTGTCGAAGATGCCGCCCGCGGCGGCGGAGTACACCGTCGCGCGCACGTATCTCGACTGGATCGTGGCGCTGCCGTGGTCGAAGAAGACGGACGAGGTCATCGACCTCAAGAAGACCAAGAGCATCATGGACGCCGAGCACTCCGGCCTCGAGAAGGCGAAAGATCGCATTCTCGAATACCTCGCGGTGCGCAAGCTCAACCCCGGCATGAAGGGACCGATCCTCTGCTTCGTCGGCCCTCCGGGCGTCGGCAAGACGTCGCTTGCGCGCTCGATTGCGCAGTCGCTCGGCCGCAAGTTCGTGCGCATCTCGCTCGGCGGCGTGCGCGACGAAGCGGAAATCCGCGGCCATCGACGCACCTACATCGGCGCGTTGCCCGGACAGATCATCCAGGGCCTGCGGCGCGCCGAATCGAAGAACCCGGTCTTCATCCTCGATGAGATCGACAAGCTCGGCTCGGACTTCCGCGGCGATCCGTCATCGGCGCTGCTCGAGGTGCTCGATCCGGAGCAGAACAACACGTTCCGCGATCATTACCTCGACGTGCCGTTCGACTTGAGCGAAGTGCTGTTCATCACGACGGCAAACGTGCTCGACACGATTCCCGCACCGCTGCGCGATCGCATGGAAGTGCTTGAACTCCCCGGGTATACCGAGGAAGAAAAGCTTGCGATCGCGCGCGACCACCTCGTGGCCAAGCAGGTGCAGAACCACGGCTTGAACAAGTCGCAGGTCACCTTCACCGACCAGGGCCTGCGCGCCGTGATTCGCGGCTACACGCGTGAAGCCGGAGTGCGCAACCTCGAGCGCGAAGTCGGCGCAATCTGCCGCAAGATCGCGCGACGCCGCGCCGAAGGTGACGAGGACAAGGTCAAGGTCACGCCCGAGTTCGTGAACGAGCTGCTCGGCGCGCCTCGGTTCATGGACGAAGAGGTCAAGGACCGCACGCGCAACCCGGGTGTGGCAACCGGTATGGCGTGGACGCCTGTCGGTGGCGACGTGCTGTTCGTCGAGGCCACGCGCATGGCGGGCAACGGATCGCTCACGCTCACCGGTCAACTCGGCGACGTGATGAAGGAATCCGCCCGCGCCGCGTTGTCATGGGTGCGCGCGCACGCCAACGAGTGGCGCATCGACCCGGAATTCTTCAAGAGCTCGGAACTGCACGTGCACGTGCCGTCAGGCGCGATCCCGAAGGATGGCCCATCCGCAGGCGTGACGATGGTCACCGCGATGGTGTCGGAGTTGACGCGGCGCCCGGTGCGCGGCGACAGGTCGATGACCTGCGAGATCACCCTGCAGGGCAAGGGGCTGCCGGTCGGCGGCATCAAGGAGAAGGTGCTGGCGGCCAAGCGCGCCGGCATCAAGGAAGTGATCCTGCCGAAGCAGA
>CAZBYY010000261.1:0-5276 GCA_964495855.1 uncultured Acidobacterium sp. | reverse complement strand
GCCCCAGCTTCTGGAACGCCGACCTGGCGGTGTCGCGGAACGTGCGCTTCGGTCCGCGCACGATTGAGCTTCGCGTCGAGGCGTTCAACGTGTTCAACCACGTGAACTGGGGCAATCCGAACGTGACGCTCGGCGCCGGCACCTCAGGACAAGTGACCACGACCGCGAACGATCCGCGCATCATGCAGTTCGCGATCAAGTACGGATTCTAGGCCGCTCGGCGGGAACGGTGATCGCATGATGTCGGCACGACGCACGCTATTCGCTGCACTCCTGGCCGCCACGACCACAGGTCTGACGGCCCAGGTCCCCGCTGCGCCGACCGATCTTCCGATCACCGGCCTGGCCGGCATCACCTTCCGCGTCAGTGACGTCGACAAGGCGCGTCGCTACTACGATGGTGTCCTTGGGTTCGCCGAGGCATTTTCGTTAAAGGATGCCGCCGGTCGCATCGCATCGGTGTGCTTCAAGGTCAACGACGATCAGTTCGTGGAGGCCGTGCCGGGGCTCCAGCCTGGTGCGCTGAACCGCCAGGTGCGGGTCGTCTTCGAGAGCAATGATCTTCGCCGGCTTCATGAGATCTACGCGAGCCGCGGACTCAGTCCAACGGCGATTACCACGGGGCCCGACGGCAATCCCGTGTTCCGCGTGATCGGACCGGACAACGCGACGCTGGACTTCATTCAGTACGCGCCCGGGTCGCAGCAGGTGAAAGTCCGGGGCAAGTTTCTGGACGGCCGCCGCCTGTCAACGCACCTGTGGCACGTCGGCATCTACACAAAAGATCGCGAGTCGGTAACGTCGTTCTATCAGGACAAGCTGGGCTTCGCACGCGGGCGCGACCTCCCGGGCACGCGCGGCGAATACATCGAGACGCCGAGTTCCGATCGCAACACCGAAACCAAATTCCCGCCACTCGATCCTGCCAATCCCGCGACGCGCGCACAGTACGAGCGCGAAGTGATGGGGGCCGTCCAACACATGGCGATCGAGGTCACCGACATGCGCGTCACGCGCGATCTTGCACAAGAACGCGGCGCCTTGACCGACCTGCAGGTACGGGCGCACATCGGCAACAACCGCCACTGGCTGATGCACCTCTTCGATCCGGATGGATCGCGCACCGAGGTGATGGAGACGGCCGTCCAGGACAAATTGCCGCCGATGACCGTGATGGCACCCGGCCGCGCGGTTGCGCCGCCGATCCTGCCAAATTCCCCAGGCGAGATTCCGTGGCCGTCGGCGGCAACCTCCGGCCAGAAGCCGCCGGCTGCTCCTTTGCCTGCGCCACCACGGGCCGGCGGTCAGGGGCGATATGTCGACGCGACACCAATCGATTTCAACGAGCACACCGGTTGGACGTCGCTCTTCGACGGCGCGACGCTGAAAGGGTGGGACGGACCAACGGACCTGTGGCACGTCGAGAACGGCGTGATCGTCGTGCGTTCGAAATCGGAACCGCCGACCGGCAGCACCTATTTATTGTGGACAGGCGGCGAACCGAAGGACTTCGAGTTCAAGCTCGAAGTAAAACTCGAGGGCGATGGTGCGAATAGCGGCGTCCAGTTCCGGTCGGTCAAGCTCGGCGAGGTCGCCGGCAATCCGCGATCGAAATGGGAGACGCGCGGCTATCAAGCCGACATCGACAACGCCAACGCGAACACCGGCGCGCTCATCGAATGCTGCGCCGGGCCGCGGCGTGGTGTTCCGCCGCGTCCGGATCGGGCATTCCGCGGTCAGGTCGTGCGGATGGCCACGGCCGATGGACAAAAGCCGTCGTTATTGGCGACGATCGGTGATCCAGACGTGTTGAAGGGTTACTGGAAAGTCGGCGACTGGAATCAGCTGCACGTGATCGCGCGTGGGCGCACCATGATGTATTTCATCAACGGCCACCTGATGTCCGTGCTGATCGACGATCATCCGACGATGTTCGTTGACCATGGGGTTTTGTCGATTCAGCTGGAGGGGCGAGGCGACAACACCGCGTCGTTCCGCAATCTCTGGTTCAAGAATCTGCCGTAGTGAAGAGGGGCGACTCAATGAAAGCAGCACGAGCAATCGCCGCGATCGTTTTTGCGATCGCGTTGTCCGGCAATCCGAGCGGCCAGCAGCAGGACACCCAGTGGCCGACGTATCAGTACAACTCGAACTTCTCGCCGCTCACGAGCATCACGCCCGAGAACGTGAAGAACCTCGTGCCGGCATGGACGTTCAACTACGGAGCGGGGTCGGCGCCGGCGGGGAACCTCGGCCTCGATTACCGCTTCGAAGTGCAGCCGTTGTTGATCGGCGGCGTGATGTACATCTCGACGCCGGCGTCGCCGACCGATCCGGACTTCAAGTCGACGATCGCCGCGCTCGAACCCGAGACGGGGAAGGTGATCTGGAAGTACACCACGCCGCATCGCGTACACGGTCGCGGCCTCGCTTACTGGCCCGGCACCGCGACTATCGGACCGCGCCTCTACTTTGCGATGGATCAGGGCTATCTCGGCGCCGTCGACATGAAGAGCGGTCAGGCGGCAGCGGGATTCGGTGACAACGGTCAGATCGACGTCTATGTCGGCGTCGCCGGTCCGGATGTTCCCGCCAACCGCAGGAACACGTTTACGGTTCCGAACCCGGTGTCGGTCTACAAGAATCTGATCATCGCCGGAGCGCGGCCGGGAGAACTCGGGCCGCCACAGCCTCGCGGCGACATTCGAGCGTGGGACGCGATCACCGGCAAGCAGGTGTGGGAGTTCCACGTGATTCCGCAGTCCGGTGAAGCTAACTTCGGCACGTGGCCGTCAGAGGATCTGAAGGATCGCAGCGGCGCGAACATGTGGTCGACCATGACGGTCGATCCGCAGCGCGGCCTGATCTACGCCGGTCTTGGCGATGCGAATCGCCCCGGGCCCGAAGGGAAGAACCTCTACACCGGATCGCTCGTCGCGATCGACGCGAACACCGGGAAGATGAAGTGGTTCCATCAGCTCATTCACCACGACATCTGGGACTTCGACATGCCGACGCCACCGCTGCTCGTCGACGTGCGCAAGAACGGGCGCACCATCCCCGCGGTCTTCTTGACAGGGAAGTTCAACCTGGTGTTCATGTTCAACCGCGACACCGGCGAGCCGCTGTATGGCATGACCGAACGTCCTGTTCCGCGCAGCGACAACCCGGCCGTCTACTCGTGGCCGACGCAGCCATTTCCTGACACTCCGGAACCGATCGGACGTGTCGGCATGTCGCGCAACGACATCAACAAGACAACGCCGGAGATCGAGAAGTTCTGTACCGACTTCTGGGACAGTAACCACATCGAAACGTCGCAGTTGTATGCGGTGCCGTTGAAGCGCGCGGGTCTCGTGACGTTCCCGTCGTCCGTCGGCGGACCGAACTGGGGGCCGCTGTCGTACAACCCGCAGCTTGGCTACGTGTTCATCAACCTGCATAACACCGGCAGCTTCCGTGCGGCCGGCGCGGCGGGGCGCGGTTTTGGCGATGAGGGCGGGCCTGGTGGTGCGCCTGGTGCCGGACGCGGCGCGCCAGGTGGCGCTCCGGGTGGTGGTCCAGGTGGTGCGGCAGCCCCGGGTCCCGGGCAAGCGCCCGGTGGGCCGGTGCCCGGAGGCGGCGGTGGCAACCGCGGTCAGCGTGTTGGCGGACAATTCTCGTACCAGTTCCCGAGCGGCGCGAGCATGCCGTGCTGGGCGCCGCCGTACGGTGAATTGGTTGCGGTCAACGTGAACACCGGGAAGATCGCGTGGAAGTCGACGCTGGGCATCCAGGAGTCGCTCGCCGCTGATCTCGGCGACAAGGGCGTGAAGACCGGGACGCGCAACATCGGCGGCAGCATCGCGACCGCCAGCGGCCTGGTGTTCATCGGCGCGACCAACGACAGCCGCTTCCGCGCGTTCGACGCCAAGACCGGTGCTGAGTTGTGGACCGTGAAGCTGCCGGCCAGCGCGCATTCGACTCCGATCACCTACATGGGCAAAGACGGCGCGCAATACGTCGTCGTCGCCGCATCAGGCGGTACGGCGATCGGCGGTGGGCTGCCGATTTCAGACGCGCTCGTTGCGTTCAAGTTGGGTACACCGAAGTAGACATGGCCGGGTCCCGGATTTCGGCGGCGCTGTGTGTGTTGGCGATGTTTGCAGCGACATCGGCACGGACGGCGCCGCCTAGCACGGGCCGCGTGCTCCGTGTAACAAGTAGCGCTGACGACACGAGTCCGGGAACGTTACGCTCGGCGATCGAATTGAGCAACGCCACACCCGATCGCGACACCATCAGCATCGAGGTTCCACGAATCACCGTGCGCGCGCCTCTCCCCACGATCAAAGGTCCGGTCAGTATCGAGGGTAGCGAGTGGCGGCGTACCGGCGAGTACGCGACGATCGACGGTTCTGACTATGTCCAGGGTAACACGCCAGAGAGTTGCCCCGGCGCGACGCCAGGGCAGTTTGGCGCAAACGTTCGCACCATGACTGCGCCGGGACTGCAGCTCATCGATACCGGGGACGTTGATATCGCCGGAATCGACGTGCATCACTTTTGCATCGGAATCCTCCTCAACCGAGCGACGCGCGTCGACATTCATGACAACCGGATCACGAATAATCTCGGCGGTGCAGGAGTGATGATCACCGGCGACGATGGACAGGGAAATCCGACGAGCACCACCACGAACAACAACAAAGTGCTTCGCAACGAGTTCGTGGACAACGGTGATGGCCTTGAGTTGACGCGCGGCGCCGCATTCAATGTGATCGCGGACAACCTATTTCGGTCCACGCCTGCGAACCCTGAGCCGTCGCAGGGAATCGAGATTCTGCGTGGCAACGACAACGTCGTCTCCGGCAACCGATTCGAGGGGTATTCCGATGGATTGCAGATCAACTGGGGCGATCGCAATTACATCTCGGCAAATACCTTCACGAACAACACGTTCGGCTTGAACCTCACCGGCGTTGGCAACATCGTCGACAACAATGTCATCACCGGCAATCGCGTCGGCATCGTCGTGCGGCCGGCAGATCCGTCACCGACCGTGCGTCTGACGCGCAACCGAATCACCGCGAATGGCGTCGACATTCGACGGTGCGAGGCTGGCGGCAGTTGCGATGCAGCGGCGCCGAAGGCGGCCATGGCCTTTGGTCTGCCGGGTCTCGAGCACGAGAACTTTGTTGGCTCGCGCGGCGGCGGAGTCGCGGTGAACCCGTCGACGATTCAGTACATCTGCCCGCAGCATCCGCCAGCCTGCCAGGCGGCGCCCAATCGCGCGC
>CAZBYY010000260.1:0-5281 GCA_964495855.1 uncultured Acidobacterium sp. | reverse complement strand
GAAGCCGGGCACGGGGCGTCCGGTCTTGGCGTCGAGCGCGACCATCATGTAGCCGGGCGTGACGTAGATGACGCGTTCGTCCTTGCCGTCGCTCCAGTAGGAAAGCCCGCGGCCCGAGAGCTGGCGCGGCGCGGCTTCTCCGCGCTTGCCTTCGTTCATGCTGTACATCCACAGCATCTCGCCGGTCGTGGCGTCGAGCGCGACGACGGCGCGGCGCGTCCCCGCGGTCGTGAACAGGCGCCCGTTGACCATCAGCGGCGTCGCCTGGTACTGGAATTCCGGCCGCGGCCCGAGGTTCTCGGTCTTGAACCGGAACGCCAGCTGCAGCTTGCTGAAGTTTGTGGCGTTGATCTGATCGAGCGGTGAGTACCGCGTGTTGGCAAGGTCGCCGCCGT
Source organism: uncultured Acidobacterium sp. (assembly GCA_964495855.1). Taxonomy (GTDB): domain Bacteria; phylum Acidobacteriota; class Vicinamibacteria; order Vicinamibacterales; family UBA2999; genus 12-FULL-67-14b. The sequence continues at coordinate 4,886 of CAZBYY010000260.1, read as the reverse complement.
AGGTGGCCCACTCGCCGACCTTCGGAGCCCATTGCCCGCTAATTGATATCGATGCAGCGCCGACCAGCAACGCCACAACGCTCATTTTGGTGATCCAGCGGCTGAGGTGTTTCATAGCGGCAAAGTATACTCAACCCTTAGGAAATTCACGGAGGAATGATGCGATTTGCCTATGCCGCCCTCGCGGCGATGACGTTGACCGTGGCGCCGGCCGCCGCGCAGACCCCCGCCGCGCTCACGGTGACCAGCGCGACGTTGAAAGCCAACGAGACGATTCCGAAGGATCACACCGCAGACGGCGCCAATACCTCGCCGGCGATCGCCTGGAGCGGGGCGCCCGCCGCCACCAAGCAGTTTGCGCTGATCATGGACGATCCTGACGCGCAGTTCGGCGGACAGAATTTCGTCCATTGGGTGGTCTACAAGATTCCCGGCACGGCCAAGGGGCTGCCCGCCAACGTGGCGATCGACTCGCCCGTGATCAAGGAACCGGCCGACGTCGCCGGCGCGATCCAGGGCATGTCGGGGTTCCGTCGTCCGATGTATCGCGGTCCGGCGCCGCCGCCGGGGAAGCCGCATCACTACACGTTCACGGTCTACGCGCTCGATGCCGACCTCCCGCTCGCCGAGGGCCTCACCAAGGCCGACCTGTTGAAGGCGATGGAGGGTCACATCATCGGCCAGGGATCGCTTGTCGCGATCTACGAGCGCGTGAAGCAGTAACGCAGAACGATGCCCTTGGAACACCTGGAACCCTTGGAACGTGTGGAACCGTTTGCTGTAGCATCTGCTGCATGAAACAAGCGTTCCTGGTTGTTGGACTGATGTTTGTGGCATCTGCGGCGCAGGCACAAGTGCTCGATGCATGGAAAGCCGGCAAGCCGGCGTTTGGCATTTACGCGCCGAGCGAAGCGGAGCGCGGCCAGCCCGCGAAGTACACACCCGAAGGGGCGAGGAAGGTCGCCGAGAACCCGTTGTATGACTACGTGTTCTTGAATCTCGAGGGTGCCTACGATGCCGCCGCCGTCAAGGCGTATGCCGACGGCCTCAAGAAGACCAGCAAGAAGACGCTGATCGTCCGCATCCCGCCGATCGAAAAGGACGGCGCCGATGCGACCAAGGCGCGCGTCAAGGAGATCCTCGATGCCGGTGCGGACGGCGTCACGATCCCGCACGTGCGCGACCTCGACGAAGCGAAGCTGGCGTTGTCGTTCTTCACCGCGGCGAAGGCGAACGTGTGGTCGCCCTCGAACCCGAACGGCACCAAGATCGCGATGCTGATGCTCGAAGATCCGAAGGCGGTGTCGCAGCGCAAGGAAATCGCCGACCTGAAGGGCATCAGCATTCTGGCGTGCGGTATTGGCAGCCTCACGCAGGCGCTCGGCGGCGATCGCGCGGGCGCCGAGCAGGCGACGCAACAGATCCTCGGCGAGTCCAAGCGCGTGAAGATTCACAACATGCTCACGGCGAATGCCAAGGACGTCGAGCAGCGCGTGAAGGAAGGCTTCACGGCGCTGTTGATGAACGGCCCGCAAGCCGACGAGGCCATCAAGATCGGCCGCGCCGCCGCCGGCCGCTAGATGCGCACGCTGGTCGCGCCGGCGACCATCCTGGCGCTGTTGCTCGCCGTCCCGAGCCGCAGCGCCGGACACGTCTGGTTGCGGAACCATCCGATCGACGCCGCGATGCTTGCGGTGATCCTCGCCATCGTCCTCGTCCCCGCCACGACCTACCTTGGATGGCGGAAGGGCCGCGCCCTCGCCGGTGCGTTGTCCGGCCTCGTCATGGCGCCGCTCACGGTCGCGATCCTCCTCGCATCGTCCCGAGCCCTCGGCGATTCTGCGGTCTGGGTCGCCTGGCTTTGCGGCTGGATTGTGCTGTCTCTGCTGCAGTCGTTCCTGGATGGGCCGATGAAGACCGCCCGCGCCGTTCGACGAGGCATTTTCGCCTCGGCCGTGGGCGGGATCGGCTTCGCTGTTGCCACGGCGCAGCTCGCCGCAGCGGCCGCTGCCGGGACGTCACCGGCGAACCTCCCTTTTGGGGCAAATTTTCTCGCCTGGATGGTCGCCTACGGCCCCGGCGCCTCGCTGCTCATGCGGCGGTAGCCGCGTCGCGCCTTGTCACTGGATGTCTCGGTAGGTAAGGGACTTATTCGTCTATACTGACGCGAAAGTACGCGCCGCCTTCGTCAAGGACCAGGCGCCCCAATCGCCCTATGAAACGATTGTTTTTCGTCGCTGCTCTCGCCGCTGTTCCTGCGCTGTTGAGCGCGCAGGCCGCGCAAGTCTCCAAACCGGCACAGGCTCGGCCTGCGTCACCCGCTGTACCCGCGACGCCGGCGGTGTCGCACGCGCCGACCGCGCCAGCGTTCGGCACGGCGGAACAGAACGCGCTCGTGAAGCAGTACTGCGTTGGCTGCCACAACGACCGCAGCAAGGCGGGGCAGCTCACGCTCGCATCGTTCGATGCGTCGAAGGCCGCCGACGGGGACAACCTGGCGATCACCGAGAAGATGATCCGCAAGCTGCGCGCCGGCATGATGCCGCCGTCCACGGCGAAGCGGCCGGAACCGGATCAGGTCAAGGCGTTCTACACCGCGCTCGAACAGCGGGTCGATCGCAACGCGCTTGTGAATCCCAACCCGGGGTCGCGGCCCTTCCAGCGGCTGAATCGCGCTGAATACGCGCGCGCCGTGAAGGACATGCTGGCCATCGACATCGACGTCGCCGGCCTCCTGCCGGCGGACACGATCAGCCACAGCTTCGACAACGTCGCCGACTCGCAGGCGTTCTCGACGACGCTGATGGAAAGCTACTTGCGAGCGGCGGCGAAGATCACCGCGCTGGCCATCGGCGACAAGGACGCGCCGGCGGCGGAAACGAACTATCGCGTGCCCAAGACCGCGTCGCAGATGTCGCGCGTCGAAGGCGCGCCCTTCGGCACGCGCGGCGGCATCTCGACGACGCACAACTTCGCGGCCGATGGCGATTACACCTTCAAGGTGGAACTGCACAGCAACGCGTGCGGCGTGCTGTTCGGCGGCCCGAACCAGGGCGAGCAGATCGAGATTTCGGTGGACGGCGAGCGCAAGGCGCTGATGAAGATCGATCCGCGCATGGCGGAAACGACCACCGGCTTGTCGCTCAAGACGCCGATGATTCACGTCACCGCCGGCGAGCATCGCGTCACCGCGGCGTTCGTGCAGCGCTTCGAGGGGCCGGTCAACGACCTGATCGCGCCGATCGACCACACGCTGGCCGACACGCAGATCGGCGTCGCCGTCGGCATCACCACGCTCCCGCACGTCAAGGACTTCAGCATCGTCGGCCCCTACAACGTGACGGGCATTTCCGACACGGCGAGCCGCCGCAAGATCTTCATCTGCCGCCCGACGTCGCAGGCTGACGAGGCGACGTGCGCCGGCAAGATCATCCGCACGCTGGCGTCGCAGGCGTTCCGCGGCCCGGTCAGCGAACGTGACTTCAACGGGCTGATGAAGTTCTTCACCGACGGGCGCAAGAGCGGAGACTTCGAATACGCGATCGGCGGCGCGATCGAAGCGATCCTCGCGAGCCCGCAGTTCCTGTTCCGCCTCGAGCAGACACCGACCACGCTGCGCGCGGGGCAGTCGTTCAAGATGGGCGAGAGCGAACTGGCGTCCCGCCTGTCGTACTTCATCTGGGGAGCGGCGCCGGATGCCGAGCTCACCAAGCTGGCGCAGTCGAAGCAACTGAGCCTGCCCGGCGTCTACGAGAAGCAGATCGCGCGGCTGCTGGCCGATCCGCGATCCGAAGCCCTGTCACGCCGCTTCGCGCGCCAGTGGCTGCGGCTTGGCGATGTCGAGGGCGTGCTGCCGGATGCGGTGGCGTATCCGTACTTCGATCGCACGCTCGGTGACGCGTTCATCAAGGAGTCGGAGCTGTTCTTCGACAGCCTGGTGCGCGACAACCGCAGCATCCTCGACCTGTTGACCGCTGACTACTCGTTCGTGAACGAGCGCATCGCGCGTCACTACGGCATTCCCAACGTGACCGGCAATGCGTTCCGCCGCGTGCAGCTGCCGCCCGAACGGCGCGGCATCCTGACGCAGGGCAGCGTGCTGGTGCTGACGTCGGTGGCCGACCGCACGTCGCCGGTGATGCGCGGCAAGTGGGTGATGGAAGTGATGATGGGCACGCCGCCGCCGGCGCCGCCACCGAACGTGCCGCCCTTCGATGCGACCAAGGGCGACAACGGCGGCAAGATGCTGACGGTGCGCGAGCGCATGGAGACGCATCGCGCCAATCCGGCGTGCATGTCCTGCCATCGCGTGATCGATCCGATCGGCCTGTCGCTCGAGAACTTCGACGTGACCGGCAAGTACCGCATCAAGGATTCGGGCGTCCCGGTTGATACCGCCGGCACGCTCTACGACGGCTCGCAGGTGGCCGGCGCGCAGGGCTTGCGCGATGCCTTGCTGCGCCACCAGGACCTGTTCCTGCTCAGCTTCACCGAGAACCTGATGACCTACGCGCTCGGCCGCCGCGTCGAACCGCAGGACATGTGGGCCGTGCGCAAGGTGATCAACGACGCGAGCAAGAAGGGCTTGAAGATCTCGGCATTTATCCAGGGCGTGGCGACCAGCCCGTTGTTTACGATGAGTCGTGTGACCGAGCCGCTGAGCACCGCGGCAGACAGGTAGGGGCGAGAGCGATATGAACTTTCTCACGCAGAAACATCTCGATCGACGCACGATGCTCAAGGGCCTGGGCGCGACCATCGCCCTGCCGCTTCTCGACGCGATGATGCCCGTCGGCGTCTCCGCGGCGCCGAAGAAACTGCGCCTCGAGGCGATGGCAATGGTGCACGGATCGGCCGGCAGCACGGCCTTCGGCCAGGGGAAGAAC
>CAZBYY010000259.1:0-5351 GCA_964495855.1 uncultured Acidobacterium sp. | reverse complement strand
CTCCCGCGATCGGGCGGGTCAATCGCTCCGCCCACTCAACCGCGACCACGCCCCGGTCGGCAAGATCCTGATCCAACCCAATCTCATCGAGATCAGCGCGATCGAGGCGGTACAGGTCCACGTGGATCAGCGGCAGACGGCCGCCGCGATATTCATGAACGAGCGTGAACGTGGGACTTGTCACGTCGTCAGCACCGATGCCGAGTCCCTCGGCCAACCCGCGCACGAATGCGGTCTTGCCGGCGCCAAGATCGCCTGACAACAACAGCACGTCACCAGGCTTCAGCGACGCGGCGAATTGCGCGGCGATCGCCCGCGTCTCGGATTCAGAACTGGACGTGTGCGTCACTCGCTCTGCTTGCTGGCGACCCGCCGCCGCGCGGTCACTTCGAGGATGGCGTCGCCGATGTGGTCGACGAGATCGCCCGCGGTCATCGACACTTCGCCGTTATCCGCATCAGCCAATTCGCCGGCCGATCCGTGCAGGTACACGGCAACCTTGCAGGCGGCCTCTGCATCGAGCAGCTGCGCGAGCCACGCACCGAGCATGCCGGCCAGCACATCACCCGTCCCGCCGGTCGCCATGCCCGGGCAACCGGTGGGATTGACGAAGACCTTCTCGTCCGGTGTCACGATCAGCGTGCGATAGCCCTTCAGCACCACATACAGCTGATGGCGCTTCGCAAAATCCGAGGCGATGCCGATGCGATCGGCCTGAAGGTCTTCCACGCTGCATCCGACCAGGCGCGCCATTTCCCCGGGATGCGGCGTGATGATCAGGTCGCGGCCCTCGCGGCCGACCAGTGACGCGGGATCGTCGGCGAAGGCGTTCAATGCATCCGCATCAAGCACCAACGGTCCCTCGAAGCTGTCGACCAGCCCGCGCACGAACGTGGTGACGCTTTCTCCGCGACCGAGCCCCGGACCGGCGACGATCACATCGGCGTTCATGCCAAGCACCTGCTCGACCGCCGAGTAGGTCACGGTGCCTTCGTTCGTCTCATCGACGCCCTCGGTCATGCACTCCACCGCGTGTGCGGCGACGATCGGCTGGCACGAGCGCGGCGAAGCGATCGTGACGAGTCCCGCGCCGGCGCGCATCGCGCCCTGGCCGCACAGCACCGCGGCGCCGCTCTTCCCCATCGACCCGGCGACGACCAGCACGCGCCCAAAATCGCCCTTGTGGGCGTCGGCCGCGCGCGGCTGGATCAGGGCGCGAACGCGCTCGCGCGTCAGGAGTTCGATCTGCGGCCCCTCGAGTTGCTCGATGACCTCTGAGGGGATGCCGATGTCGGCGATCACGACCTCTCCCGCCTTGCCTTCCGCCGGCGGCAAGACCCGCGACATCTTCGGCGCGCCGAGCGTGACGGTGACGGTCGCCTCGATCGAATCGCCGATCAGATCCGGCGTGTCCGAGGACAGGCCGGACGGAATATCGATCGCGACGATGGGCACGCCGGCGGCGTTGATGTCGGCAACGACGGTTTCATAAAAGCCTGTGAGCGGCGCCGACAACCCGGTGCCGAACATCGCGTCGATGATCAGGTCGTGCGCCGTGATCTCCGACCCGTGGAGTTCCCACGCGGTCTCGTCGGCGACTTCAACCACGGTCTGGCCGATGTTGCCGAGGATCGTGAGATTGGTCCGCGCGTCGCCCTTGATGTCGCCAATGCGGCCGATCACGAAGACCGAGACGTCGAACCCGCGCTGCTGCAGGGTGCGCGCGACCACGAAGCCATCGCCGCCGTTGTTGCCCTTGCCGCAGACGATCGCGATGCGGCGCTCGGCGAGGTCGGCATACAGCGATTCGATGGCGGCCACGACCTGGCGGCCGGCATTTTCCATGAGGACGAGCGAGGCGATGCCGATGTCCTGGATGGTGCGTCGATCGGCCTCGCGCATCTGGTCGGCATTGAGGATGCGCATCTGAGGAAACTGTAGCACCATCTTTGCCGCAAAACCCTACGCGGCAGTGGCATAATGCCGGGCGCATGACTTCACTGACCCGCCGCGAGCTCTTGTCGTCGTTGCCTGCCCTCGCGCTGCTGCCGCGCACGATCGCCGCCGCGCAGCCCGCCGCACCGATCCGGGTGCGCACGCTGAATCACTTTGCCATCGCCGTGACCGACCCGAAGCGGTCCGTCGAGTTCTACCAGGGCCTCTTCGGGATGCCGATCGCGGCTCGTAACGGGGCGTCGACGATGTTGCGCATCGGCGACGGCCCGCAGTTCATTTCGATCGGCCCGGTTGCGGCCGGCGCCTCGCCGAGCATCACGCACTTCTGCCTCGGGGCCGACGGCTTCAACGTCGATCGCGTGCTGGCGTCGCTCGCCGAGCACGGGGTGAAGAAGGGCGAGCGACCGGGACCGCTTACCGCCATCGTCTCGGTCCGCGGCGCCACGGGTGGCAATGCGGGCACGCCCGACCTGCTGTTTGGCGATCCCGACGGGATCACCTGCCAGATCCAGGACGTGACCTACTGTGGCGGATCCGGACCGCTCGGCAACGTCTGCACGCCCGAGGCCGCTCCGAAGAAGGGCCTGCTCGCCCTGCGGGACTTGAATCACCTCACCATCTTCTCGAGCGACGCCGCTCGTGCCAACAAGTTCTACCAGGACCTGTTTGGCTTCTCGATCCGCTCCTATCAAGGCCCGACGGCGCCGACCATGGCGGTCGGCCCCACGGTGCAGTTCCTGATGTTCACCGGCGGCGGCGCGCCATCGGCAGCCCCGCGTCCGGCGAGCATCAATCACGCGTGCATGAACATGACCGGCTTCAAGACGGATGACGTGTTGAAGGCCCTTACGGATTACGGTCTCAAGCCGCGCGAAAACGGCAAGCCCGCCGGCCCGTTGCAGCACTATGTGACGATGCGCCTGGAGAACCGCGGCGGCGAGCCAGGCGCCGGCACCGCGGAACTGTATTTCACCGATCCGGATGGCCTGTTGATGCAGCTACAGGACGTTAGTTACTGCGGCGGCCGCGGGACGCTGGGCGACGTGTGCAAGTAGCCGCCCTTGCACTGCTGCTCGCCGGCGCGACCCTTGAGCAGACGCCCCGCCCGGGAGCGTTCATCGAGGTGTTGCTGAAGACGTTCGTGGAGGCGCAGCGCACGTTCGACGTAAAGCAGCTCGACGACCTGCTCGCGCCCGACTACGTCGAGATCTCGCCGGCCGGTGAAGTCGATCCGCGCGCGAAGGTGCTGTCGTTTTACGCGCCCGACAAGAAGGTCGCCGATCCGCCCGAAGCTGCGCTGGACACCGTCTCGACGCGCCTCTACGACGACACCGCCGTCACGATCGCGACGCTCACCTACCAGATGAAGGCGCCGAACGGCGCGGCGGCGGCGAGATCGATGCGATGCGTGTTCGTGACACGCATCATCGACCGCCGCTGGAAGCTCGTCTCAGCGCAGTACACGCCGGTTCGTTGACGATCGCTTCGCCGCCGTCCTCTTCGCGGCCGCTGGAGATTTCCTCGTCTTCTTTGGAGTCAGATTCAGCGCCACGGCCTGGCGGATCAGGTCCGTCAGCGCCGCGGCGTTGATCGTCTCGCCCTCCCGGATATCGATCGCGCGGCGAACGTTACCGTCGAGGCTCGAGTTGAACAGCTTCGCGCCGTCCTTCAGGGCCGCGCCCTTTGCACACGTGAGCTTGACGACGCTCTTGTAGGTCTCGCCGGTGCAGACAACGCCGCCGTGCGAGAAGACCGGCGTATTCATCCACTTCACCTCTTCGACGATTTCCGGATCGGCCTGGTGGATGATCTTGCGCACGGCCGCAAGCGTCCTGCCGCGCCAGTCGCCAAGTGCCTTGATGCGATCGTCGATGAATGCCGACGCCGCCGCCCCTGCGAGTGCCATCGCCTCTCCTCGTTACTCGGCGGCAAACTGCGCCGCGTACTCCTTGTTCAAGCGTTGCCATCCTTCGAACTTCATCGTCTCAGGACCCACCATGCGCCCGATCGGCGTGCCGGCCAGCGCGCGATCCATGATGTCGAGGCAGATGTGCCATCCGGCCGCGCCCATCGCGATGTAAGTGCGATCGATGTTGTGCCACAGCGTCAGGCGCGTGCCGCTGCCGCTGCGCTCCAACTCCCACCTCAGGGTTTTATCTCCCCAGTTGTATTCGAGAAGCGTTGGCGCCTCGGCGCGGATCACGGTGGTGTCGCTCACCATGGGCGTTCCGACCGTCGTCATCTTCACCCGCGCGCCCGTGTGTCCGAGGTTGGCATCAACGTCGAATGGCGCCCATTCGCGCAGATGCACCGGGGCCGTCAGCGCCTGCCACACCTTCTCCGGCGAATGGCGCAGCTCACGGACGACAATCAGCGTCCAGGTATCGCCGTCCTTTTGCACGCGCGCCCCGCCTGCGGGTCCCGGCGTGTATGCTGCCTCGCTCATTTCCCTCTCCTTGCAGCCCCGGCCCTCCGCCGCGGCGCCTTCCGTGTAGTGGCCTTGGGCGCGTCCATGCGATCGAGGTAACGTTCGAGCGCATCGATGCGCGCCGACCAGAACTGGCGAAACTGCGCCAGCCACGCATCCACTTCGCGCAGCTTGTCGGCTTTGAGGCGATAGAGCCGGCGCTGGGCATCCACCTCCGCCTCCACGAAGCCGGCTTCGCGAAGCACCCGCAGGTGCTTCGAGACCGCGGGCTGCGGCATCCGCAGGTGGCGTTCGATCTCGCCAACCGACTGGTGCGACGAGGCCAGCAGGCCGAGGATGGCACGCCGGTTCGGCTCCGCAATGATGTCGAACACCGTCTGCACGACTTGTATATGACCATACGAGCATATGCCTGTCAAGGCATATACAACACGGGCCGCGAACGGCCCTGGAACATGCTTGGATTTAGGCGTAGGCTTCCATCGGCGGGCAGATGCAGATCAGGTTTCTGTCGCCGTAGGGGTTGTCGATCCGGCCGACGCTCGGCCAGAACTTGTTGGCCTTGACCCACGGCAGCGGATACGCCGCCTGCTCGCGGCCGTAGGGATGCGTCCACTCGTTCGCTGAGACCGATGCCGCGGTGTGCGGCGCGTTCTTGAGGACGTTGTCCTTCGGATCGGCCTTCCCCGTCACCACATCCTCGATCTCGCCGCGAATCGCAATGAGCGCATCACAGAAGCGATCGAGTTCCGCCTTCGGCTCGCTCTCCGTCGGTTCGATCATGAGCGTGCCGGGCACCGGGAACGAAACCGTCGGCGCGTGGAAGCCGAAGTCCATCAGGCGCTTCGCCACGTCGCCTTCTTCGACGCCCTTCGCCTTGAAGGCGCGCAGGTCGAAGATCATCTCGTGCGCGACGCGGCCGTTCGGACGCGTGTAGAGCACGTCGTAGTGCTTCTGCAGCCGGGAC
>CAZBYY010000258.1:0-5365 GCA_964495855.1 uncultured Acidobacterium sp. | reverse complement strand
AGGGGGGCGCGCGCGTCGTCACGGTACCGCTGGGCGCGGTTCGGATCCGCTGGTGCGACAAATGCCAGCCGCCCGAGGTCGTCATCAGCGGCGACGACGCGGCGATCCAGGTTGAGCTCGAGATGTCGCAATCCGACTGGAAGATGTCGCCGTGCTTGAGGAACACCAAGCGCGGCAAGTAATCGCTCGAAACGCCTGGCCGCCTGTGGTTGAATCACCGGAGGGATGCGAAAGGGTTTCACCAGGCAACCGAAGGACGATACGCCGGCCGTCCGCGTCAAGAACTACATCACCCCCGCAGGGCTGCAGCGGTTGAAGGACGAGCATCGATTCCTGTTGCTCAAGGAGCGCCCGGCGGTGACGCAGGTCGTGCAATGGGCGGCGAGCAACGGCGATCGCAGCGAAAACGCCGACTACCAGTACGGCAAGCGGCGGTTGCGGCAGATCGACAGCCGCATCCGCTTCCTGTCGAAGCGCATCGATGCGGCCGAGGTCGTCGATCCGGCCGCGCCGCGCGGGGCGCTCGCGGCCAAGCGCGTCTTCTTCGGCGCCACCGTGACCTACGAGAACGGCGACGGCGACGAGCGCATCGTGCGCATCGTCGGGCAGGACGAAGTCGACGTGCATCGGAATTACATCAGCTGGGTCTCGCCGCTGGCGAAGGCGCTCATGAAGGCGGCCGCCGGCGACAAGGTGATCCTGCGCGCGCCGGGTGGAACCGAGCAGCTCGAGATTCTCGATGTGACCTACGAAGCGATTCCGATCGATCCGTTCGCCGAACCACCCGGCGCCGAATCCGCGCGCTCGGCGAAGTCGTCGGGCTGAACGTTAGTTCGCCCGCGCCTCGCCCGCGTTGCGCTTGGAGAGCAACAGGCCCATCCCGACCACGAATGCCGCAAGCAGCGGCCTGATGAGGTTCGACGCGAGATGTTCATCGACCGGCAGGTTGGCCAGCACGACCGGGTCGGTGATCATGATCTCCCCGGCCAGCCACCCGAGCAGCCCGCCGCCGGCGATCACCAGGATCGGGAAGCGCAGCAACACCTTCAGCATGATCTGGCTGCCGAACACGATCAGCGGAATGCTGATCACCAGGCCGAGCGCGATGAGCAACACGCTGTCGTGCGCGGCCGCGGCGATCGCGACGACGTTGTCGAGCGACATCACCGCGTCGGCGATGAGGATCGTGCGAACGGCTGTCCAGAGATTCGAGGCGCGTGAGGGCTCGTCTGCGCCCGGTTCTGCGACGTCGCCTTCGGCGCTCGATTCTTCCTCGATCAGCAAGTTGACGCCGATGTAGAGGAGCAGCACGCCGCCAATCAGCTTCAGATATCGAATCTGCAGCAGCGACGCGATCACCAGGCACATCGCGATGCGTAGCACCACGGCCGCGGCGCTGCCGCCGATCACCGCCATGCGCCGCTGCGCCGGCGGCAAGGAGCGGCTGGCAAGCGCGATCACCACCGCGTTGTCGCCGGAGAGCAGGATGTTGATGCCGATGATTTGCAGCAGATCGACCCAGAACCGGGTGCTGCCGAGCTCCGTGAGTGCCAAGGAGTGAATTATCACCGCCCGGGCGGCTAGATATATAGTCACGACTTGATCTTCGCCTTCGTTTCGCTATAATGGCGAAAGTTTAGCGAAATAGAGGTGATGCATGGCCGCCCGCGCTGCAGTTGAAGCCCTTCTCCGAGAGAAAAAACTCGATCGCACGCTCACCTCAACGTTGCCCGAGCGTCTGGGCGAAGACGCCGTCGCCCCCCTTGATTCCGAGGTCCTCGACCGCGGACTTGCCGGTGGCCTGCCGCGAGGCCAGGTCTCGGAAGTGGTGGGGCCCGCTTCGTCCGGCCGCACGAGCGTGGCATGGGCCGCGCTCGCTGCCGCGTCGCGCCGAGGTGAGTCGATGGCGCTCATTGATACCTGTGATCGCTTCGACCCGCCGACGGCGCAGGCGTGCGGCATCGATCTGTCGCGCCTGCTCTGGGTGCGAGGGCAGGCGCTCTCGAAAACCTCCGGTGCGATCGATCCCGCCTGGCTCCCGGGCGTACGAGCCGTCAACGGTCCCGGCACCTTCGTCGAGCGCGTCATCGATCGCGCCATCAAGGCGCTCAATCTCGTCGTCTCATCCGGCGTCTGCACGCTCGTCGTGATCGACCTGATCGACGTGCCCGCCACCGCCTTGCGCCGCTTGCCGGCTTCGACCTGGTTCCGCATCGAGCGCGCAATCGAGGGCGGCGACACGGCAGTACTGATCCTTGCGGCGCAGCCAATCGCCCGCAGCGCCGGCGGCCGCTCAATCGCGTTGCGATTCCCGGCCAGCAACGCCTGTCCCGACGCGCACGCACATCAACCCGTCCCCGGCGTGATCTGGCACGGCGCGCACGAGCGCTCACGGCGATTGGCGGGCATCGACACGCGCGCGAACATTACCGCCGCGCGCTGGTCGCACAGTCACCACACGCACCTGCGCACGTCGCTGATCAACGCGGTGTAGCCATGTTCGCAGCTCTCTACGCGCCATCGGTGTCGACGATGGCGGTGATCGACGTGGCGAGGAATTTCACGCCGCGCTTCGAACAGGTGGGCAATATCGTCCTGCTCGATGCGAGCGGCCTGTCGCGCCTGTTCGGCAGCTCGCAGGAACTCGGGGAGCACCTTCGCGATGCGCTTTCGAAACTGTCACCTGGTGATTCGCTTCCACGTATTGCGATCGCATCGACGCAGGCCGCCGCGACGCTGCTGGCCCTCGGCGTCCCCGGGCTCACGGTCGTGATGCCCGGCAAGGAAGCGATCGCGCTCGCGCCGCTCGGCGTCGGCGTGCTCGATCAATTCGAGAGATTGTCTGAGCCGTCGTCTTCCCCGGCACCCGGCACTCGGCACCCGGCGCCCGGCACTCCGCACCTGGCACTCGGCACTCGGCACTCGGCACCCAGTCCTGGGGGCTGGCACCACCCGAGGCACACGCATCAAGCGAGCCGGGCGAAAGCGCGTGCGGCTGACAATCGAATGCTCGAAATTCTTTCGAAGTGGGGCATCAAGACGCTCGGTGCGCTTGCCGCGTTGAACGGTCCGGAGATTCACGAGCGTCTTGGCGAGCGCGGCACGGCCTGGCAATCGCTGGCGCGCGGACGTGATGCCCGGCCGATGGTCCCGTGGGTGGATGACGTTCCGTTCGAAGCCGCGCTCGAACTCGAGTGGCCGATCGAAGGGCTCGAGCCGCTGTCGTTCGTGCTGGCGCGACTCCTTGAACCCCTCGCCGATCGCCTCGAACGCGCCGATCGCGGCGCCGCGGTGCTCTATACGTCGCTGCGCCTCACCTCGCGCTCGGTGTTCACCCGCACGCTGCAATTGCCGGCGCCGATGCGCGATCCGAAAACGTTGCGCACGTTGATCCTGCTCGACCTCGAGTCGCATCCGCCCGAGGCGCCGATCGACATCGTGCGCGTCATGATCGAACCGACGCCCGCGAAGATCGTGCAATGGACGCTGCTTGATCGCGCGCAGCCGGCACCCGAGCAGGTGTCGACGTTGATTGCGCGGCTTACCGCGTTGGCGGGCGAAGGCCGCGTCGGCTCGCCCGCGCTCGTCGATACGTGGAAGCCGGGTGCGTTTGAAATGCGTGATTTCAAATCGGCGATCGACGACCCGTCGCCAACGGCCAATCGTCAATTGACGAATCAGCCATCGCCCAACAATCGCCCATCACCAGATGTGAAATCGGCATTGCGCCGCTTCCGAATCCCCATCCCCGCCCGCGTCGTCGTGAGCGAGGGCCGGCCGGTGCGCATCCAGACCGATCGCCAGGGATTCACCAGCGGCGCCATCGTGCAGGCCGCCGGTCCGTGGCGGACGTCCGGAGAGTGGTGGTCCCCGCCTCTGCGGCCGCAGGCCGCTACGGCGAGGCCTCGCCAAAGCGCGGAGCGCGCGACGGCGGGCGCCTCCGCTCGCGAACAATCAGGCGAGCTACGGCGAGACCATCTCGCCGAAGCGGCCTCCGGCCGCGAAGGCGGATGGGAGACGATCGGCCATCAAGAAGCGTGGGATCGCGACGAGTGGGACGTGGCGATGCAGGACGGCACGATCTATCGGCTCGTTGTCGAACGTGAAGTCGGGCAATGGTTTCTTGAAGGCGTCATCGATTAGGTCTTCGTGCCGTCCGTGGCCCGTACGTGACCCGTGTATATCGAGCTTCACACCTCCTCTGCCTTCAGCTTCCTGCGCGCGGCATCACTGCCGGAAGTCCTCGTCGATCGCGCGGCGACGCTCGGCTATCCGGCCGTTGCGCTGATCGATCGCGACGGCGTCTCGGGCGCGCCGCGATTCCATAAGGCGGCGATCGGCGCGGGTCTGCGTCCGCTGATCGGCGCTGAACTCTCGATCGAAACCGGCCAGCAGGCCATCGGGCCATCCGGCCATCGCACCACGTTCACGCTGCCGGTGCTGTGTGCCTCGCAAGACGGCTGGAAGAATCTCTGCCGCCTGCTGTCGCGCATGAAACTGCGCGCGCCGAAGGGCGAGGGCGCACTATCGATCAGTGAGCTTGATGGATTCACGAGTGGGTTGGTGGCATTGCCCGGGCGCCCGCTGTTGCAGGCCGAGCGCTTCGGCGTCGGCGGCCTGCTCGATCGCATCGTCGGCATCTTCGGACGCGCGAGTACGTATGTCGAACTGCAACGGCATCTGCAGCGCGACCAGGAAGACGACAACGATGCGCTGGCCTGCCTCGCCGAGGCGTTTCGCGTCCCGCTCGTCGCCACCGGCGGTGTGGCGTTCGCCACGCCGGAGGAGCGTCCGCTGTTCGACGTGCTGACCTCGATCCGCGAGCACGTCACGCTGATGCGCGCGGGCCGCAAGCTGGCTGTCAATGCGGAGCGCTACCTGAAGCCGCCGGCGCAAATGGCGCGGCTGTTCGCCGATCGCCCCGAGGCGATCCACGCCACGCGCGAGCTGGCCGATCGCCTGCAGTTCATGATGAGCGACCTCGGCTATCGCTTTCCGAAATATCCGATTCCAGACGGCGAGACGCCGGACTCATTCCTGCGCAAGATCACCGAGGTGGGCGCGCGGCATCGGTATCGCCCGTATCACGACAAGGCGCGCGCGCAGGTCGAGCGCGAACTCGATCTGATTGCGAAGCTCGATCTGGCCGGCTACTTCCTGATCGTCTGGGACATCGTCAATTTCTGCCGGCAGCAGGACATCCTCGTGCAGGGACGCGGCTCGGCGGCCAACAGCGCCGTCTGTTACAGCCTCGGCATCACCGCCGTCGATCCGGTCGGGATGGAGCTGCTGTTCGAGCGATTCCTCTCCGAAGAGCGCGGTGAGTGGCCCGACATCGACCTCGACCTGCCGAGCGGCGATCGTC
>CAZBYY010000257.1:0-5424 GCA_964495855.1 uncultured Acidobacterium sp. | reverse complement strand
GCACGGCCGCCGGCAACCAGGTAACGATCGAGCATCAACATGCGCCGCTACACTGCAAACGAAAGACCCCGCCCCGATTCGTGTATCACCGCGCGAATCGCGTGGCCCGCCCTCCGGCTGTCGCAGTTTTTTCTTATACAATGTTCGACGAATGCTGCGTTTTTTGACGTCCGGTGAATCGCACGGACAGGGACTCGTCACGATTCTCGAAGGCCTGCCGGCAGGCCTGGCGATCGACTTCGACGCGATCACGCTGGAGCTCAGGCGCCGCCAGGGCGGATACGGCCGTGGGCGGCGCATGGCGATCGAGTCCGACCGCGCGGAGATCCTGTCAGGTGTCCGTCGCGGCCGCACGACCGGCGCTCCGGTCGCCATGCTGGTCCGCAACAAGGACTGGGTGAACTGGCAGAACACGATGCACGTGGAGCCGATCGCCCCCGAAGGCGCCACCGGCGCCAATCGCGCAGCCGTTGTCCGTCCTCGACCCGGCCACGCCGACCTTGCCGGCGTGTTGAAGTACGACCTCGACGACATTCGCGACGTGTTGGAGCGCGCCAGCGCGCGCGAGACCGCCGCTCGTGTGGCGGCGGGCGCCATCGCCCGCCAGCTGCTTGCTGCGATCGGGTGCGACATCACCAGCCACATCACCGGCATCGGCGCCGTTGTCATGCCGCAGGCGACGCATGTGACGTTCGAGGCGGCGCAGGCGCTGGCGCCGGAGGCGCCGCTGCGGTGCGCTGACGCGGGCGCCGAGCAGCAGATGATCGCCGCCATCGATGCGGCCAAGGACGCCGGCGATACGCTCGGCGGCTCGTTTGAAATCATCGCGCGTGGCGTGCCTGTGGGCCTCGGCAGCTACGTGCAGTGGGATCGGAAGCTCGATGGTCGCCTCGCCATGGCGCTGATGTCGATCCCCGCCATCAAGGCGGTTTCGATCGGCGACGGCGTTGACGGCGCGCGCCGGCCGGGATCGCAGGTGCACGACGAAATCGTGGCCGATCCATCCGCGGCACCGCACATGCCGGTCGTCAGGCGGCCGACCAATCGGGCCGGCGGCCTCGAAGGCGGCGTCACCAATGGGGAAGAGCTGCGCGTGACGGGGTTCATGAAGCCGATCTCGACGCTCATGAAACCGCTGCGTTCGGTTGACCTGACCACGCTCGAAGAAGCGCCTGCCGCGATCGAACGCAGTGATGTGTGCGCGGTCCCCGCGGCGGCCGTCGTTGGCGAGGCGATGGTGGCGCTGGTGCTGGCCGACGCGCTCCTCGATCGATTCGGCGGCGATTCGCTCACCGACCTGCGCGCACGCGTGGAGGCGACCGGCGGTCGACTGCGCGGGCGAGTGTCACGCCGCGCCACGCCGGCGCGGGCCTAGCCGGTGCTGCGTCCGATTCTTCGCCTCGGCGACTCGATCCTCACGCAGCGGAACGAGGCGGTTGACACGCTGACGCCCGAGATCGACACGCTCATCACCGACATGATCGAGACGATGTATGCGGCGCCGGGCATCGGTCTGGCCGCGCCGCAAGTCGGCGTGTCGCTGCGGATCTTCGTCGTGGACCTGTCGGTCGGCAAGGACCCGGCGCAACTGCACGTGATGATCAATCCCGAATTTGTCGAGCGTGACGGCATGCAGCTCGAGGAAGAAGGCTGCCTGAGCGTCCCAGGGTTTACTGCCACCGTTGCGCGACCCAGGCGCGTCGTCGTCAAGGGCCGCAATCGCGAGTGGGACGAATATTCGCTCGAGGGCACCGGACTGCTCGCGCGTGCGCTGCAACACGAGATGGATCATTTGAACGCGTGCCTGTTTGTCGATCGGCTGCGTGGCATCTCGCGCGACCTGATCCTCCGCAAGATCAAGAAGCTTTCCAAAGCCGGCAAGTGGTGATCCGATGCCGCTGAACGTCGTCTTCTTCGGGAGTCCCGCCTTCGCGGTCCCGTCGCTGGAACACCTGGTGCGTTCGCATCACACGGTGACCGCGGTGATCACGCAGCCCGACCGGCCGCGCGGACGCGGCCAGCAGGTCTCAGACGGTCCGGTGAAGGCGGTGGCCCTGCAGCTCGGCCTGCCAGTGCTACAGCCCGTACGGCTCGCGCGCGAACAGTTCGAGGCAGCGTTTGCCGCCCTCGGCGCCGACATTGGCGTTGTCGCGGCGTACGGAAAGATCCTGCCGGACTGGCTGCTCGCGACGCCGCGTCTCGGACTGATCAACGTTCATGCGTCCCTGCTGCCCCGCTATCGTGGCGCGTCGCCGGTGCATCGCGCGGTGATCAACGGCGACGCCGAAACAGGCGCCACGATCATGCGTGTCGTCAAGGCGCTCGATGCCGGACCGATGATCTCGCGCGTGACGGTGCCGATCGGCATCGACGACACCACGACCGCGATCGAGTCACAGCTTGCGATTCGCGGCGCAGAATTGCTGATCACGACCCTGGATGCCATCGAGGCCGGTACCGCGATTGAAGTGCCGCAGGATGATGCGCTCGCGACCTATGCGCCGAAGCTCACCAAGGCCGAGGGCCTGGTGGACTGGACGAAGCCGGCGATCGCGATTCACAACCTGATTCGCGGCCTGTGGCCCTGGCCGCACGCGTATACGTTCCTAAATGCGCAGCGTGTCATCCTGCATCGATCCAGAATGTCGTCGCGGACGCCTGCCGGTGCGAGCGCGGGTACGCTCGTCGCCGCCTCGACAACTGACGGCGTGCATGTCGCCTGTGGTGATGGCTCGGCGATCGAACTGCTCGACGTGCAGCTCGAAGGCAAACGCGTGATGAGCGCGCGCGATGCGCTGTCTGCGCGGCTGCTGGTCGCCGGCGCGACGTGCACCGCGCCATGATTGCCCCGGCTCGGCGCGCCGCTGTCGATGCGCTGCAACTCATCGACGAGGACGGCCTCGACCTCGGCGCTGCCGTCGCGCGGTTGCGCGACACGCTGTCAGACGAGCGCGATCGTGCGCTGCTGCTCGAACTCGTCGGCGGCACGCTGCGGATGCGCGGCGCGATCGACTACCAGGTGCAGCAACGGCTGACGCGGCCGCTGCACAAGCTCGATGCGGCCGTCCTCCGAATTCTCCGCGTGAGCGGCTTCCAGCTGTTGTACCTGTCGCGACTGCCCGCATCGGCGGTCATCAACGATGCCGTTGAGTTGACGCGTCGATCGGGGAAGACGAGCGCGGCCGGGCTTACGAATGCGGTGCTCCGCGCACTGAACAAGGAGCGGGAGACCCTGAGCTGGCCGCGGAGGGAGCGGCTCGCCGAGCACCTGGCCGTCGTTCACTCCCATCCTCAATGGCTCGTGGAACGATGGCTCTCGCGGTACGGCGCTGACGCCACGGAGCGATGGCTCCGTTTCAACAACACGGCCGCCGGCATGTGTCTGGCGACGAACACCGTGGTCACCAATCGCGACGCGCTCGCGTTCGAACTCGCGCAAGCCGGCGTTGAAACGCGACCGACGACACGCGCCGCACACGGCTTGGTCGTTGTCAACGGGCGCGCCCTCGCGACGGCCGCGTTTCGCGACGGCAAGTTCGTGGTGCAGGACGAAGCGTCGCAATTGATCGCGGCACTGCCCAGTCCGCCACCGGGCGCTCGAGCGCTCGACTTGTGCGCATCTCCTGGCGGGAAGACGATGGCGATGAGCGCGGCGGTAGGCGGGGGCGGTGTGGTGGTGGCGTGCGATGTGCGTCCAAACCGCCTGCGCCTTCTCGCCCGGACGCTCTCGCGCTGCCGCGCGCAGAACGTCCGGGTCGTTCATGTGCCCGCTGCCGGTCCGCTGCCCTTCCGGCCGGCGTCATTTGACGCCGTCCTGATCGACGCGCCGTGCTCCGGCCTCGGCACGGTCCGCCGCGATCCCGACATCAAGTGGAAGCGATCACCGGCCGACCTCGCGCGCTTTGCCGCGGGGCAACGCGAACTGCTCGCAAGCGGGGCTGTGCTGGTCAAGCCTGGCGGCAGGCTCATCTACGCCACCTGCTCGAGCGAGCCGGAAGAGAATCAGGATGTCGCCGACGCGTTCCTCGCCGCGCAACCGGATTTCGTGCTGGTGCACACGCACCAGACGCTGCCAAGCGTCGACGATCTGGAGGCATTCTTCGCCGTTGTGCTCGAACGCGCGCACGCGCCGGCACCACCCGCAGAGCGTACGTAGAACCCCCGTAGAACGTAAGCAGAACCACCGTGTACAATTGTCAGGTTGGCGACCCCGCTTGGCACCCGCGTGTGGAGTTTCGGCAAGATCCTCGTGCTGGCAGGCGCGCTGGCCGTCACGTTCTTTGTCTTTGCGGGCATCGCGATGCGCGTGGCGGTCCGGGCGCGCCAGGTGACCGTTCCCGATCTGGTTGGCAAGACGATCCCCGAGGCGACAGCGATGGCGTCCGGCCTCGACCTCCAGCTTCGTGTGGACGATGCGCGGCGTCCGGACACCAAGGTGCCAGCCGGACGCGTGCTCGGGCAGGAACCGGTGCCGGGAGCATCGGCGCGGCGACAGCGCAGCGTCCGCGTGTGGGTCAGCGCCGGCGCCCACATCGCCCGTGCCCCGCGCCTCATCGGCGAGACACAGCGTTCGGCAGAGATCCGCGTGACGCAGGAAGGCCTCGTCATCGGCCCCGTGTCCGAGATCCGCTCCGCGGCGTATCCGCCGGACGTGATCGTGGCTCAGGACCCGCCGCCGTCGACCCAGACCGCCGAAGTGCGATTGCTCGTCAACAGGGGCGAAGACCGCGCCACCTACGTCATGCCCGATCTGATCGGCGTGAACGGCGAACGCGCCGCCGAAGTGCTGCGTACCCGTGGCTTCCGCGTGTCCGTCACCGCCCAGTCGGCGGCGTCGGCCGTGCCGCCGGGTGTGATCGTGCGGCAGACGCCGAACGGCGGTTTCCAGGTCCATCCCGGTGATGCCATCGCCATCGAGGTGAGCCGATGACATCCCGGCCGAGGTCGATCTGTCTTGCGCCGTCGATCCTGTCGGCTGACTTCGCCAACCTTGGCGCGGCGATCGATGCCGTGACACGGGGCGGCGCCGACCAGATTCACGTCGACGTCATGGACGGCCACTTCGTCCCGAACATCACGATCGGCGTGCCCGTCGTGAAGTCGCTGCGGAAGGTGACGCGGTTGCCGCTCGATGTGCACCTGATGATCAGCGACCCGGACCGTTACATCGAGCCGTTCGTCGACGCCGGCGCGAACTACCTCTCGGTTCACGTCGAGGTGCTCCCCCACCTGCATCGCACGATCTGGCACATCAAGAAACTGGGCGCGAAGGCCGGCGTGGTCTTGAACCCCTCGACGCCGGTTGCCGCCATTTCCGAAATTGCGGCCGACGTCGATTTCGTGCTCGTGATGTCCGTGAATCCCGGGTTCGGCGGCCAGTCGTTCATTCCGCACAGCGTCAAGAAGATCGCCGCCGTGCGCGCG
>CAZBYY010000256.1:0-5482 GCA_964495855.1 uncultured Acidobacterium sp. | reverse complement strand
CTACGAGAAGGGCAAGCACAGCACGTGGAAGGCGGAGATCGCGACCGTCGCCGCGGCGCATGGCGCCGAGGTCCCGTTCATGCGTCCGGCGGAGCTCGCGCAGGATGCATCGACGGATTTCGAGGTGTTCGATCACGCCCTCCGCTGGTTGCGCGATCATGATCGTTACGCGTGCGAGTGCGTGGTTCACCTCCGTCCCACCGGACCCGTGCGGCGCGTCGAACTGATCGATCGCGCCATCGAGACGCTGCTGGCGCACCCGGACGCGGACTCGCTGCGATCCGTCAGCCGTCCCCAGCAGACGCCGTACAAGATGTGGCGGATTGCTGCCGATGGATGGCTGGAGCCGTTGCTCCAGGCCGCCGGTATCACGGACGCGCATAGCGCGCCGCGCCAGGCGCTCCCCGACGTGTTCTGGCAGAACGGATACGTCGACGTGGTTCGGCCATGCACTGTTCTCGAACTGCGCTCCATCGCGGGACGTCGGATCGTCCCCTTTGTCGTGAGCGAACCTGTCTTCGAGCTCGATTATCCGGAGGATGTTCCCGCGGTCGAGGACGCGCTGCGGCGACTTGCCGCCGGCGAACCACTGCATGATCACGCCGGCATCACGCGCCTTCCAGTCTGACGCGACGACGTCGTGGGAGCGTTTCGCTGCCGCGGCGGACCGCGTGACGCCGGCGTTCGATGCCGTCACGCGCGACCTGCCGCTCGTCGATTCAAGCGTGCTCTTCAGCGACGGCCTGTGTGTCTGCGCGTTATGCGAGCTGCTTGCGGTCGACTGCATCATCGAATCGGGTACGGGCTTCGGCGGGTCGACGGAAATGCTGGCGAAGTACTTTACCGGCCGCGGGCCGGTGAAACGCATCTGGTCGATCGACATGGCCACCACACGGATGCAGGAGTGGCGAATACGCCTTGGGCTCGAAGCGCGTCCGCCACACGTGTGGTCGCGCGGCCGCAAGGCCGCGGCTGTGGCATCCGAACGGCTCGCCCGCTACCCGATGGTGACGCTCGTGAGGGGCGACGGGACGACCGAGGTGCCGCGCCTGGTTCGCGAGCGTACACGCGCCGGCGACCGTATCGGCGTGCTGATTGACGGTCCGAAAGAGCAGGCACAGTTCGATCTCGCGGAGGCGTTGCTGCGCACGTTCACGTCCGTGCGCTTCGTCGCGCTTGACGACATCGGTCCCAAATTTGGTGATGGCCGCCTCGAGCGATTTTCCAGCAGTGCCTATGCGGCGTTCAGCACGTCGGACCCCGAGTTCGTCGAACGCTTTCGCTGGATCGATCGCGATCGCCTGCCGTCGTACATGCGGGCGGTGCCCGGGCACACCGGTTACGGACTGGGCGTGATGGTGCCGCGCGAATGACGCGGTCGTTGAGCATCGCGCAGATCAACACCGCGGACCGGGGTGGAGGCGCGGCCGCCGTCTCGGCGGCGCTGATGGGCCGGTTCACCGAGCGCGGTCATCGTGTCCGCCAATTTGTTGGCCGGACGCACTCCACGGATTCACGGTTCGTAGCGTTAGCCGACGATGTCTGGTCGCGACTCGCAAATCGGTATCCGGGTCGCGGTCTCGGACGAATCGGGCGCGGTCTCCGCGTCGCCACGCGGCCGGCGGCGCGATCGGCGTGGGCCTCTGGCCGCGAGGATTTTGATTTTCCGGCAACGTGGAAGCTGCTCGATCAGCCCCACTCGCGCCCCGACGTCGTGCACGCGCACAACCTGCACGGCGGCTATTTCGATCTGCGTGCCCTGGCGCCGTTGAGCCTGCAGATCCCCACCGTGATCACCCTCCACGACATGTGGCTCCTGACCGGACATTGCGCGCACGCCCGCGCCTGCGAGCGGTGGCGGACGGGTTGCGGTTCGTGCCCGGACCTGGCGGCCTATCCCGCGATCCGGCGCGATGCGACGGCCGAGAACTGGCGGGCGAAGCGCGACATCTACGCCTCGAGCCGACTGTGCGTGGCGGCGCCATCGCGCTGGTTACGAGACCGGATTGCGCAGTCCATGCTGATGCCTGCCATTGCCGACCTGCGCGTCATTCCAAACGGCGTTGATATCGGCGTGTTCCGGCCCGATCGGGACGCGGCGCGGCGCGCGCTCGGGATCGCTCGCGATGCGCGGGTGGTGATGCTCACCGCCGGCCTTGGACGGAGCATGTGGAAAGATGCGGCGACGATCGATGCCGTGACAGCGCGCCTCACGCAGCGCGGCGGGCCGCGCGTGGTGTTTGTTGCGCCAGAACGTGCGCCGGCGATCTCGCTGGCCTACCAGGCCTCAGACATCTATCTTCACGCGTCGCACGCCGATACGTTTCCGCTCGCGGTGCTGGAGGCGATGGCGAGTGGGGCAGTCGTGGTCGCGACCGACGTTGGCGGCATCAGTGAGCAAGTGACCAATATGCAGACGGGAATGCTGGTGCCGGCGGGGGCCTCGCAGCAGATGGCGGCAGCGGTGGAGGCGCTGTTTGCGGACGAACCGCGCCGGCGTGCCCTGGCGGATGCCGCGCTCACCGCCGTGCGGTCGCGATTTTCCATCGATAGGCAGGTCGACGCCTACCTCGAGTGGTACGGAGAAATCCTTCAATGAGTGGGTCCGCACTTTTTGATTTGACCGGCCGCGTCGCGGTGATTACCGGCGGCGCCGGCCTGCTCGGCATGCAGCATGCCCACGCGCTCGCCGACGCCGGCGCGTCGATCGTGATCGTCGACCTTGATCCAGCCACGTGCGAGGCCGCCGCCGCCGAAGTCGGCCTCGCCTCGTCTCGGCCCGCGATGGGCGTCGCGGCCGACGTCAGCCAGAAGCCTGCGGTCGAACGCATGACAGAGCAGGTGATCGAGCGGTTCGGGCGCATCGACATCCTGATCAACAACGCGGCGCTCACCGTCAAGGGCGGCGGGGCGCTGGCCGATGCGTACTTTGCCCGGTTCGAAGAGTACCCGCTCGAACTCTGGCAGAAAGCCTTTGAGGTCAACGTCACCGGTGCGTTTCTATGCTGCCAGTCGATCGGCCGGCAGATGGTCGCGCAACGGAACGGGGTGATCCTCAACATCGCGTCCGACGTCGGCATCATTAGTCCGGATCATCGTATCTACGACGGGGTGATCAGCCCGCACACCGGGCGGCCGTTCAACACCCCGCCGGCGTATGCGACGACGAAGGCCGCGCTGATTCATCTGACGCGCTACCTGGCGACCTATTGGGCGAAGGACGGCATCCGCGTCAACGCGTTGTCACCAGGAGGCGTGTATGCGGATCACGACGCGCAGTTCCTGCGCAACGTGACCGATCGCATTCCGATGGGGCGCATGGCGCGGGCGAATGAATACCAGGGCGCCGTCCTGTTCCTGGTGTCCGATGCTTCGTCGTACATGACCGGCGCCAACCTGATCGTGGACGGCGGCCGCACCGCATGGTGACGGCCCGCGTTCGCGGCTGGCTCTGGCTGTGGATTCCCCTCGTGGTGGTGGCCGCTGTGGTCACCCTCGAACTCACCTTGCAAGCTCGCGCCGCACTCACCGAACGGCTGCGCCCAGTACAGGAGCCGCGCACAAGGCTCGAGCGCCTGCGCCGTGCATACCTGCCGTTCACCGTCCAGCACCTGCACCCGCTGTACTGGTTCTTCTTCCCGCTCGAACCGGAACAACGGCTGGCGTTGCGCAATGACGTGTGTAGTCTCGACAAGGACGGCTACCGAGAGCCGGGTCCCGCCTTCGCAAACGGCCGCAAGCTCGCGGTCTTGCTGGGCGGGTCCTCCGCGTTTGGGCACTTTGCCTCGTCCAATGCCACGACGATCACGTCGTACATGAACCGGCTGCAGCCGGAGTATTTCTTCATCAACGCTGGAGTCCCGTCGTGGAACTCGACGCAGGAGTTGACGCGGCTGTCGATCGAGGTCCTGAATCTGCACCCGGCAGTGGTGATCGTGCTCGATGGTGCCAACGACGCCTCGCTCGTCGACCTTGGCTTGCAGGCCGACGGGAGCGTCCGATATCCGGCCGGGACGCCGGAGAATTTCGATCAGCTCGAAACGATCGTCGATGAAGCGCAGCACCCCTGGAGCCGCCTGACGCTGCCACGGTTGTTTCCGGAGATCACGAACCGCATCGAAAAGTACACGCAGCATGAGGGCGCGCCGGTCACCGTGGCGCCGCAGACCGTGCGGATGGCGGCCGAGCGGTACGTGCAGAACCTTGTGCACATGGCGGCGCTGAGCGAGAAGGCCGGCGCCCGTTTCGTCGCGGCCTTTCAGCCGATCGCAGGACTCCATGCCCACGTGCCGGCGGCACAGATCGACCGCGCCGAATACGCCGACAAGCAACTGTTCCGGGACGCCGCCCTCGCGGCGCGGCCGCCGTCGCTGCCGCTCCACGACCTGTCGAATGCCTTTGATGCTGACCTGGCAATCGTGCCGGTGGCCGACGATGAGATTCGCGACGACACCATTTTCGTTGACGCCGTTCACCTCACCGACCGCGGCAACGAGTTGATGGCCCACCACCTGCTGCGCATCCTCGCGGCGCAGCCGTGAGGCCGTCGCTGCTCGCGGCGCTCGGGTTGTGCGTCGTGGCCGCCGTCCTCTACGGCAGTGTGCCCGGCACCATTCCGTTCGAGGAAGACAACGTCCACGTGCTCTCGTGGGCCGCCTCAACGCCGGCCGCGAGGATCGTCTCCGGCGATCCGCATTACTACCCGGAGTGGCGTCCGCTGGCCTACGCGACGATCTGGTTCCAGCAGCGAATCACCGGCGACCGCATTCCGCCACAATTCGTCGTCAACCTCGCAATCTGGATCGCGTGTGCCTGGCTGGTGTTCCGGATTACGAACCAGGCGACCGGGAGCGTCACCGGCGCGGCGTGTGCCGCCGTCTTGCTGCTGGCGGATCCCCGCGCGACGTGGGTCATTGTGACCATCGTCGATCGGCAGAACTCGCTCGCCTGCCTGTTTGGACTGCTCGCAACGCTCGTGATCGTTCGCCGGGATGCGTCGCCGCTGTCGGCACTCGATCAGGGACTCGCCACGCTCCTCCTGCTCGCGGCTGTCCTCTCCAAGGAATACGGCGGCGCCTTTCTCCTCGGCATCGGGGCGTACGGCCTCGTCCTGCGGCGCCGCGACCTCGTCGGCCCTGCGACGATGGCCGCCGTCACGTACATGACCGGCCGGGCAGTCTTTGTTGGCCTGACCACCCAGCCGTACTGCGAGTCGATGTACTTCTTCAACACGGCGCGCGACGTATGTCTTCAGCCTTCTGACCCTGCCAGTTATCCGCAGATGGCGTACAACGCGCTGTCGACGCTGGTGAATCTGCCACTGCTTGGCTTGCTGTCGCCGACGGGGGAGCCCAACATCGCCGAATCGCGGTTGTTCACCGGCGTCGTGACGACGCTGCTGTCAGGGGTCGCGCTTGCGCGGGGGCCGCGAAGCACGCGCGTGCTCGCCGCGATCGTGATTGCCAATGCAGCGGTCAGCGTT
>CAZBYY010000255.1:0-5510 GCA_964495855.1 uncultured Acidobacterium sp. | reverse complement strand
AAGAACGCCAACGTCGTTTACACCTCGTTGTGGGAATCCAGCCGATCGCCGTGGGGCATGTCGAGTGGCGGGCCTGGCAGCGGCGTCTACAAGTCGACCGACGGCGGCGATTCGTGGATGGAGATCACCAAGAACCCCGGCCTCCCGTCGGGACTCTGGGGGAAGGTCGGCATCAGCGTCTCCGGCGTCGATGGCAACCGCGTCTACGCGCTGATCGAGAATGAACCCGATGGCGGCCTGTACGTGTCGGACGACGCGGGAGCGAGCTGGAAGCGAATCAACGACAGCCGCAACATCCGTCAGCGCGCGTTCTACTACACGCGCGTCTACGCCGACCCAAAGGTGAAGGACACCGTCTGGATCCTCAACGTCAACATCTACAAGTCGACCGACGCCGGCAAGACCCTGCAGAACGTGCGGGTGCCGCATGGCGACAACCACGACATGTGGATCGCGACGACCGATTCGAATCGGATGATCGAGGCGAACGACGGCGGCGCGAACGTCAGCGTGAACGGCGGACAGACGTGGACGGACCAGGACTATCCGACGGCGCAGTTCTATCACGTGTTTCTGACCGCCCACATTCCGTACCAGATCTGCGGCGCGCAGCAGGACAACTCGACGGCGTGCATGTCGAGCCAGGCGGGCAGCTTTGGCAACGACACCTATTACTACGACGTCGGCGGCGGCGAGAGCGGCTACATCGCGCCCGATCCGCTCAACGAAAACGTCTACTACGCCGGCAGCTACGGCGGCTTGCTGACGCGGTACGACCGGCGCACGGGCCAGCAGCGCAACATCAACATCTGGCCGGACAACCCGATGGGCTACGGCTCGGACGGCATCACCGAACGCTTCCAATGGACGTTCCCGATCATCTTCTCGCCGGTGAACAAGAAGACGATCTACGCCTCGTCGCAGCACATCTGGAAAACGGACAACGAAGGGCAGACATGGACGCGCATCAGCCCCGACCTGACCCGTCACGATCCGAAGACGATGGGCGCATCGGGCGGGCCGATTACCAAAGACAACACCGGCGTTGAGACCTACGCGGTGGTGTTTTCGATCGCGCCGGCGCCGCAGGACATCAACACGATCTGGGCGGGTTCGGATGACGGGCTGATCCACGTGACGCGCGACGGCGGCAAAACGTGGGACAACGTCACGCCGAAGGACCTGCCGGACTTTGCGCGCATCAGCCTGATCGAGGCCTCGCCGCACGCGATCGGCACGGCATACGTGGCCGCCAATCGCTACCAGATGGACGACTTCAAGCCGTATGTCTACAAGACCACCGATTACGGCAAGACCTGGACCAAGATCGTCACCGGGGTGAAAGACACACACTTCGCACGGCAGATTCGCGAAGACATCAAGCGCAAGGGGTTGCTCTACCTCGGCACCGAGAACGGCATCTATGTGTCGTTTGACGATGGCGCGAACTGGCAGCCGCTGCAATTGAACCTGCCGGATACATCGGTGCAGGGCATTCAGGTCGCCGATCGCGACCTGGTCATCGCCACGCATGGGCGCAGCTTCTGGATTCTCGACAACATCGGTGTCTTGCGCCAGGCGACCCCGCAACTGACGACCGAGAATCTGCACGTGTTCGATCCGGTCGATCCGCAACGCGGCCTCGACCGCAACATCGCGATCGACTACTACCTGAAGCACGATGCCGACACGGTGAAGATCGAGTTCGTTGATGCACAAGGCACGGTC
The DNA here is from genome assembly GCA_964495855.1 of uncultured Acidobacterium sp. Classification (GTDB taxonomy): domain Bacteria; phylum Acidobacteriota; class Vicinamibacteria; order Vicinamibacterales; family UBA2999; genus 12-FULL-67-14b. The sequence continues at coordinate 3,782 of CAZBYY010000255.1, read as the reverse complement.
GTGCGCTCGTTCACCGGCGACGCCAAGCCGCCCGCACCGGCCAACCCTGAAGGCGGCGAAGGATTCTTCGGCGGGCAGCCCGCGCGCGTCGGTGTCAAGAAAGGCATGAATCGTTTCACGTGGGACATGCGGTACGAGGGCGCGACGGTGTTTCCCGGGATGATCATGTGGGCCGCCAATCCGGCGCGCGGCCCCCTGGCGCCGCCGGCGACATACACCGTCCGCATCACCGCGAACGGCGAGACACAGTCGCAGAGCTTCACGATCGGTCTCGACAAGCGGCTGGAAGGGCAGGTCAGCGCTGCGGATCTGGCCGAACAGTTCAAGCTATCAACTGAGATCCGCAACAAAGTGAGCGAAGCGAACGCGGCGGTGATCCAGATCCGCAGCATCCGCGACCAGGTCACCAAGGCCCTCGAGAAAGTGCCGCCCAGGAAGAAAAAGGAGATTCAGTCGCTGGCCGACAGCCTGCTGAAGCCGATCGGCGCTGTTGAAGAAGGGGTCTACAACACCAGGCTGCGCAGCGGGCAGGATCCGCTGAACTTCCCGATTCGGCTGAACAACAAGATCGCCGCCCTCCAGGGCGTGATCGAAAGCGCCGACCACAGGCCGACCGACCAGACCTACGTGGTGTTCAAGGAGCTGTCGTCGAAGCTCGATGCGCAGATCCAGAATCTGCAGCAATCGCTCAAGACGGACCTCCCGCGCCTCAACGCGGCGTTGAAGCGCGAGAAGGCCGGCGAAATCGATCCGGCGCACAAACCTAGCGCGTCAGGTGGAACGGCACCGAAGTAGTCACGACGCGCGGGCGGAAGAGTAACGCCGCCTTCAACGTCAACGCGCTCTGGTTGTGCAGCAGGTGATGCCACCAGTGCTTGACGACGAACTCGGGAAGCACGACGGTGATGTAGTCGTCGGCGTGCTCCTTCTGCATGCGATCGACGTATTCGAGCAGTGGTTCCGTCATTGACCGGTACGGCGACTGCAGCACGACGAGCTTGACGTCGGATCCCCATGTCGGCCAGTCGCGCTTGAGCGCCGCCAGCGACTCCGTGTTGACGTTCACGTACACGGCGCGCACGTCCCGCGACAACGCCGACGCATAGCGCAGCGCCTCGAGCACGGCGCGATGCACGCCGCCAATCGGGACGATGACGATATGACGGCGGGGCGTCGTGTCCACGGCCACGCCCGTGAGCGACAGCTGACGCGCCACGTTGTCGTAGTGCACTTTCGTCTGCTTGAACACCACCACGAGAACCGGGATCAGCAGCAGGACCACCCAGGCGCCTTCGGCCGACTTGGTGATGGCCACAATCACCAGCACGACGCCGGTGGCGACCGCCCCGATGCCGTTGAGCATCGCCTTGGCCTGCCATCCCGGCGTGCGCAGCCGCCGCCAGCGAATGAACATGCCCGCTTGCGACAGCGTGAACGACAGGAACACGCCGATCATGTAGAGCGGAATCAACAGATGCGGGTCGCCGTCGAAAATGATGATCAGCCCGGCCGCCGCGACGCTCAACGCGACGATGCCGTTCGAGAAGGCCAGCTTGTCGCCCTGGTTCATGAACTGGCGCGGCATGAAGCGGTCGCGCGCGACGACCGACGCCAGGCGGGGAAAGTCGGCGAACGCCGTATTGGCCGCGAGCACGAGGATCATCATCGTCGCCGCCTGTGTCACGTAGTAGAGCACGTTGCGGCCGCCGAAGATGCCGCGCGCCAGCTGCGACGTGACCGTCTCGGTGTCCGACGGCACGATGGAGAAGTGATAAGCGAGCACGCTGATGCCGGCAAACATCGTGATCGCGAGTGCCGCCATCAGCACGAGCGTCGCAGAGGCATTCTTCGCTTCCGGTTCCTTGAAGGCCGGGACGCCGTTGGAGACGGCCTCGACGCCCGTCATCGCGGTGCAGCCGTTGGCAAACGCCGTGAGCAGCGCAAACAACGTGATCGTGCCGGTGTTGAACGTCGCCACCGGCTCGGCGGTGACCGGCAGGATGGCACCCGTCATCCAGCGGAAGGTGCCGACGACGATCAAGAGCAACATGCTGCCGACGAAGAAGTACACCGGGATGCCAAACAGGCGGCCCGATTCGCGCAGCCCGCGCAGGTTGCCGATCATCAGCAGTGCGGTGAATGCCAGTCCCAACTCCACGCGATTGACGTGCAGCGTGGGCACCGCGGAGGTGATTGCGAGCACGCCGGCGGCGATGCTGACGGCGACCGTGAGCGTGTAGTCGATCAACAGCGCCGCTGCTGCAATCAACGCCGGCGTCTGGCCGATGTTGTCGTGCGCGACGATGTAGGCGCCGCCGCCACTGGGGTACGCGTGAATCGTCTGGCGATACGACACCGCCACGAGCGCCAACAGGGCGGCAATCAACACGGCGATCCACGGGCCGTACCCAAGCGCCGCCATGCCGCCGATCATCAGCACGCGCAGCACTTCTTCGGTGGCGTACGCGACCGACGACAAGGCGTCAGACGACAGCACGGCGAGGCCGGTCAGCAGGCCAAGACGTTCGTGGTGGGCTTTGAAACTGGGAATCGGTCGTCCAACGACGACGCGCTTGAACAGATCAAACACGACAGCCTCCAATGCTTCCGAGGTTAGCTGTCGGGCTCAGGGTGGTAGGTCCCTGTCGCTGGATTGCGATTCGCCCCGAACCGCCATGAAGGTGGCGGTCAGTGTGGTTCCCCCGGTCCGCGCCATCGGCGCGGATTCAGCACCCCGATGATGCGCCTGTTTGCCGGGGAACGCAACTAACGGGATAAAATGGGCGGATGCGCATAGCCCGAAGGTTTGTGGTGAGCGGGCGCGTGCAAGGTGTGGGCTTCCGCTATTTCGCGCAGGACAAGGCGCGGCGTGAAGGCCTGCACGGTTACGTCATGAACCGCGAAGACGGCACCGTCGAAGCGCTCGCCGAAGGCGAGGCCGAAGCGGTGACGCGGTTCGAGCACGCGCTACGGCGCGGACCGTCACGCTCGCGGGTCGAGCGCGTCATGATCGACGACAGTGAGCCGAGCACGTTGACCACTGGGTTTGTGATTCGTTAGCGGAGAGCCGAGTTGCATGGACCACTTGAAGAAGAAGATTCGCGAGATCCCTGACTTCCCGAAGCCGGGCATCCTGTTTTACGACATCACCACGCTGCTGTGCGACAGCCAGGGCTACCGCGACACGATCGACGCGCTGGCGGCACCGTTCATGGGCGAGGACATCGACCAGGTGATCGGCATCGAGAGCCGCGGCTTCATCCTCGGCGCCGCCGTTGCCAACCAGCTCGGATGCGGATTCGTTCCTGTGCGCAAGCCGGGCAAGCTTCCCGGCGCGACGCACAAGGAAGCCTACAGCCTCGAATACGGTGAAAACTCGCTCGAGATTCACCAGGACGCGTGCGCCACGCAGAAGCGCATCCTCATCGTGGACGACGTGCTGGCCACTGGCGGCACGGCGAAAGCGACGATCGATCTCGCGCGTCGGGCCGGTGGCAAAATCATCGGCATCACGTTCTTGATCGAGCTCGACTTCCTCAAAGGTCGCGACAAGCTGACCGGCGAGAACGTCTACTCGGTGTTGCGGTACTGAGTGATTGCGCGCGTGTAGCTCAGTGGATAGAGCACCCGCCTCCTAAGCGGGGGGTCGCAGGTTCAACTCCTGCCACGCGCACCACGACACGATGAGAGACTTCCTCGTTTACACACCGGCCAATCGCGGAGAGTTCGCGGGGGATTTCACCAATCCCGCGCGGCTGTTCGATCTGGCCGTCAATGACTGG
>CAZBYY010000254.1:0-5511 GCA_964495855.1 uncultured Acidobacterium sp. | reverse complement strand
GCGTAGTACTGCGAGGCGACGGCGGTGCGTTCGTCGCGTTGCAGCCCGAGGTGCCCGACGCGTGCGTACGGTACCAGTTCGAGCATGCCGGGCAACATGCCGAGTCCGGCCCGCAACACCGGCGCAATGACCACGTCCGTGGCAATCCGGCGGCACGGCGACGGACCGAGCGGCGTCTCGACGGTATCGTCGACGGTCGGCACATCACGGAGGGCTTCGGCGCCGAGCAGCACGCTGATGCGGTTCGACAGGGCGCGGAAACGTTCGGGGCTGGTGCGCTTGTCGCGAAGTTCGGCAAGGCACTCGTGGACGAGGGGGTGCGTGACGAGCTGCAGCACGGTGCTGAGAGCTTAACGCAACTGCCGGATTCACGTACAATCCATCACCCATGAAGATGCGCCTTGCTGCCGTCGCGCTCCTCGCGATGCTGGTTGCTCCGCTCGCCGCGCAGCAGCCCTCCGCCGTCACCCTGATCATCACCAACGGCATCGTCGTGACCGTCGACGGCACGCGGCGGGTGCTCAATCCCGGCGCCGTCGCAATCAACGGCACCACCATCGTCGCAGTCGACACGCCGGCGGCCATCGCCGCGAAGTACAAGGCGCCGCAGACCATTGACGCGAGCGGCAAAGTGGTCATGCCCGGATTGATCAACACGCATACCCATGCGGCGATGGTGATGTTCAGGGGGCTGGGCAACGACCTGAACCTGATGGACTGGCTGCAGAAGTACATCTTCCCGGCCGAAGCCAAAACCGTCTCGCCCGAGTTCGTGCGTACGGGCACGCGGCTGGCGGCACTGGAGATGATTCAGTCGGGCACGACGACGTTTGCCGACATGTACTACTTCGAAGAAGAGGTCGGACGCGTGGCGAAGGCCGCGGGACTGCGCACGCTCGCAGGGCAGACGGTGATTGAATTTCCGGTCGCTGACGCCAAGACCCCGGCAGATGCCCTCAAGCGGACGGAAGCCTTCGCCAGGGAATTTGCCAACGATGAACTCGTGACGCCGACGCTTGCTCCGCATTCGGTGTACACGCTCGATGCCAAGACGCTCTCGGCCACGAGCGAACTGGCGAAGCGGCTCAACATCCCGATCCAGATCCACCTCGCCGAAACGCAGGCCGAGATCAGCCAGTCCCTGGATCGCCACAAGATGCGGCCCGTGGCGCTCCTCGACAGCCTGAAGTTCTGGGTCCCGATCACGATCGGCGCGCACGGCGTCTGGATGAACGACGACGAGATTGCGCTGCTGAAGCAGCGCCACGTCGGCATTTCACACAATCCCGAAAGCAATATGAAGTTGTCGAGCGGGACGGCGCCGGTCATCAAGTACCGGAAGGCCGGCGTGAATGTCGGCCTGGGCACGGACGGCGCGGCCAGCAACAACGACCTGGACATGTTCGAGGCGATGCGGCAGGCGGCATTCCAGCAGAAGCTCGTGACGATGGACCCGACCGCCATCAGCGCAGCCGAGGCGATCGAAATGGCTACGCTCGGCGGCGCGCGGGTGATCGGGCAAGAGGCCAGGCTCGGATCCTTGGAGGCCGGCAAGCGCGCCGACCTCATCATCGTCAGCCTCGCGAAGCCGCGTCAGCAGCCGGTGTTCGATCCCATCTCCCAGATCGTCTACACATCGCGGGGGGATGACGTCGAGACGACGATCGTCAACGGCAGGATCCTGATGCGCGATCGCAAGGTGCTGACGCTGGACGAAGCCAGCGTCCTGGCCGACGCCCGCAAGGCAGCGGAACTAGTGCGGAAAGCCGTCGGGATGTGAGGCGGACGTTTCCGGTCCGCCTGTTATTCCAGCACGCCGATGTAAGGCAGGTTGCGATACTGCTCGGCGTAATCCAGCCCGTAGCCCACCACGAACCGGTCCTCGATCGTGAAGCCGATGTAATCCACCTTCACGTCGATCTTGCGGCGGCTTGGCTTGCTCAACAGGCACGCGGTGCGCAGCGTGCGCGGTCCGCGGGCGAGCAGGATCTCTTGCAGGTAATGCAGCGTCAGCCCGGTATCGACGATGTCTTCGACGACGACGACGTCGCGGCCCTCGATGCTCGAATCGAGATCCTTCGTCAGCCGCACTTCGCCGGACGACGAAGTGCCGGTGCCGTAGCTCGAACATGACATGAAGTCGACGCTGACCTGTCCGTTCGTCGCGCGAATCAGGTCGCCGAGGAACAGGAACGCGCCCTTGAGCACGCAGATGAAATGAAGCTGCCCGCCGGGCAGGTCCTGGCGGATCTCGTGCGCGAGCGCGCGAATCCTCGCGTGGAGTTCGTCTTCGCCAATCAGGACGGCCGGTGCCGCCGTGGTTTTCGTTGTCACGGCGGAAAGACTAGCATGATACTTGTCGGGAGACGACAGGGGCGGGGCTCAGATTTGTCGGGGCATGATCGTTGTCGGGAAGTGATGCGGGTCGGGAATAATAAGTAGCTCGGATGAACAAGACGTTCGACATCATCACTGAGGCAGATGCCCGAACGCTCGACGTCGGGTCGAGCGTGACGCTCAAGCCTGGCGGGCACGTGACGCCGCTGGCCGCCGACACCCTCAAGGCGCGGCGGATCACCGTGTTGAGCGGTGTCGCCGACGCCGGGCTCGATGGTCTTGCGCCGGTGGCCGACATCAAGTCGATCGCGATCGGCAGCGATCACACGGGGGTCGCGCTGAAAGCCAAGCTCCGCGACCATCTGCGCCAGCGCGGACTGAGCGTGCTGGATATCGGCACGGAAGGCAGCGATCCGGTCGATTATCCCGACATCGCCGCCCAGGTCGCGCGCCTCGTCGCGCGGAAAGAAGTGGACGCGGCCATCGTGATCGACGGCGCCGGCATCGGCTCAACGATCGCCGCCAACAAGATCCCGGGCGCCCGGGCGGCGATGGCCACCGACAAGACGATCGCGCGCTACTCGCGCGAACACAACGGCTCCAACGTGCTGGCGTTCGGCGCCACGCTGGTCTCGGTTGACGATGCGAAGGCGATCGTCGACACGTGGCTGGCGACACCGATGGGCGAGGCCCGCTACATCCGCCGCCTCGCCAAGATCCGCGCGCTGGAGAAACTGTCGTGACCGACTATCGCCGCGTCATCGAGCTGATCCTCGAGGAGCTCGCCCGCGCTGGGGCCGTGGCCCCGCAGCGATGCCAGTGTCACGGCTTCACCTACGACTGCTGTCCCGATCGCGTCCGCGGCGTCCTTGATGCCGGCGCGACGCGGTTGGGCCTGCACGCCTCGGATGGCGGCGCCAGCGGCGTCGCCGGCTACATCGATCACACGCTGCTGAAGCCGGACGCGACGGCCAAGGACATCGAGCAACTGTGCCGCGAGGCCGCCGAATGGAAATTTGCCACCGTGTGCGTCAATCCCACCTGGGTCGCACTGGCGGCACAACACCTGCGCGGCACGCCCGTCGGTGTCTGTTCGGTGGTGGGCTTCCCGCTGGGCGCCACGACGCCGGACGTGAAGCAGTTCGAGGCGCGCCGCGCGATCTTCGACGGCGCGTCGGAGATCGACATGGTGATCAACGTCGGCGCCTTGAAGTCGGGCGACGTTCGGCTGGTCACCGATGACATTCGCGGCGTAGTGTCGGCCTGCCACGCGGCTGGCGCGGGCAGCAAGGTCATCATCGAAACGGCGCTGTTGACCGACGAAGAAAAGGTCACGGCGTGCACGCTCGCGAAAGCGGCAGGAGCGGACTTCGTCAAGACATCCACGGGCTTTGGCCCGGGCGGCGCGACGGCGGCAGATATCGCGCTGATGCGGCGGGTCGTCGGCGAAGACATGGGCGTCAAGGCATCCGGCGGCGTTCGCGATCTCGAGCAGACCAAGGCCATGATCGCCGCAGGTGCGACGCGCATCGGCGCCAGCGCCGGCGTGCGCATCGTCAAGGAATCGCGCGGCGAACTGCCGGCGGCAGCGGGAAAGGCGTCCGGCTATTGATGCGCCTCGCCTTCGCGCTCGCGCTGCTGGCCGCCATTCCCGCCGCCGCGCAGCAGCAGCCTGAGCGCATTCCGCTCTTCGTCGTCGATCTCCACGCCGCCACCGTCGGTCTGCCGCAGGATGAAGGGTGGGTGCCGGTCGGGTCGGCCTCAACCGTCTACCCTGGACGCTACTGGGGGCTCGCCGGCGGTGCCACGGTGTATCCAGTTCGATTCAGGGCGGTAGCCTTCGGCGTCGGCGCATCAGTGATCACGGGCAGCGGCACGGGCGAGACGTTCACCACCACTGGCAGCGGCACCACGGCAACAAAGACACTGTCGCGCGTGGTCCACACGGGCATCACCAGCCTGGCGCCGCAAGTGTCGCTGAACTTCGGTCACAAGTTCGGGTGGAGCTACCTGAGCGCCGGACCGGCCACGTCCAAGGTGCGAAGCCGCTCGGATGCGATCGGCACCGTGCCGGAAATCATCGTGCCTGAAGCGTGGAACCGCGCGATCACCTTTGGCGGCGGCGCCCGATGGTTCATGAAGCGCCACCTGGGCGCCGGATTCGACGCGCGCTGGGTCAAGCTGATGTCGCGCTCGCCGACGGCGGTGTTGCCGTCGGCCAAGCGGACGCAGCTCTGGAACATCAGCGCGGGGATTTCGATTCAGTAGTCGTCAACGCGCGGCCTGGCAATCTGCGGCCACAGAAATGTTCGGCGCATCCAGCGGGTTGGGCGGCGCCACGCCGCCGGCCGGATCAAGCCTGGCCAGCTCCTTGTTGACCAGCAACAGTTCGAACGCCGGCGACGTCATCGGCGACAGACTGGAGTCACACACCGCGTTATTCCAATGCAGGTTGGCGATGTAAAAGGTGCGCTTCAGCCGTTCGATCGTCTCGAGGAAGCGCTCGGGCTTCATCGTATGGAACTCGACGACGAGTTGATCGATCTGGTTGAGCGTGGCGTCAGACATCGCGAGGAGGGTGGGCCACTCGGCGCCTTCGACGTCCATCTTCATGACGAGACGTTTGCCGGCGTCACCGTTGCGCGCAATCTGCGCCGCCGGGGTGTCGAACAGGCGGTTGCCGTCAGTATTCTTCTCGGGTCCGACGCATTCGGCATGAAACACCGGCTGCGCCCCTGGAAATCCGCCGCATCCCGGCAGTGACGTGTTGAAGCAGTCGTACTCGTGCACCGGCGCCTTGACGCGCGCCGACATCGCGCACCCCCAGTTGTCGAATCCGCCGATGCCGTACGAATACACCGCCGAGGCGCGATCAAGCAGGTTGCGGCAGGCCACATACCCGCCATCACCGGCCTCACCGAAGCGCTCGAATTCGCAATTGACCAGCTTGACCGGTTGAATTGCGTTGAAGAGCGCCGTGCGCGCCTCTCGCTGGCGTGCACGCTCACGCATCCACGGAATGCCGGCCACGGCGCAGGCCAGAACCACTGGCAGCACGACGACAAGGTTTCGACGCATAGGGTTTTCGGCCGCGAGCGAAGGGTGGAGCGGGAGACGGGGATCGAACCCGCGACATCGAGCGTGGGAAGCTCGCGTTCTACCGCTGAACTACTC
>CAZBYY010000253.1:0-5518 GCA_964495855.1 uncultured Acidobacterium sp. | reverse complement strand
TGCCATTGAAGTTGAAAGGCACGGTACTCGACCAGCGCATCGATCAGTTGAAGCAGGAACTGGCCGCGCGCGGCCTCGATTTCCCTCTGCACTTCTACCTGTCGGACGAGTGGTTCACGCCCGACGGAGAGGCGTCGATGGCGGTGCCCTTCTACCTCGCGCATCCGCGGCTCGAACGGCTCGAAAAGGCGCAGATGCTCGCGGTCGAAGGCGGCGAACACGACTGGTGCATGCGCATCCTGCGCCATGAGGCCGGCCACGTCATCGACAACGTCTACAAGCTGCGCCTGCGGCGGCACCGTCGCCAATTGTTCGGCAGCCCCACCCAGCCGTATCCCGAGTTCTACGCGCCGCGCCCGTACAGCAAGAGCTACGTGCTGCACCTCGATCCGTGGTACGCGCAAAGCCATCCCGACGAGGACTTCGCGGAAACCTTCGCCGTGTGGCTCACGCCGGAGTCCAACTGGCAGACGCGCTACGCCGGATGGCCCGCCATCCGCAAGCTCGCCTACATGGACGAATTGATGCAGTCGGTGAAGGGCAAGCCGCCGCTGCTCAACACGTGCGATGAAATCGATCCGTTGCGCCGCCTGCACCGCACGTTGCGCTATCACTACCGCAAGAAGCGCGCGCACTACGGCGTCGACCACCCGGCGTTCTACGATCGCGACCTGCGCAAGTTGTTCTCCGATGCGCCGGAGCACGCCACCAAGATGACCGCCGCGCAGTTTCTCGGCCGCCACCGACGACAGGTCCGCAAGGTCGTGGCCGACTGGACCGGCATTTACCAGTACACGATCGACAAGGTGCTCGAAGACATCGTCGTCCGCTGCCGCGAGTTGAAGTTGCGCCTGGCGACGCCCGAAGACGTCGCCCTCCAGGAATTCACCGTGCTGCTCACGGTGCAGGTGATGAACTACCTGCACAGCGGCCGCCATAGGATCGCCCTGTGAAACCACAACGCGTGCTCGCGCTCGTCCACAAGGGACTCGAGCCTCCCGACGAGAAGGTCGACAAGACCACCGTGCAACAGGCGGAATGGCGCATGGAATACGACGTGGTGCGCACGCTCAGGGTGCTCGGTCACGAGATCCGCGTGATCGGCGTCCACGACGACCTGACGCCGATTCGCGCCACGATGGACGACTTCAAGCCCACGATCACCTTCAACCTCATGGAGGCGTTCGACGATGTAGTGGTGTTCGACCAGAACGTGGTGAGCTACCTCGAATTGCTGAAGGTGCCGTACACCGGATGCAACCCGCGCGGCCTGACCTTGTCGCGCGACAAGGCGCTCGCCAAGAAGCTCATGGCGTATCACCGCATTCCGGTGCCCGATTTCCTCGTCGTGCCGGTCGGCCAGAAGGCCAGGCTGCCGAAGCGATTGCAGTTTCCGTTGATCGTCAAGTCGCTGTGGTACGAATCGTCAACCGGCATCTCGCAGGCGTCGGTCGTCGCCAACGAAGAGCAGCTCGCCAAGCGCGTGCAGTTCATCCACGACACGATCATGACGCCCGCCATCGTCGAGGAATTCATCGACGGCCGCGAACTCTACGTCGGCGTGCTGGGCAACGACCGGTTGCAGACGTTCCCCGTGTGGGAGATGTCGTTCTCGAAGATGCCGGACAATAACTGGCGCATCGCGACCGAGCGCGTGAAGTGGAGCGTCAAGTACCAGAAGAAGCACGGCATCGACACGGCGCTGGCGGCGTTGCCGGACGACCAGGCGGCGAAAGTGCAGCACGTGGCCAAGCGCGTCTATCGCGCGCTCGACCTCTCCGGCTACGCGCGCATCGACCTGCGGATGAAGGACAACGGCGACCTGTTCGTCATCGAGGCGAATCCGAATCCGCAGCTCGCGCAGGGCGAGGACTTCGCCGAGTCAGCGCAGCGCGCCGGCGTGTCGTATGCGAAGCTGATCGAACGCATCATCAGCCTCGGCCTCCAGTGGCAGCCCTCGCGGATGTGAAGCCTACGGCTTGATCAGCTTCTGGAATTCGGCATTCGCCCGCAGCTTCTCGAACGCCGGGTCGGTGGCCGCTTCCGCTTTCCACTGCCGTGGCTGCCGTGAGATCGCCATCGACAACTGGCCCAGCGCCGATTTCGTATCGCCCGCAGACGCGTAGATCTTCGCCAGCGCGTACATCGCCTGCTCGTTACGAGGATTGATCTCGAGCGACTTCTTGGCTTCGGCGATGGCCTCGGCGTGCTTGCCGGCTTTCGACAGGTCGGCGGCGCTCGTCAGCAACCGTTGCGGCACGCCGAGCGTCATGTTCAACAAGCGGCGCAGCTCCTTGAACGGCTCCGGCGAATCGTCGACGCGGACGTCGACAATGCGTTCCACGGTGGAATCCGATCCCGGCGCGATCGGCTTGACCACGAGGAGGCCGGCCGACTGCATGCCGCGCGTGTCGCCGCCTTTTGACTGGCCCGCATCGAGGGCATCCATCAAGCGCTCCGCCATCGACCCCTTGCTGCTGCGATACGCCGCGGCCATCGCTTCAACGACCGCGCGGCTCGCCAGCGTGTTGCCCTGCACCGAAAAGTTCTCCCCGGTCACGTGGCCGGCGTAGCCGCCGAGATGCACGAGGTCCTTCGGATCCGAGTTGCGATCGATCACGCGCTTGCCCGTGTAGACCGCTGAGCGGCCCTTCGCATCGATCACGGCCACCTGCCGCGTGTCGCGGCCCGGATCTTCATCGGTGATCCGCTTGACGACCTCTTCCGGCGACAGGCCCTGCTTGAGCAGCGCGATCGCCTTGGGGCCGTAGAGGCGGTTGGCTGCGGCCTGCGTGGCCACCGCGCCGACGCCGGCTTCGGCCCACGGCACCGCGGCGCCCGCGCCGAACGCGCGCGACTGCACCCCGACCCCGAACTCCTTGGTCGCCGGATCGAACGCGATGATCGAGAACGTGCCGAACCAGGGATCCGGTCCGTCACCGCCCTTTTGTGCGCGGACGGCGTCTTGTGCATAGACTGTGACAGCGATGGCCAAGCAGATGAGCAGGCGTTTCATGACCGCCCATTCTAGAGCATTCCTCGTCGCGATGAGTACCGCAGCAGCGCTGGCGCTGCCTGCCGAGGCGCGCGCTCAGGATCCGACGAAGATGCTGCCGGACGCATACAAGCTGCAGCTCGAGAACCCGTACGTCCGCGTGGTGCGCGTCCACTACGACGCCGGCGCGAAGCTGCCGTCCCATGCGCACGGCGCGGGAACCACCATCTACGTGTACCTGAATGACTCCGATGGCGTGGTGTTCCGCCACACCGGCGAGAAGACGTTTGTCGTCACCCGCCAGCCGGTGAAGACGGGCGCCGTCCGCGTCTCGGTGGCGCGCGATGAGCACCATGCCGTCGAGAACACCTCGAAAACTCCAAGCGACTTTCTCCGCATCGTGTTGAAGACGGATCCCGCCGGCGCGAGCGGCAGTCGCCGCCTGGCGCCAGGCGACGACACGTTCGCGAACGCGCAACTGCGCATCACGCGGCTGCGGGTCGAGCAGCACGACAGCGCCACCGTCGCGGCGAAGCAGCCGGCGCTGCTCATCGAGATCCCCTCCGGGACCACTCGCTGGGTCGAGGCTGGTCAGTCGGCCGTGGTCGAAAACCACGAGGTTCCGGAGCTGTCGCTGCTGCGCATAGATTTTCTGACTGCGCCGAAATAACGCCGCGCTCATCGTAGACTTGGCGCCATGTCCAGGGACGAAGTGGTGCGCCTCTTTGAACGGTGGGAATCGTTTCAGACGTCACACGACACGGCGGGACTGGCGAGCATGTATGCCGACACCTGCCGCGTCAACAGCCCGATCTTCGGGGATCTCAAGGGCAGTTCCGCCGTCGAGGAGTCCAACCGCCGCCTCTTTTCGGTGTTTCCGGACTGGACGATGAAGACCGAGAGCCTGATCATCGACGGCAACCGCGTCGCGCAGGTGTTTCACGTCCATGCCACGCACCAAGGGGAATTCATGGGGCTGCCGGCCACCGGCCGCAAGGCGCACATCCGCGGCGTGCGGATCATGACCATCGAGGACGGCAAGATCGTCGATGAACTGCGTCTCTACGATTTCACGCTGTTGCTGATGCAGATCGGCGTGCTGCGCGGCAAGCCGGGACACTAGGACGGCGTCCGGTCCATCTCCTGCAAGGCGCGCACGCCAGTGCGCATGCCGGCGACGAACGTCGCCACGCTGACCGCTGCCGCCGCGGTGAACATCACGGCAATCGCGACCTCTTCCCTCGCCGTCAGCGCGCGATTGCGGAACTGCGCGAACAGGTAAATGCTCGACGGCCAGCCAAGCAGCACGATCATGACGATGATGAAGAGCACCGCGAGCACCATGAACGCGACGCCGCCGTACGAGCCGGCGACCTGGCTCGGATTGTCTGCGGCAAAGCGCGGATAGCGCGCGCCGAGCCCACTGGCGAGTCCGACGAGCGCGAAGGCCATGAACACGATCGCCACGGCGGACATCCGCTTGAGGAAGGGATCGACGCCCAGCAGCTCGTTGCCGGCGACGATCAGGATCTCGGTGAGCACGAGGACCGGCACGAGACCGGTCCAGAACTTCGACCACAGGAAATCACTGAGGCTGATCGGCGCCGTGCGGATGATCCAGAACGCCGCGCCCTCGGCCGACACGGCGGGAAACACGAATCGCACCGTGACGGTCGCCATCACGAATCCCGCCATCGCCAGGTTGATGAACGCGTAGACGTTCTTCAGGAAGCCGCTCATGTACGGGATCTTCTCGAGGTCCAGCACGCGGAAGTTGTAGAGGTACACCAGCATCAGCGCCAGCAGCAGCAACAACTGCGACCACTGGCTGACGTCGCGCAGGAAGACCTTGAGGTCCTTGATCAGCAGGTGCTGGCGCGTCGGCGAGAGCGGCAGCCACCCCACCGCGCGATCGAGCACGCGCCACTGCGTGAACCGCGCCTTGCGGGCTTCCTGCGCCTTGCTGAATCCGCTGAAGTGCCACCGCTCGAACGCCCAGCCGACGACGACGATGGCGGCGAGGGCGGTGGACCAGAGCGCGCCAAGATGCATCCAGTCGGTGCGGCCGTGCAGCCCGGCAAATAACGACTCCCCCGCCCAGAACGACGGCAGCAGCGGCGTGACCGGGGACTGCAGCGTCGCAAAGAAATCGGTCACCTCCGGCATCGACTCCACGCGCAACAGCCGTTCGGGCTGGAGGAACCGCAACAGCATCACGATGCTCATCGCGAAGACCAGCCCCATCAGCATCAGGATGTCGCGTGCCCGCCGCGCCGGGAACACGTTCACGAGCATGAGCGTGATGATCGAGCCGAGCGCCACCGGAATCACGACGAACGGCACGACGGTCATCGCCGCCGTCAGGATGAACGACCACGGCGCGCACTTCGCAAGGCCGACGCCGGCGAGCACCGGCAGCAGGAAGATCACCACCATCCATCCCGCCTGCGCCACCGTGCGCGTGACTCGCGCGAGGAACACGCGTCGCCGCGCGACCGGCGCGACCAGGATCAGCCGGAGGTC
>CAZBYY010000252.1:0-5521 GCA_964495855.1 uncultured Acidobacterium sp. | reverse complement strand
GAAGGTCAGTTCCGGCATGACGAGCGTGCCCGGGCTCGGTTGGGACATCGATTCGTCGTACTCGAGCAATCGCGGCGACCTGTATCCCGTCGGGCCGTCGTACGGGCACACCGGCTTCACCGGCACCAGCCTCTGGGTCGATCCGGTGTCGAACTCGTACGTGCTGTTTCTTTCAAGCCGCTTGCACCCCGATGGCACCGGCGACGTCGGCGTCCTGCGAAGCAAGATCGCGACGGTGGCGGCAGGGATCGTCTACGGCGGCTCGACGACGGTGCTACGACCGTTCGGCGATCGTTCTGCGGGTGAGAGTTCTCCCGTACGTCGAACGTCCGTAGAACCGACATCGAACGACCGTCGAACGCTCTCCGGCATCGACGTCCTGGCCCGCGACGGCTTCCAGCTTCTTCGCGGCAAGAAGGTCGGCTTGATTACGAATCACACCGGCCGCGCGCGCGACGGGAGCTCGACGATCGACCTGCTTCACAAGGCTCCTGGCGTGCAGCTCGTCGCGTTGTTCTCTCCCGAACACGGCATTCGCGGCCTCGTCGACGCCGACGTGCCGGCCGACAAGGACGATGCGACCGGGCTGACGATCCATTCGCTGTTTTACAAGGGCGGCACCGGTCGTCCGCCGGAGGGCTCGCTCGCCGGCATCGATACGCTGGTGCTCGATCTGCAGGATATCGGCACACGCTTCTACACGTATCAACTCGCGATGGGCTACGCGATGGAAGAAGCCGCGCGCCACAAGATCGCGTTTGTCGTCCTCGATCGCCCCAATCCGATCAATGGCTGGCAGATCGAAGGTCCGCTGTCACGCGAGCCTGGCCCGAACGAGTCGCCCAACACCTACATCGCCTACATGCCGATGCCGATCCGCCACGGCCTCACGATGGGCGAGCTGGCGAAGGTGTACAACGAGGAGCGGCACTTGAACGTGTCCCTGACCGTTGTCGCGATGGAGAACTGGCGTCGCGACGATTGGTACGATGACACGGGCCTGGCCTGGATCAACCCGTCGCCGAACATGCGCAACCTGAACCAGGCGGCGCTCTACCCGGGTATCGGGGCTTTCGAGTTGTCGAACGTCTCGGTCGGGCGCGGGACGGATCAGCCATTCGAGCAGTTCGGCGCGCCGTGGATCGACGGGGTGCGGCTCGCAGCGGCGCTAAACGCGAAACACATCGCCGGCATCCGCTTCTACCCGGTCACCTTCACGCCGAAGGAAAGCAAGTACGCCAATGAAGAGTGCCGCGGCGTGTTCATGGTGATCACCAACCGCAATGCCTTGCAGCCGGTGCGCCTGGGTCTCGAGATTGTCTCGACGTTGGCCTCGATGTATGCCGGCAAGTTCGATCCGTCGTCGACGTGGCGGCTGTTTGGTTCGCCGGAGCCGATCGAGCGCGTGCGTCGCGGAGAGGATGCGTCGGCGGTGTCGGCGACGTGGACGACGGACGAGGCGCGATGGCGGCGCCTGCGCGCGAAGTACTTGCTGTATCGCTAAACGACTGGCAAGGTGGCCACCACCGTTACAGCTGGTAGAGCATCAAATACACGATCACGCCGGTGATCGACACATACAGCCAGATCGGCAGCGTCCAGCGCGCGATGCGGCGGTGCTTGTCGTACTTCGCCGACAAGCCCCGTGACACGGTGATGATCACCGGCGGCACCATCGCTGCGGCGAGGATGACGTGCGGAATCAGCACCGCGAAATACACCGTGCGAATCCAGCCGGTCTTTCGAAACGGCACCGAGCCGACCTGCGCATGGTAAATCAGGTAGGACGTGAGAAACAGGCCTGACATGACGAGCGCGGCGATCATGCAGGCGCGGTGCTTGCGCCACTCTTTCCGGCGGATGAAGACGTAGCCGGTCACGAGCAGGATGAACGAGATGGCGTTGAGCGTGGCGTTGAGGGCGGGGAGATCGTTGACGGACATGCGCTATAACCTTAGCACCGTCGGCACCATCGCCTCGAGCCGGCGGTGATCGAGCACGAGGATCGCCCAGAGGATCGGCAGGTAGAGGATCGATCCGAAGAACAACCGTCGTGCCGTGTCGATGTCGCGCTTTGCCGAAAACTCCAGCGACAGCACCATCAAGACCGCACCCGCGGTGATCGCGCCGACGAGGTAGTAGGCCGTGGCGAGGCCGACGCCGGTGGGCGCCATGCTGACCGGAATCAACGCGGCGGTGTAGATCACCGCCTGTTGTCCCGTGGCCCTGCCGGTTGGCTCGATCACGGACAGCAGCGGCATGCCCGCGCGCGCGTACTCGTCGCGATACATCCACGCGATGGCGAGGAAGTGCGGCATCTGCCACAGGAAGACGATGCCGAAGAGCACCCACGCCTGCACGGAGACCGTGTTGGTCGCTGCGGCCCACCCGATTACCGCGGGCAGTGCTCCGGGCACGGCCCCGGCGATCGTCGAGAGCGACGTGCGCAGCTTCAGCGGTGTGTAGAAAAAGATGTACGACGCCGTCGTCAGCAACGCGACCGACGCGGCGAGGAGGTTGATGAAGTACGCCAGTTCGGCGACGCCGATGATCGTGAGGATCACGCCGAACGCCGTGCCTTGGGTCACCGTCAGTCGCTCGTCGGCCAACGGGCGCCGCTGCGTGCGGCGCATCAGCCGATCGGTGCGCCGCTCCCAGACCTGGTTCAACGCGGCTGCGCCGCCGGCCACCAGGAAGGTGCCGAGGAGCGTGTGCACGAGATCGATGACGCGCGCCTCGGGGCCCGCGCCCAGCGAATAGGCCGCGGCCGTCGTCAGCAGGACGAGGAAGTTGAGGCGCGGCTTGGTCAGCGTGAGGTAGTCACCGCCGCGCGTGTGCGTCTTGGCCGCGACGCCGGCGGCTGCGTCAGCGTGAGAAGGAGAAGCTGACATCTTTCGATTCCTTGGCGCCAACGGTGACTTGCTGCGTCTTGGTGCCGAGCGATTCGTGCCACGCCTCGATGGTGTACGTGCCCGGGGGCAGGTTGGCGAGCGCGACCTTGCCGTCGGCGGCGGTGGTGCCGAAGTACGGATGATCGAGCACGCCGACGTAGGCGCTCATCCAGCCGTGCACATCGCACTTGAACGGCACCATCACTTCGCGCGTGGCGAAGGTGTGATCGAACGTCATGCCCTCGACCGGCGTCGACTTGTTGAAGGCCTGGTTGATCACCGCGTTCGAACGGACGTTGTGCAGCAACGGATCGCCGTTGTGCACCTGCAACGGTTGTCCGACGCGCACGCCAAGCACGCGCGGCGTGTACCGGCACTTGTCCTGGTCGAGCACGACCGGCTGCGTCGGGATCGGGAAGGCGAAGCGGCCGAGGCCGTCCTTCACGTAGACGAACACGTTCTGCAGCGCCTGGTTGTCGCCCACGACGATGGTTTCGCTGGCGCGTTGCGGCGCGCCGTTCTCGCTGACGCACTTGGGATCGCCGGTAAGCGTGATCATCTCGGGCGCCGGCGGCGTGCCTTCGAACTTCACCGAAGCCGTGATCGTCGCGGCCGTTGACGGATCGACGGCCGGCGGCGCCGGGGTCGCGGGGGCCGGGGTGGCCTTGTCGCCGCCGCACGCGAGTGAAATCGTGAGCACCGCAAGAGAAAGCGCCAGCGCGAACGAACGCATCCTCCCATTATCGTCCCATTCGACGCATGTGCGCGCCGGCCCCGTGGCGCGTGCTCAGGTGCGGACGGTTGACCCTCTCGCAGTCGGCTCGATACAATCAAGGTTCGTCGACCTGGATGCCGCTATCGTCTAGGGGTCAGGACACCTGATTCTCAGTCAGGATACCGGGGTTCGAATCCCCGTAGCGGTACCAACCATGCTCCAGAGAGCCATTCCACTCGCCGCGGCCCTGCTGGCGGGCGCACTCGGGCTCCTCGACTTCGTTCACAACATCGAGCTGCAGACCTACGACATGCGTGTCGCGGCCACCGCGCGGCCCGACGCGCCCTCGCCGGATATCGTGCTCATCGCGATCGACAACGAAAGCCTGCGCCGCATGGAGCCGCTCGTTGGCCGATGGCCGTGGCCGCGGCTGGTGCATGCGACCGTGATCGACTATCTCGCGTCGGCAGGCGCGAAGGTGATTGGCTACGACGTGTTGTTCACCGAACGCGACAAGCGCCGGTTCACCGTTGGCGACCAGGAATGGAGCGGCGACGAATCGGACGCGGCACTTGTCGAAGCGACGAAGAAGGCCGGCAACGTCGTGCATGCCGCGGATGTGGCGGCGCCTGAACTCGTTGATGCCTCGCGTGCGTTGCCGCAGGCGCTCGACGCGCACGCGCTGAACCTGCCGATGCCCCCGACCGACTGCGTGCAGCCGCGCCCGCGATTGACGCCGCCATTTCCGGAACTCGCCAATGTCGCCCGCGGCATCGGGCACACGTTGATGCACGTCGATGCCAACGGCGCCGTGCGCCGCTCATCGCCGATCGTGACGGTCGATGACCATGCGATCGCGTCGTTCTCCGTCGCGACCGCAATGGCGGCGGGCTTCAGGCCCGTCATTGCGCCGCATCGAGACTACGCCGGCGATTGTTCCGTGATGGTGCCGTGGCGCGGCCCCGCCGAAAACGCCAACGGACAGCCAACCTTCACGTCGTATTCCTTCTACGACGTTTTCTACGCTGAGCAGCAGCTTGTCGAAGGCCAGCGTCCCGCGATCGATCCGGCGCTCTTCAAGAATCGGATCGTGATCGTCGGTGCCACCGCCGAAGGCCTGAAGGATACGTTCACGACGCCCTTCCCCAAGGGCGAGATCACCGGTCCCGAAGTGCATGCGAACCTCGTCGACGGTTTCCTTGCGACGCGATCGATCATGCCGGCGCCCGCGTGGGTGACGATCGTGACGGTGGCGGCCGTGGTGATGAGTGTCGGCGTCGCCGGCGCCTATCTGAACGCGTGGCTGACGGGACTGGTCGCCTCGATCGTGGCGGCGCTGCTCGTGTGGCAATCGTTCGCCGCGTTTGCAGCAGGTAGGTGGACATCGCTCACCGTCCCGATGCTCGCGCTGGTGTTTGCGTTCGTTGGCGATCTGGCCTGGAAGTACTTCGTCGAAGGCCGGGAGAAGCGGCAGGTGAAAAAGCTGTTCTCCCGCTACGTGTCGAAGGACGTCTTCGATCAGCTCGTCGCCAATCCGTCGCTTGCGGCGCTCGGCGGTTCACGCCGCCACATGACCGTGCTGTTTTCGGATATCCGCGGCTTCACGACGATGAGCGAGAAAGGGTCGCCGGAGGATGTCGTCGCCCAGCTCAACGAGCTGTTCACGCGGATGGTCGGCGTCGTGTTCGCCAATCGCGGCACCGTGGACAAGTTCGTCGGGGACATGATCATGGCGCTCTACGGCGCGCCGCTCGCGGGTCAGTTCGCAGCGCGTCTTCGCGAGTCGCGAGCGGTCGACAGCGAGGGTGTATCGGTGGGCGGCTTGCTGGCCTGTGCCTATCCCGATCGTATCGGTAAGCGCCGAGCGGGCGGTGCGCAGCGTTACCTGCTGGCGAATGGCCGCGGCGCCGTTTTT
>CAZBYY010000251.1:0-5539 GCA_964495855.1 uncultured Acidobacterium sp. | reverse complement strand
GATCCGTCGAAGATGTTGACGTCCTGCGCGATCACGCGGCTCAGCCACACGATCAAGTCGTCGGCGACCGTCGCCTGGCCGACAAACGCGCGCAGGTCCTGGAAGACCCGTCCGGCGACCGTCGTGAGCCGCGTCGCTTCCGCTTCGATGTCCGTGCGAATCAGGTTCGCCATGTAGGCGCGCGATACGAGTGCCAGCGCCAGCACCGGCACGATCGCCGCGGCCACGAAGGCCAGGAACAACTTGCGATAAAAACTGGCGCGCACCTCCGCGAACAGCGCGCGGCCCGACGCCGGTGCGCGGCCGACCAGGAGGTTGAACAGCATGCCGCCGAGCACGCCGGCGGAAAAAATCACAAACGAGAGCGCCAGCAGTTCGGCCTCGCTCACGACGTGGGCGAACACGGTCTGCCGTCGCGTTGCGAGAACGTAGATCGCGCCACGATCGCTGAGCACGAACGCATCGAGCGGCTCGGAGCCCCGCTGCATGGCGGTCCAGAAGGGCGTGCGTGAGGCGTAGGCCTGCTCGAACACGTCGGCCGGCAGGGGCGGCGCGCTCTCGGACGAGCTGTACAACACGCGCCGGCTCCACCCATACGCGTAGAACTCGACATCGGCGCGTGCCGGCGGCGACTGGTCCGGCTGGCCCGATCGCATCAACGCGACATACGGATTCTGCGCCGAAAGAAATGACAGGTTGCTGTAGTCGAGCATCGAGTGGACGACAACAGATCCGGCGTGGCGTCCGTCAGGTGAGCACAGGGCGCGCCCGGCGTGCAGCAGCCGCCGTTCCTCCGAGAACAACGGCGACACTTCCTCGAGCGTTTCCCAGTTGCACGACGTCTCGACCCACGGCTGCGGCTGCGTGAAATCCGGCAGGTTCATCGCAAAGCGGCTGACCATGGTGCCGCCCGCATCGTGCAGCTCGATGCTCGACGTCAATCGCTCCGTCGCGAGGCTGGTTTGTGACCACACCAGGAACGCGGCGTCGGTCGGCGGCGGTCCGGTGGGCGGCGGCTCGCTGGCACGCACCAGATCGTCGAGTCCGCCGATGCGATTGATCTCGACCAGGGCCTTCTGCAGCTTGGTGTGCAGCGCTTGCCGCTGGTTGCGCACCTCGGGCGCGTAACGCGACTCGACCACCTCCCGCCGCGCGCGTGCCGAGGCATCGACGAGCGACGGATACATCACCAGCGACGGCACCGCGAGCGCAAGGAACGACAGCAGCAGCCGCGTGGCCTGCGATCCGCGACGGGTGAGTGGCGCGTAGCGGTGCGCGAGCCAGGCGGCGCCAGCTGCGCAGACGACAATCGCGAACGACGGCCATTGCGGCGCGCGCCGACCCGCGTCGACGCCGGCCAGGGCGATGGCCGCCGGCAGCAGCCACAAGCTTACCGCGCGGAGCCGCCACATCAGGCGGCCATGCGGAAAGATCCACGGCGACCACGCGATCCGCATCATCAGGACCGCGGCGCCGACTACCGCCGCATTCAGCGCCACGATGCCGATGATGACCGGCACCCTGACCGGATCGAGCCGGTCGAGCGTGACGCGCACGATGTCGACCGGCGCGTGTGAGAGGTGCGTGCGGAGGAACCATTCGTACGCGATGACCACCACCGCAACGCCCGCGCCGGCCGCCGCTTGCGCGAGGACGAAACCCAGCGCGATCGAGGTGCGGTCCACGCACACCGTTCCAACGCCGGGCCGGTGCGCCGCCCGCCACAGCCGGAAGCTCGATGAGGCGAGCGCCACGAGACCGGCGGCCAGCAGGGCGTTCAACGCAAAGTCGATCGGCGATGCGAGCGCGACGTGCGACAACCGTGGCCACGTCGTCATCGGCGCAAGCTCGGGACCGGCAAGGCCCGCCAGGCGCGCGGCAATCCACAACAGGGCGCGCGCGGCGATCAGCTGCAACGCGATGACCAATGTCAGCATCGAGGCCGCGGCGGGGGAGTGCGTGAGCCGCCGCCAGTCGAGCAGCGGTCCCGCCCACAGCAGTACGAGCAGGGCCAGCAAGCCAAGTTCCGCAGCCACCCCGTGGCGCCGAAGCTGCTGACGCGCCTCAACGAGGTCGCGATCGGCGACGATCACGGCCGCAAGGGGTTCGCCGCTGGCTGACCGGATCACGAACGTGTTCGGGCCCGCTTCTGTCGCGCCTTCAAATTGCAGCCGCAACGCCACCGGCACGAGGCTCGTCTCGAGCGAAAATTCAGCGCCGGCGAGTGCGCCGCTGGTCGACCTCGGTAACGGGGTCTCGGCCACGACGGCGGCGACAGTCCGTCCATCGCCGGCGGCATCGACGATGGGCTCAATCCGGACGAGTTGGAGGCCTTGCGACGACTGCGCGAGGAAGGTCGCCGCTGGACCAGCCAGGCGCGCCGCGACGAGATTTTCAGACCGCCCGACCCACGCCAGCGCCTGGTTGTTGCGGCCGTAGATGGTGACCGCGACATGCGCGCCCGCCGCGCTGGCCGCGGCCGCGCGATCGAACAGCTCTCTGGTTGCACTCGCGTCGCTCGACTCCGCGCGCCGGATCGTCTCGGCGTCGACGCGGCCCGCGCGCACGGCGGCGTCGAGCCGCGCCGCCAGCCCTGCGAATTGCCCCTCTACCTCGACCTTGAGCCGGGCGCGCGACTGGTCGAGATCGCCCCCGAATTTCGTCCATTCGATGACGAGCGACGCGACGCCGATCGCTGCGGCGGCCACCAGGCCGCCGAGCGCGATGCGAATGGCGCCGCGCGTGACAAACGGAGGAAAGGGCATCGGCATCGCCATTGTAGAATGTCAACTACTCTGCTGAAGGTCTCCCTCAAACGCGGCGCCCTGGTCGCCGCCGCCAACTGGCAGGTGGTGCTCGTCCAATTCATCGCCGACACGCTGTTCAAGACGCTCGTCGCCGTGCCCATCGTTGGCGGCCTGGTCCTGGTCGCGCTCGTGGTCGGCGGCAATCCGTTCGATCTGCTGCGCCTCGACGACCTCACACGCACGGTGTCGACGATGGTCGGCGTGCTGCTGGCGCAGCCGTTTGCGCTGGCCGCCTTCGCCCTGGCCCTCGGTGTGATCCTCTCGGGCGGCTCGATCCTGATGTTCGCCGTGAAGGCGGGCAGCGTCACGGTATTGCTGGCCGGCGACCGCGCGGCCGGCGCGATTGAAGTGCCGCCGCTCCGGCTCGAAGCGCTCCAGGACGCCAACCAGGCGACACTCGAGCGTTTCAGCACCGGTGTGCAGCGGCTGTTTTCGCGATACCTTCGGCTTGGCATCGCACTCACCGTGACTTACGGCGTCATTGCCGCCGCGTACTTTGGATTCGTATTCGGCCCCACGCTGTCGCCATCGATCGATGCACTCGCGCTGACGCTCGCGTCGCTCGGCGTGCTGGTCGTGATCACGCTGGTAAATTTCCTGTATCTGCTGATGCAGATCGTCATGGCCGCCGAAGACTGTCACATCGTCGAGGCGGTGCCCCACGTGGCCCGCTTGCTCAAGCGGCGCTTTCGCGAACTCGGCCTCGTGCTCGGCGCGATCCTGGCCCTGATGCTGATGGCCACCGGCGCATCGATCCTCGCCACCACGGCGCTCGGATTGATCGCGTTCGTTCCATTCGTCGGCCTGGCAGCGTTGCCGCTGCAGGTGTTTGCGTGGCTCGTGCGAGGCGTGGTGTTTCAATACGTCGGCTTGACCGGCGTGGCCACCTACATGCGGCTGCATCTCGCCGCGCAATCGGCCGGCGTCGAAGTGCACACACCATCGGACGGTCTCAGTGAGGCGACACGCGCATGATTTCGAAAGCCGCGCAGCACTACCAGGAATCGGCGATCCGCAAGATCGGCGCGCTCAGCGGATCGATACCAGGATTGATCTCGTTGTCAGCCGGGTATCCCGCACCCGACGTGTTTCCCTGGGAGGACCTGCAGGCGATCGCGCAGCGGCTGCTCGCGTCACATAACGGCACGACGCTGCAGTACGGCGCCACGCGCGGCTACCGGCCGCTCATCGAGCACCTGCTCGCACACACGCTCGCCACACGAGGCATCTCGGCAGCCTTCGAAGATGTCGTGATCACGAGCGGCTCGCAACAGGGCCTCGACCTCGTCGGGCGCGTGCTGATCGATCCCGGCGACCCGGTCATCGTGGAGCTGCCCACGTACAGCGGCGCTATTGCCGCCTTTCAGAATTTGCAGGCGTCGCTCGTCGGCGTGCCGCAGGATCGCGACGGCATCTCGGTCGCCGATGTCGAACGCGTCGCTGCAGCATTGCGGCAGCAGGGCAGGCCGGCAAAGTTCGTCTACGTGACGCCGAATTTCCAGAATCCTGCGGGCTTGCTGATGAGCGCGGCGAGGCGGCGCGAACTGCTCGACGCGGCACAACGGCACGATCTGGTCATCGTCGAAGACGATCCCTACGGCTCGATCTACTTCGAAGATGTCACGACGTTTGCCGACACGCGGCCGATCAAGGCCGACGATCGCGAGGGGCGGGTCGTCTATCTCGGCAGCTTCTCGAAGATCCTCGTGCCCGGCTTGCGCGTGGCGTGGCTGGTCGCGCCGCGGCTGATCGCCGACAAGATCGAACTCTGCAAGCAGGCGGCAGACATCTCGAGTGGCGTGTTCGATCAACGCCTCGTGCACGGAGCGCTCGCCGACGGAGTGATCGACCGCATCGCCCCAGGATTGCGCGCGCATTATCAGGCCAAGCGCACGGTGATGGAGCAGTCGCTCAAGAACGATGCGCCGCCCAGCGTGAGCTGGACCTCGCCGCGCGGCGGATTCTTCCTGTGGATTCGACTACCCGACGGCGTCGATGATCGGGACCTGCTCGACCGCGCGCTGAAAGAAAAGGTCAGCTTCGTCCCCGGCAGCGCCTTCTTCGTCGACGGCCAGGGCCACAACTTCGCACGTCTCGCATTCTCCGGAATCACGCACGCGCAAATCGAAGAGGCCATCCGCCGCCTCGCCCGATCGATCGGGTAGCGGCCGTCGAACGAACGGAGAACGTTCGTTCTATGGATTGGTGACCGTTCCCGGCAACTCGGGCAGCTGAACGGGGATCGGCTCGTACCTCCGGCCAAATCCCTGCAGCTGGCCATCGCGACTGACGGTGATCACCTGGGGTTGCGTCAGGCGGACGCCTGCACGCACGTACGGTTGCAGGCCGATCTCGCCGGCGGCTGCGGCCGTGACCGCCTGCTTGCCGTCTTGCGCGGCGAAGCCGACGATCTGGCTCGACACAAGCGGCATGAGCAACGCGGGCCCGAGTTGCAGCGGCCCGCCGGCGGGCCGCGCCGCCAGTGACGCGTTCCATCGCAGGTTCCCCGAGTTGCGATCGACGGCCCAGAGCATGTTGTCCCTGGTCGCGTAATACACGCGCTTGTCGTCGGCAATCGGCGTCCCCGCCATATCGCCGCCCATGCGGCGCTGCCAGCGCTCCTGCCCGTTACGAACGTCGACGCTGACGACGAACTTCGCGCTCGTGCCGAACACCACTTGCTCGTCGAGCGCGAGCAGCGCCGTGATGGGAGCGCCGACCTTCAACTCCCA
>CAZBYY010000250.1:0-5546 GCA_964495855.1 uncultured Acidobacterium sp. | reverse complement strand
GAGGCAGAGTTCGACCGCCTCGATCACGTCATAGGAGGCGCAGGCCTGCGTGATGTGCAGGCCGAAGCCAGGGTCGACGAAGGCCGGGTCGTTGCTGCCCAGCTCGCCACGCACGCGGGACCAGTCGGCGTCCAGCTCCTCGGCCAGAATCATGGGCAGTGCCGTCTGCACGCCCTGGCCGAATTCCAGGTAGTGGTTGTCGAGCGTGAGGACGTGCGAGTACGCACCAAGCGTCTTCACCCACTCATCGTCGATGCGGTTCAGCCACGGCAGGTCGATGACGGCGGCAGAGATGCCCTGTTGTGCGAGGGCGTCGGCCGCCTTCCACGCATTGGTCAACAGCATCGTGCCGTAGCCGATGATCGCGACGTCCGTGCCCTCGCGGAGCGTCACTCCGCGGCCGACGTGCAACGCGTAGTCGGCCGGCATCGCGTACGGCAGATCGAGCGGCACGTTGACGAACCGCAGGTAGGTACTGTCGGGATTCTGCTCGACCGCCCAGCGAATCGCCATGCGCGCTTCGCGCTCGCTGCACGGCTCGAAGGCAATCAGTCCCGGCACCGCGCCGATGGCCGAAATGTCGCGCACCGACTGGTGCGAGTGGCCGGGGCCGCCGGGCACCACGCCCGCGAGCGTGCCGACGTAGATGATGCGGCGCTTCTCGGTGGCGTTGTTGTAGATGTGCTCATTGGCGCGCGTCGTCAGGAAGCACGCAAACGAATGCACGACCGGCAGCATGCCGCGCAGCGCCATCCCGCCGGCAGCCGACACCATGTGCTGCTCCGCGATGCCGCACTCGATGAAGCGCTGCGGCAGTTCCGCCTTGAACGCTTCGATGCCGCAATCCGACAGCAGGTCCGCGTCCATGACGATGATCTCGGGCCGTTGCCGCGCCATCGCGAGCAACTCGTCGCCGTACGCCAGCACGATCTTTTCTGGATTCTTCGGGGCGATGCGCACCGGCAGCGGCGCGGACGTCAATGCGACCTTCGGCTGGCCAAGCTGGTCGAGCCGGCCGTTGATGCGCGCGATCAGCTCGCGCGTCGCCTTCACGTAGTTCTCAAGCGTCGGCGCGCCGGCGTGGAAGTGATACGTCTGGTCGCCGCAGGCGATGCCTTCCATGAACGACACGCCCTTGCCCTTGATCGTGTCGGCGATGAAGACCTTCGGCTTGTCGGTGACCGTCTCGAAATGCGCGAGCGTCTCGCGCAGCACGGTGAAGTCGTGGCCGTCACCGCGGCGCACTTCCCACCCGAACGTGCGGAACTTCTCTTCGATCGGGCCAAGATCGCTTACCGCGGCGACCGCCGTATCCGACTGGAACTTGTTGTGATCGACGATCACGGTGATGTCGCTGAGCTTTTCGTTCGCAACCGGCTGCAGCGATTCCCAGATCTGGCCTTCCTGCAATTCACCGTCACCCGTCATGACGACGATGCGCCCGCGGCGCCCGGTGTAGCGATTGGCGCGCGCCATGCCGTAGGCCTTGGAAATGCCCATGCCGAGCGAGCCGGTGTTGGTGGCGATGTACGGCGTGCTCACATCGGGGTGGCCGGGCAATCCGTTCAACTGCCGCAGTTTCGGAAGCAGGTTGAACTCGAGCTTCTCAATGGCGATCAGCAGCGAGTACAGCGCGGGAACGTCGTGGCCCTTCGACGAGAAGTACACGTCTGCGTCGCGGCTCGTGCCGTTCGGATCGTTGAGCGCTTCCGTCCACAGCCACGTGATGATGTCGGTCGAACTGAAGCTCGATCCGATGTGGCCCGACCCCGCCTGCATGATCATGTAGAGCGTGTTGATGCGGCACAGGTCCGCCAGCACCTCCGCGCGCGCAATCGGATCGGCGATGCCGCTGCGCACCGCGCGAAACACGTCGCGCGAGACATATGAAAGCGAGTCGTCTCCGACTAACGCGCGGTCAGAAAAATCCTTTTCACCCATGAGTTGTCTTTCCCTGACACCAATGCACTCGGCACCGGTACCCTGCGAGCGTCAGCGAGCGGTCCATCCGCCATCGACCACCAACGTCGCGCCCGTCATGTAGGCGGATGCCTGCGAGGCAAGGAACAGGACTGCGCCGTTGTAATCCGACTCGCCCGCCATCCGGCCGAGCGGCGTGCGCTTCTCGTACTCGGCAATGAAGGCCGGCGCGTGACCGGCTTCCTTCACGCCGCCCGGCACGAGCGTGTTGGCGCGAATGCCGAGGGGCGCGCCGTATTCGGCCAGCCAGCGCGTGAAGTTGAGCACGCCCGATTTCGCGACGCTGTAGCCCACCGGCTTGAAGAACGTCGCGCCGCCGGCGCGCTTGTATTCGTAGATCGACTGGTCCGGCGACACGACGCCGTAGGTCGAGGACACGTTGATGATGCTGCCGCTCGTGCGTCCGCCGGCCCGGTAATGACGGATGAAGGCCTGCGAGGCGAAGAACGTGGTCTTGAGGTGGGAGTCGATCATCGTGTCCCACGCCACTTCGGGGTAGTCCTCGAAGCGGCCGGTCTCGAGGCCTGCCGCCGCAGGCGACGACCCCATGCCGGCGTTGTTGACGAGGATCGTCGGCGCGCCGAACGACGCAGCGATCGCATCGATGGCGCGATCGGCGTCGGTCTTGAGAGACAGGTCGGCAATCTCGACGCGGACGCGGCACCCCCCGCGCACGAGCGCATCGAACGTGCCGGCGTCGCCGGCCACATCGATGGCGCCCACCGCGGCGCCGGCCTCCGCCAGCGTGCGCACGTATTCGCGGCCCAGGCGCCCCAGCGCGCCCGTCACGACGGCAACCTGCCCGTCCAGCGCGAACAGGCCGGCGAGCATGCGGTCCCGCAACTGATTTTGATTCAATGGTTTAGAACTGAGAGGCCTCCGGCACGGTCACTCACATTCCGGCCGTGCGTGTGCATCACGCACCGCGGCGCGGAACGCGCGGAGGCAAGCCTACGTTCAAGAAGTGAACGGCCTATTATACACCCCGCGTTCACGAATTGAACGGGAAACTCAACCGGGAAATGTGGCCCCGAAGGGCCGGGCAAATGGCAGGTGCCATTCGTGTTCAAAACGTGAACATAAGGGCAGGCACACCCGGCACGGGGCCGCGCCGATCTAGACGATCGAGCGGCCCGCGCCGGCGTACGAACGCTTCTCGGCCACCACCCGATCGATGATCTCGTCGAGCGCGACTTTCGGCGTGTAGCCGATGGCCTGGTGGATCTTCGTGAGATCGGGCACGCGCCGCGGCATGTCTTCGAAGCCGGCCTCGTAAGCCTGGTCGTAAGGGATCGTCACGATCTCCGAACGGCTGCCCGTGCGCGCCTTGATGCGCTCGGCCAGCCCGCGGATCGTGACCTCTTCGGTGTTGCCGACGTTGAAGACTTCGCCGACAGCCGACGGCGTCACCATCAACTTCAGCAGCGCGCCGACGACGTCGCCGACGTAGGTGAAGCTGCGCGACTGCGTACCGTCGCCGAACACGGTGAGCGGCTCGTTGTTGAGCGCCTGCCGCACGAACGTCGGCACCACCATGCCGTACTGGCCGGTCTGCCGCGGCCCCACGGTGTTGAAGAAGCGCATCACGATCACCGGCTGCTTCGATTCCTTCCAGTGCGCCAGCGCGAGGAATTCGTCGAGCGCCTTGCTGCACGCATACGCCCACCGATGCCGCGTCGTCGCGCCCATGACCAGGTCGGCGTCCTCGCGGAAGGGCACTTTGGTGCTCTTGCCATAGACCTCGGAGGTCGAGGCGATGAACACCAGCTTCTTCTTCTTGGCGGCGTGCCGCAGGATGACTTCGGTGCCGTGGACGTTGGTTTCGATCGTGTGCACCGGCCGTTCGACGATCAGCTTCACGCCGACGGCCGCGGCGAGGTGAAAGATCACGTCGGCGCGATCGACCATTTCGGCGACCAGCGGCTCGTTGAAGACGGTATCGATCGTGTAGTGGAAATTCGGGTGGCCCTTGAGGTGATTGATGTTGTCGATGGAACCGGTAGACAGGTCGTCGAGCGCGTAGACCTGGTGACCGCCATCGAGCAGGGCCTCGGCGAGGTGCGAGCCAATGAAGCCCGCGCCGCCGGTAATCAAAATTCGCATCTGCTTATTCTACCTGCTGACTTGATGATTTGACGGCCTGATGGCCCGCTGGCCTCCTCAGCAGGGCCAGCCGGGCTCGGGCACGCGCGCGCTGGCAAGGCCGGCAATCGCCGCGCGCCCCATCGCCAGTTGCGCTTCCTGCGTGCTGCCGCCGATGTGCGGGGTCCCGAGGAACGTCGGCTGCTGCAGCAACCGCGGGTGGGCATCCGGTTCGATCGTGAACACGTCGCAGGCCGCGCCGGCGAGGTGGCCGCGTTCGAGCGCGTCGGCCAGCGCACCTTCGTCCACCAACCCGCCGCGGGCGGCATTGATCAGCAACGCGCCGGGCCGCATCTGCGCCAGCGCCGCCGCGTCGATCATGCTGCGGGTCGAGTCGTCCAGCGGCACGTGCAGCGTCACGATGTCGGAGGCGCGCAGCAGTTCGGAGAACGACACGGGCGTCACGTGGTGTTCGCGATAGAACTCTGCGTAGTCGCGAATGTCGTGAGCCAGAATGCGGCAGCCGAACGGCTCGAGCAGCGACACCAGGTCCTTGCCAACGAAGCCGCAGCCGATGATGCCGACGGTGCGGCCGGTGAGCTGGCGGCCGACGAGCGGCTGCCACACTGCGCCGGACAGCAGGCGCGTCGTTTCGGGAACGCGATGCAACAGCGCAATCGCGAAGCTGAGCGTCAGCTCCGCCACCGAGCGGCGATTGACGCCGCCGGTCCAACCCAGTTTCACCGCGCGGCGGCGCAAGGCGTCGACATCGACGCCGTCGAGTCCGACGCCATATTTGCTGATCAGCCGCAACTCCGGCAGTGTCTCGAGTACGCGATCCGTGATCCGCTCGAGGCCGACAATGGCCGCATCGTGGCCGCGCAGGAAGTCGATGAGCGCATCGCCGGCAAGTACGTCCGGAGACTGGCTGAAAGTGACGTCGGGATAGCTCGCCTCGAGCTCGGCGCGCAGCGCCGCGTTTCTGGAGAACGAGCGTGAGGCAACGGCGATGCGCATCAGGCTGCGCCGAGGGTCACGAGGTAACGGCCGATCGCATCCTGCCACGCCGGCATGGCAAACCCCGCCTGCGTGAGCTTGGCGTTGCTGAGCGCTGCGTACTGCGGCCGCGGCGCGCGCAGGCTCACGTCGTTGACCGACAGCGGCTTCAGCGCCGCGTCCGTCTTGCCGAAGTGCCTGGCGATGTCACGCCCGACCTCGAGCCACGTCGCGTGGCCGGTATTGACGCAGTGATAGAGCCCGGACTCCGGGCGCGCGCGCATCAGGAAGAGCGACGCCTCGACGACGTCCGGCACGAAACTCGGCGACACCACGCGGTCCACGAACACCGGCGCGGGTTCACCCTTGCGGACCGCGTCGGCAATGCGATCGATGCTGCTGCGGCGATGCGGTCCGCCGAACAGGCTTTCGACGCGCAACACGTAATGCTGCGGCGCGTCGGCCGCCAGCCACTCGCCGACGAGCTT
>CAZBYY010000249.1:0-5575 GCA_964495855.1 uncultured Acidobacterium sp. | reverse complement strand
CCACGACGATGAGCAGTTCGATGAGCGTGAAGCCCTTGTTGCTACGGATTCGCATCTGTAAATCTCCTATCTGTAAATCTCCTACCCGGAATATGTTCGCCGGGTTTTTTTGATGACCACGCCGCCGCATTCGGCGGCGCGGGCCGTGCCTTCTTACAGCAACCGCTGTACCAGCTCAGCTACGGTCGTACTCGTATCGCCTAAGTGACTTAGGACCATCAGCTTGACGTCAGGAATTCGACCGTGATGATCTGCCTGCCACTGCGGGAAAGTGACAATGGCCGTCACCGAAATTAACGATCTTTGTCAGCTGGAAAAACGACGGCTCGCACACGGCAAATGCCGTAGATCACGCGTTACGACTCGCGTCGAATTCCATGCTTCTTCACGAGGTACCGAAACTGCCGGAAGCTGAGCCCGAGCTCATCGGCCGCATGCGTCTGCACGCCGCCGGCGCGTTCGAGCGCCCGCTCGACGTGTGCGCGCTCAATGTCCTGCAGATGACGTTCGAGATTGAATGGCCCATTCGGCGCCGGGACCGCACCGGATGCGGTCGCTGTCGGCGCTCGCCCGCTGCGCGCGTAGTCGGGCAGCGTCGAGGCATCGATGTGGCGCCCTGATGCAAGCGCCACGGCCCTCTCGATCACGTTCTCGAGTTCGCGCACGTTTCCGGGCCACGCATAGCCCTGCAAGGCGGCGAGCGCTTCCGGTGAAAAGCCGTCGATGGCCTTCCCCATCTCGCGCGCGTACTTCGCGCGGAAGTGCTCGGCGATCAACGGAATGTCTTCCGCGCGGTCGCGCAGCGGCGGAATCGTGACGGGAATCACGTTCAGGCGATAGAACAAGTCCTCGCGGAACTTGCCCTCGCCCACATGCTTCGGCAAATCGCGATTCGTCGCGGCGATCACGCGGATGTTGCAGGCGACCTCGTCGGTCGCGCCGACGCGACGGTACTTCCGCTCCTGCAACAGGCGGAGCAACTTCACCTGCATCGGCGGTGGCATCTCGCCGATCTCGTCGAGAAACACCGTCCCGCCTTCTGCGGCTTCGATCAAGCCCTTCTTGTCGCGGTCGGCGCCCGTGAAGGCGCCGCGCATGTGACCGAACAGTTCGGACTCGAGCAGGGCTTCGGGCATCGCGCCGCAGTTCACGGCGACGAACGGGCGGTCTCGACGCAGCGACAACTGGTGGATGGCGCGCGCGACCAGTTCCTTGCCCGTGCCGGATTCACCCGAGATGAGCACCGTGCTGTTCGTGCGGCACACCGTCTCGACCAGGCGGAACACGTCGAGCATGGCGGTGCTCCGGCCGACGATGCCGGCAAAGCTGCGCGCGGCGTTCGTCTCCCTGAGCACCACATTCTCGTGCCGCAGGCGGCGCGACTCGATCAACTGCCGCACCTGCATCGTGACGAGGTTCACGTCACGAAACGGCTTTTCGAACAGCGCCTCCGCGCCGAGCCGCCGGGCCTGGGCCCAGTCGTCAGAATCCTGCGTCCAGTGCGCGGTCATCATCGTGACGATGATGTCCGGCGCCGTTTCCCGAATGGCCTTGAGGAGCGAGATGCCGTCGAGCCGCGGCATCCGGATGTCGGTCAGCACGACGTCGACATATTCGCGCGCGATCAGTTCGCGCGCGGCAAGGCCGTCTTCGGCGATCAGCACCCCGAAACCATCGCGCTGAAACAGCAACCGCATCCACTCGCGCATCGACTGCTCATCGTCCGCGATCAGAATCCGGGGCTTTGCTCCTGATGCCTGATGCCTGAGGCCTGATGCCTGAGTCATGATGCCTGCGCGTGCGCTGCAACCGCAGCCGCGAAAGTGACCCGGAACATCGTGCCGCCGGACGAGCGCGGGCGGACGTCGATCGCGCCGCCGTAATCGGTCACGATGCGATGCACGATGGCCAGCCCGAGTCCAGTGCCTTTGCCGAACGAGCCGCGAAACGGCTGGAAGATCCTGTCGATTTCTTCCGGTGGAATGCCGATGCCTTCGTCTTCGATGAGGAGGACGGCGCGGCGGCCGTCGGTGGTGTCCTCGTTCATCGCGCTGAGCCGCAGCGTGCCGCCGTTGGGCATCGCCCGCAAGCCGTTGGTCGCGAGGTTCCAGATGATCTGCCGGATCTGCCCTTCGTCGGCATCGATGGCGACCGGCTCGCCGGCCTCGCGCACGTCGATGTGATGCTGCGCCTCCACGTCGGGACTGTTGCGCAACAGCATGGCGGTCTCCTGCACGACGGTGCGAAGATCGAGCCGCTGGGTGGACAGCCGCTGGGGCCGCGCATAGGCGAGGAAGGACTTGATCGTCTGGTTGAGGCGCTCGGATTCCTTGAGCACGATGTCCATCAGTTGCGCCTGGTCCGCCGAGAGCGGCAGCTCCTGCTTGAGCATCTGCATCGATCCCGACATCGAAGCGAGCGGATTGCGGATCTCGTGCGCGATGCCCGCCGCCATTTCGCCGACTGCGGCGAGGCGCTGCTGCAGGCGCGCGCTCTGCTCGAAGCGCTTGATGTCGGTCACATCCTGGAACGTGTAGATGTAGCCGCGCGAGCCATCCGGCAGGTGGAGTGCGGCGACGCTCAATCCGAGGTCGATGACGGTGCCTTCCGGATGGCGGAAGGAATAGTCAGTACGCTTGCTGCGGACGCGGGCCAGCTCCTCCGCCAGGGTCGACGCAAACGCGTCCGGTATCTGCAACACCGCCCCTGCGGATTGCCCGATCGGCAGCGCGCCGGTGAGACCGGTGATCAGCATCGCGCTGCGATTGAACGTGACGATGCGGTTGTCGGCATCGGCGGTCACAAGGCCGCTCACGAGGTTGTCGAGCACGTATTTATTGAAGGCCTGCAGGTCGGCGATCTCTTCGGCCGCCTGCTCCAGCTTCGCTTCGCCGCGCCGCGCACGTTCAGCCATCGATCCCGCAAGCAGGGCCACACCGAAGAACCCGAACATGTTCAGCGCCACGGTGTACTGCGCCACGTTGACCGCGGGCAGCTCGTGATCGACCAGGTAGTCGAACGGCAGGTCGAGGAAGCCGTTCACCGTGAGGTACTGGGCGACCACGACGCCCACGAACAGGATCGAATTCAACGCCGCCAGCTGCAGGCCGCCACGCCGGAACTGCACGGTGCTCGCCGCGACAATCGGCAGCATGTAAAGGATGACGAACAGGCTGTCGACGCCGCCGGTGATGAACACGGCGGCCGTCACGACGATCGCATCGATCGCGAAGTGGACGTCGGTGAGCCACGGTAGCCGCTCGACGAACCGCAGCGTGCCAATGAACGCGAGGCTGACCGCGTAGGTCAGGCCCACCAGGAAGTAGAAGGGATTGACCGACAGCGCACCCGGCGTGCGAACCTGCGCGAACACGGCGGCTCCCAGCAACGCCGTCGCCACGAGCAGGCGAATGGCGATGTGCGCAGCCAGGCGCCGCCGCAGCGTCGGATCGGTCATCCGGTCAGCTTGCTGATCAGGTCGAAGATCGGCATGTACATCGCGATGACGATGCCGCCGACCGCGCCGCCGAGGATCGCGATCATCAGCGGCTCGAGCAGCGTCAGCAGGCCGTCGACCGCGACGTCGACTTCTTCCTCGTAGAAATCGGCGATCTTGCCGAGCATGGTGTCGAGCGCGCCGGTCGCCTCGCCGACGCCGATCATCTGCACGACCATGCCCGGGAAGACGGCGGTCTCCTTGAGCGGCGCCGCGATCGTCTCGCCGCGCTCGATGCTCTTGCGGGTCGTCAAGATCGCGTCCTCGATGACGGCGTTGCCCGAGGTGCGCGCCGTGATGTCGAGGCCGTCGAGAATCGGCACGCCCGACGCCATCAGCGTCGACAGCGTGCGGCAGAAACGCGCCACCGCGATCTTGCGGAGGATCGGCCCGAGGATCGGCATCTTCAGCGTGATTGCGTCAACCACGCGGCGTCCCTTTTCCGTCGCGTAGTAGTTACGGAAGGCCCAGCTCCCGCCAAAGAAGCCGACCGCGATGAACGGGAGGAAGCGGATCAGGTTGTTGCTGAGGGCGATCACGACGCGGGTGGGCAGCGGCAGCGTGGCGCCGAGGCCTGCGAACAGCGACGCGAAGGTCGGGATGACTTTCCACAGGATGATGCCGATCACCAGGGCGGCGATGCTCAACACGGCGACGGGATAGATCATCGCCGACTGCACCTGGCTCTTCAGCTTGACGGCCTTTTCGATGTAGACCGCAAGGCGCTTCAAAATCGTGTCGAGAATACCGCCCGCTTCACCGGCCGCAATCATGTTGCAGAACAGCGCGTCGAACACCTTGGGGTGTCGCTTCATCGCCTCTGCGAGCGACATGCCGCCTTCCACGTCCGTCCGCGTCTGCAGGATGACCTGCGCGAAATACGGATGCTCTTCCTGGTTGCCGAGAATGTCGAGGCACTGGACGAGCGGCAGGCCCGCGTCGATCATCACCGAAAACTGTCGGGTGAACACCGCGAGGTTCTTCGCCGGGACGCTCTTGGCCTTGAGCTTGCGCGCCTTGTCGGCTACGCCCGCCTTGGCCTGCGCCGGCTTGATCTGCGTGACCTGGATCTGCTCGCGACGCAGCGCGGCGACGACCGCATCCATCGTGTCGCCGATGCGTTCACCGGACACCGTTTCGCCGCTGCGCGTCCGACCAGAAAAAGCAAACGTTGCCATAATGACTCTCCGCGGGGGAGCGGATTATTTTCGATCCCTATCTGATCCCTAATCCCTAATCCCTAGTCCCTGCTACGGCCGGATCGGCGGCCGCGCGCCCGGAGGCCCGCCGCCGGGACGTCCCATGCCCGCGCCCGCCACCACGCCGGCGCCACGATTGATCATCTCCTGCAGTTCTTCGCGGTTCGATGACGCGCCCATCGCGGTCTCGAGCGTGATCAGCCGCCGGAAGTACAACGTCGCCAGCGACTGGTTCATGGTCTGCATGCCGAGCTTTTCCTGCCCTGTCTGCATCGCCGAATAGATCTGGTGCACCTTGTCTTCGCGGATCAGGTTGCGGATGCCGGGCGTCGGCACGAGGATCTCGAGCGAGACGACGCGGCCCTTGCCGTCGGCGCGCGGCAGCAGCGCCTGGCAGACGATCCCTTCGATGACCAGCGACAGCTGCGTGCGGATCTGCGCCTGCTGGTGGGACGGGAACACGTCGATGATGCGGTTGATGGTCGAGGCCGCCGAATTGGTGTGCAGCGTGCCGAACGTCAGGTGGCCGGTTTCCGCGATGCGCAGCGCCGCTTCGACCGTTTCGAGGTCGCGCATTTCGCCGATCAGCACCACGTCCGGATCTTCACGCAGCGCGGCGCGCAGCGCGTTCGAGAAACTGTCGGTGTCGCTGTGAATCTCGCGCTGGTTCACCAGGCAGCCCTTGTGCTGGTGCAGGTATTCGATCGGATCCTCGACGGTCAGGATATGCCCGCGGCGTTCGATGTTGATCTTGTCGATCATCGCCGCCAGCGTCGTCGATTTGCCTGAACCCGTCGGGCCGGTCACCAGCACGAGGCCGCGCGGCCGCTCCGCCAGCTTGCCCATGATCTGCGGCAGGCCGAGCTCGTCGAAGGCGCGG
>CAZBYY010000248.1:0-5578 GCA_964495855.1 uncultured Acidobacterium sp. | reverse complement strand
CTTGACCGTCATCGGGTAGTAGGTGCCGCCCTTCACGGTGGCATCGTTGGCCACGATTATCACGTCGCGGCCCGAGACGCGGCCGATGCCGGTCACGACGCCGGCGCTCGGTGCATCTCCGTCGTACATGTCCCAGGCCGCAAGCGGCGACAGCTCGAGGAATGGCGAGCCAGGATCGATCAGGCCGTCGATGCGTTCCCGCACCGGCATCTTGCCCTGTTCGCGATGCCGCGCGAGGTAGCGCTCGCCTCCGCCAAGGCGTACGCGTTCGAGGCGCGCCCGATAGTCGTCCACGAGCGACTGCATCCGCTCGCGATTGGCGCGGAACTCCGCGCTGTGGATATCGATGTGTGAGTGAAGGCGATCCATCACCAGCCGCAGCAATCCGTCTTGAAGCGGCAGTTCGGGCAGCGCCAGACCGCGTGCATGCGGTACATGTCGGCGCCGCAGCGCTCGCATTTCATCGCGTCCTCGTTCGGCGCGGCCGGTGACGCGCCAAGCGCGGACACCACCGGCGTGATGATCACGCGCTTGGAATCGGTCGGGGAATCTGGCTTGTCCACAGCCGCATTATACGGCTGTGATCACAAGCCGCATCCCTGCTGCGGTCATCGCCGTGCGAGCGGGATACGAAATCCGACGGATGCGCGGTGGTCGCGATGCGTCCAGCTCCGCACGCCGTGGGCATCGAGAATGAAAGCGGCCCAAATCAACTTCAATCCGTGTCCGCCTCTTCCGAAATTCACCGGCTGCGCTCCCTCCGCCCCGGGACCACCGCGCAGCGCGGTGATCGCCATCGTCGTGCCCGCGAGGAGGACGAGATCGCCAGGCGTCGACACGTCGAGCGTGTGAGCGACGGTCCGGTCGCCCTCGAACGTGGCTATCAGCGCGATGGCGGCCGCCTCAGCGAGTTCGCGCGCGTCAAAAGTCGAGACCGTGCGATCGTCCACCGAGCCTAACCACGTGACGCCTGCGAGCTCGGCATGATCCCGCACCATCGACACCAACGCCGGCGCCGGGGAGCGTGGTGCGGCAGCCGCGGCGCCACGGTCGGCGAGCGCGCTGACTTTGCCCATGTCCGCGCACAACGCGGCCAGCGTCCCGAGTGCCTGGTGCGTCTGTTCCATCGCCCGGCGCGTCTCGTCGGCAGTCGTGAGCCGGCCATCGATGAGGAGTTTCAAGTACCCCTGCGACACCGCGAGCGGCGTGCGGATCTCGTGAGCCAGAGTGTTTAAGACTTGCGCCAAACTCGGCTGCATGGGCCTCAGGCTAGCATGCGGGTCTGACACACCTGAAGCACCCGAGGCACTCGCGGCCCCCAGGCACTTATTAGGTGCTTTGCTGTATTGATCCACTACACCCTGTATTGTCTAATTGCAGAGATGGGTGTGAAATCTGCGCCTCTCAGGCGGGTGCTGGTCGTAGACGATGAGCCGGCGGTCACGCAGTTTTTGAAGACCGTCGTCGAGCATGATGGCCGCTACGACACGCGATCGGCAGGCGATGGGATGCGGGCCGTCGAGCTGTTCAAGTCCTGGAAGCCCGACTACGTGTTACTCGACCTCGTGCTGCCGGACATTGACGGCATCGCGCTGCTTCGGCAGCTGAAGGGACTCGATGCGAGCCCCGAGGTGATCGTCATCAGCGGCGTCGGGACCCTGAGCCGGGCGCTCGAAGCGGGCCAGGCGGGCGCGTTCTATTTCCTTGAAAAGACCAACCTCGATCCGGCCGGGCTGATGTCGATCCTCGATCGCGCCACCGAGCTGCACGTCGAGCGGCTGGAGCACGAACGGCTGAAGGCGCGCGTCCGCGATCAATTCGCCTTTTCGAACATCGTCGGCAAGAGCAAGAACATGTGCGAGCTGTTCGAGCTGATCGATGCGGTGGCCGACAGCGACGCCAACATCCTGGTCGTGGGGGAGAACGGCGTCGGCAAGGAGCTGATCGCCAACGCGATACACGTGCGCAGCAGCCGCGCGAGCGGCCCGTTCATCAAGATCAATTGCGCAGCGTTGCCGAAGGACCTGATCGAGTCGGAGCTGTTCGGCTACGAGAAGGGCGCCTTCACCGGCGCGACGAGCGACAAGGCTGGCCTGCTCGAACTGGCGGCCGGCGGATCGCTGTTGCTCGACGAGATCGGCGAAATGCCGCTGCTGCTGCAAACGAAGTTGCTGCGCGTGCTGCAGGAGCGCGAGTATCGGCCGATTGCCAGTGAACGGCTGGTGAAGGTCGACTTCCGGCTGATTTGCGCGACGAACGCCGATCCTGACGGCGCCGTCAAAGACGGACGGCTGCGCGAGGACCTGTTTTTCCGCATCAACACCGTGACGTTGCGTGTGCCGCCGCTCCGCGAACGGACCGAAGATCTGCCCCTGCTGTGCGCGCATTTCCTCGAGACGTTCAGTCGGCGATACCGCAGGAACGTGAGGGGCATTTCGCCGGCGGCCTACCACCTGCTGATTCGCTACCGCTGGCCGGGCAACGTGCGCGAACTGGAGAACGCATTCGAGCGGGCCGTGCTCGTCGCCAAGTCCCCGGATGTGCAGCCGCAGGATCTGCCCGATTCGGTCCGCGGCGATGCTGCGGCTGAAGACGCCTTCACCGTGCCGCCGCATCACACCCTCGCGGAGATCGAGCGCATCGCGGTGCTGCAGACGCTGCAGCGCACCAACTGGAACAAGCAGGAGGCGGCGCAGATTCTCGGCCTGTATCGCCCGACGCTGTACAGCAAGATCAAGAAACACCGCCTCAAGGATCCGCGTCTCGGCATGCGCGCGGTGGAGGAAGCGTGACGGCCACGCCGGCAGGTCCCGGGCGATTGATCGCCCGTGCGGCGTGGCGCGGGGTCGGCGAGCTGTACAACAGCGACGGGTTGACGCACGCCGCAGCCATCGCCTATTACGCGTTGCTCTCGCTGTTTCCGATCATGTTGCTGGCCCTGTCGGTGCTCGGCGAGATGACGAGCGAGGCCGGCGATCGCGACGCCGTGGTGCGATTCGCGTTCCGCTACTTTCCCCGGCAGTTTGAGTTCATCTCGGGCCAGCTCGATGCGTTCCGCACGACGCCGGTCGCGTTCGGCGTGCCTGGCATCATCGGGCTGTTCTGGGCGTCGCTTGGTGTGTTCAACGCGATCTCGTCGGCCGTCAATCACGCGTGGGGCGTGGAGAAGGGCCGCAGCTTTCTCAAGCATCGGCTCGTGTCGTTCGTGATGATGCTGTCGGCGGGCGGCGTGTTGATCCTCGGCGTGATCATGGCCAGCCTGGTGCGCCTCGCCCAGACGCGCCTGCAGGAAGCGATCGTCAAGTCGCCGTGGGTCGAGAGTTTCTCCGGCGTCTTTGCGAGCTACCTGTCCACGGCGCTGCTGATCGCGTGCGTCGCGCTGGTCTTCTATTTCATCCCGAACACGCGCGTGCGCTTCAGGGACGTGTGGCCCGGCGCGATCCTGGTCGGCGTGCTCTGGCGCATCGCGATGAGCCTGTTTGCCTGGTATGCCGCCGACCTCGCCACCTGGAACGTGATCCACGGCTCGATCGCCGCCGTCGTCGTGTTCCTGTTGTGGATCTACGTGAGCGCCGTGATCCTGCTATACGGCGTCGAAATGACCGCCAGTTACGCTCGTCTCTTGACGGCCGTCGAGCGTCACCCGCAGCTGAGCGCCGACCGCCCGCACTAATTCAGCATCGGCACCTGGCACCGGCACCTTGCACCGGCACCCGGCACCGGCACTTGGCACCGAGAAAGGTATGATCGAAAGATGCCCAACCGGCTGGCGGCTGAACAGAGCCCCTACCTCCTGCAGCATGCCAACAATCCCGTGGACTGGTATCCCTGGGGCGACGAGGCGTTTGCCGCGGCCAAGGCGCAGGACAAGCCGATCTTCCTCTCGATCGGGTACGCGACGTGTCACTGGTGTCACGTGATGGAGCGCGAATCGTTCGAGAACGAGGGCGTCGCGCGTGTGCTCAACGACCTCTTCATCTCGATCAAGGTCGATCGCGAAGAGCGGCCCGACGTCGACCGCGTCTACATGATGTTCGTGCAGGCGACGACCGGTGCCGGCGGCTGGCCGATGAGCGTATGGCTCACGCCCGCGCTGCAGCCGTTTTACGGCGGCACCTACTTCCCGCCCTCGTCTCAGTGGGGCCGGCCCGGCTTTGTTGACGTGTTGAAGGAGATTGCGCGCGCGTGGCGCGAGGAACGCGCGCAAGTCATGCAGTCGGCGTCGCAGATCGTCGAGCGGCTCGCCGTGATGGCGAACGGGCAGGAGGCGAAAAAGGTCCCGGGCGAGAGCGCCTGCGCGAAGACGTTCCAGCAATTCCAGCAGTCATTCGATACGCGCCGCGGGGGATTCGGCGACGCGCCCAAGTTCCCGCGCCCGAGCGAGTTGCTGTTCCTGTTGCGCGAGTACGCGCGCACCGGCAACGATGCGGGCCGCGCGATGGTCGTGCAGACGCTGCGGGCGATGGCGCTCGGCGGCATGCGCGATCACGTCGGTGGCGGCTTTCACCGCTATTCGGTGGACGGCAACTGGCGCGTGCCGCACTTCGAGAAGATGCTCTACGACCAGGCCCAGATCACACTGGCGTGTCTCGAGGCCGCGCAGGCCGGCGGTGATCCGTTCTTTGCCCAGATCGCCGAAGACACGTTGCAGTACGTGCTGCGCGACATGACGGACGAGAAGGGCGGTTTCTATTCGGCGGAAGATGCCGACAGTCTGCCCTCTGCTCCCTCATCCCTAGTCCCTAGTCCCTCATCCCCAGTCCCTAGTCCCCAATCCCTAGTCCCTGTTCACAAAGTCGAGGGCGCCTTCTACGCGTGGACGGCGGACGAGATCAAGACGCTGTTGCAGGAGGATGCGCCGGCGTTCGAAGCGCGATACGGCATCCTGCCGACCGGCAATGCGCCGTTCGACCCGCAGCACGAGTTCGTCAACCAGAACCTGCTCTACACCGCCCAATCGATCACCGACATCGCGCGCACGACGGGGAAGTCGCCGGTCGATGTCGCCGAATCGTTGTTGCGTGCGCGCAAGGTGCTGTTCGAGGCCCGGGCGGCCCGGCCGCGGCCGCAACTCGATGACAAGGTCCTGACCGCCTGGAACGGGTTGATGATCGCGGCCTTCGCGCGCGCGGGCCGGGTACTGGTCGCCGAGGCGGCCGATGGGGGATTCTCGCCCGAGGGGCACACCGCGGCGGCCGTGCGTGCGGCCACCTTTATTCGCGAGCGCATGTGGGATCCGGCCACGCGTCGGCTGGTGCGCCGCTATCGCGCGGGCGAAGCGGCAATCGACGCCTACGCCGAAGACTACGCGTATTTGATCTTCGGTCTGCTCGAGCTGTTCCAGACGACCGGCGATCCGGCGTGGCTGTCGTGGGCGCGTGAACTGCAACAGCGCCAGGACGAACTGTTCTGGGACGCCTCCGGCGGCGGCTGGTTCAGCACGACGGGAGAGGATCCGTCGGTGCTCGTGCGCATGAAGGAAGATTACGACGGCGCCGAGCCGTCACCCACGTCGGTATCGGCGTTGAATCTGCTGACGCTGTCGCACCTCACTGGCGAGTCGCGCTATCGTGAGCGC
>CAZBYY010000247.1:0-5632 GCA_964495855.1 uncultured Acidobacterium sp. | reverse complement strand
CCCAGTTCCTTCGCAATGCGTTCCACGACGTAGCGGGCGACGGCGTTGTGTTTGCCAAACGCCAGATGGGGGCCGTTCTGCTCACCACCCCCGGTATAGAAGAGCGCGGTGGTCTTGCCGGCCTTCAAGGCCGCGGCCACTTCTTCCCACGTCAGGTCTTCGATGAAGAGCGACGTGGTCTGGGCGTGGACGGCCCGAGGGATGGCCAGGAGGACGAGCAACGCGACGAGCGACCAGGGTTTGAGCATGGTGGCCGGCAGTATAGTGCAACCCACGGTGCGGTATCCTTTCCTGATGGACATCTCCCGCGAACGGTTCCTCGATGACGGTCGGACCTACCATCTGACGATCGGCGTCCGCTCGCGCACGACGGAAGCGCACAGCCTGCTCAGCGCGCTGTCCCCCGAAGAACGCCAGCAGGTCAGCGATGCCATCGTCAAAGCGATGGATCAAATCGAAAAAATCGTCCGGCCCCACGTCAACGGTTCGCGATAGCATTTCTTCCGCTCGGAGGATCCCAGAATGAAGGTTCGCTTGTACGCCCTCGCGGTGGTGGCCGCGCTTGGCCTGTTTACGCTCAGCGCGCGCGCCGACCAGACCCCCCGGCCGGCCGCGGCGGCGCCGGCGCCGGCCGCCCCCGCTGATCCGTTTCCCGGACTCAAGTTCCGCAACATCGGACCCGCCACGATGGGCGGCCGCATCGACGACCTCGCCGTGCTCGAATCGAATCCGGCCGTCTTCTATGTCGGCACCGCCACCGGCGGGCTGTGGAAGACGATGAACAACGGCACGACATGGGAAGTGCTGTTCGACGACATCGACGACACGGTGTCGATCGGCGATGTCGCGATCAACCCGAACGACGCCAACACGGTGTGGGTCGGCAGCGGCGAGAACAACAATCGCCAGAGCACGTCGTGGGGCAGCGGCGTCTACAAGTCGATCGACGGCGGGCACACGTGGAAGCACATGGGCCTGCGCACCTCGAAGCACATCGCGCGCATCATCGTCGATCCCATCGATCACGACGTCGTCTACGTGGCGGCGCTTGGCAGCGTGTTCGGTCCCGGCGGCGAGCGAGGCATCTACAAGACGACCGACGGCGGCCTCACGTGGAATCGCGTGTTGTATGTCGATGAAGACACCGGCGGCACCGAGCTCGTCATGGATCCTTCCAACAACAAGGTGATCTACGCGGCGACCTATCAGCGCCGGCGCGCGACCTGGGGCTTCAACGGCGGCGGCCCGGGTAGCGCGATGTGGAAGTCGAGCGATGCCGGCCGCACCTGGACGAAGCTGACCAACGGCGTCCCCTCAGGGAATCTCGGGCGCATCGGCATGGACGTCTACCGCAAGAACCCGAACATCGTCTACGCGCGCATCGAACACGCAAAGGAGAGCGGCACGTATCGCTCGGATGATGCGGGCATGACGTGGAAGAAGATGAGCGACGTCAACCCGCGGCCGATGTACTTCAGCCAGATCCGCATCGACCCCACGACCGACTCGCGCATCTACGTGCTCGGCGTGGACCTGCACGTCTCTGATGACGGCGGCAAGACGTTCCACTTGCAGGAAACGCTGCACGACGATCACCACGCGATGTGGATCAACCCGAACAATCCGAACCACATCATCGAGGGCACCGACGGCGGCGTCGGCATCAGCTACGACCGCGCGAAGACGTTCGAGGGCATCTACAACATGGACATCGGGCAGTTCTACCACGTCGCCTACGACATGGAGACGCCCTACAACGTCTACGGCGGCCTGCAGGACAACTACTCGTGGGGCGGGCCCAGCGCGGTGCGCAGCCGGCAGGGCATCAAGAACGACGACTGGTTTTCGGTGCAGGGTGGCGATGGCTTCGACGTGCAGATCGATCCGCAGGATTCACGCACCATCTACGCTGAATCTCAGGACGGCAACATTACCCGCATCGACCGTGTCACCAACGAGCGCAAGAACATCCGTCCGGTGCCGCCAAAGGGCGAAGCGCCATACCGCTGGAACTGGAACACCCCGATCCTGATCTCCCCGCACGACCACAACACGATCTACGTCGGCGCGAACAAGGTGTTCAAGTCCACGGACCGTGGCAACTCGTGGACGGCAATCAGCGGCGACCTCACGACCAACACCGATCGCGACACGTTGTCGCTGATGAACGTCAAGGCCAGCGAGATCGACATCGCCAAGAACGATGGTGTCGCTTCCTACGGGAACATCGTCTCGCTCGTCGAATCGCCGAAGCAGGCCGGCGTCATCTATGCCGGCAGCGACGATGGCAAGGTGCACATGACGAAGGATGGCGGCAAGACGTGGACGGACATCACCACCAAGTTCCCGAACGTGCCGAAGAATGCGTACGTGTCGAGGCT
The DNA here is from genome assembly GCA_964495855.1 of uncultured Acidobacterium sp. Taxonomy (GTDB): domain Bacteria; phylum Acidobacteriota; class Vicinamibacteria; order Vicinamibacterales; family UBA2999; genus 12-FULL-67-14b. The sequence goes on along the minus strand of CAZBYY010000247.1, from coordinate 3,251 downwards.
CGTGCCCTCCGCGCACGATGTCAGCGTGGTGTATGCGACGTTCGACAATCATCGCGCCGACGACATGGGCACCTATGTCTATGCGAGCGTCGACGGCGGCAACACCTTCCGGTCGATCGGCGAGGGCATTTCGAAGGGCCACACCGTCACGTCGATGGCCGAGGATCCGAACAACCCGAACGTGCTGTACACCGGCACCGAGTTCGGACTGTTCGTCAGCCCCGATCGCGGCGGAAAGTGGACGCGCATCAAGGGCAACCTGCCGACCGTGCCCGTGCACGAGGTCGTGTTCCACCCGCGGGACAACGACATGATCCTGGCAACGCACGGCCGGAGCATCTGGATCCTCGATGATGCGACGCCGCTGCGGCAGTATCCCGACGCGGTAAAGACGGATGCGTTCCTGTTCGACATGCGCCCGGCAATGCAGTTCAATCCGGCAAACGACCGCGGCTTCGTCACCGACAAGCCGTTCTTCGGCAAGAACCCGACCTACGGCGCGCCGATCAGCTTCTACCTGTCGAAGCCGCAGACGAACGTGTCGCTGCGCATTCGCGACGCCGCCGGCAACGAGGTGCGCGAGCTGACCGGCAATGCGCTGCGTGATGCGCGCGGCGCGGGTGTCAATCGCGTGTATTGGGACCTGCGGCATGCGCCGCTTGCGCCGATTTTGGGCCGGCAGCCAGGCGGTGGCGGCGGCTTTGGCGGCGGCGGCAACAACGGACCGAACGTGCTTCCGGGCGAATATCGCGTGACGCTCGTGGTCGACGGCAAGGACGTCGCGACCAGGAGCATTCGCGTCAACGGCGACAAGGACATGCCGATGTCCGATGCCGATCGAAAGGTGTGGCACGACACCGCGATGTCGCTGCACGAGATGCAACGCGTCGCCAATGCGGCGGCCGAGGCGGTCAACGCCCTCGCGGCGCAAGTGACGGCAGCGGAGTCGATGTTGAAGACGGCCGCCAACGCGCCGGCGTCGGCGAAGACGCAAATTACCGATGCGGCCAACAAGATCAACGACCTGAAGCGTCGCCTCGGCTTGAATCAGCAGGATGGTGGCGGCTTCGGCAACCAGCAGAACGTGCGCGGCCAGCTCGGCCAGGTGAAGGGCCAGATCATGGGATCGACGTCGCTGCCCACGCAACAGCAGATCCGCCAGGCCGGAGAGCTGCGCGATGACTTGACGAAGCTGGTCGCCGATACCAACGCGCTGATCAGTGCCGTGCCTGCCGTGTACGACGCGCTTGGCGCATCCGGCGCCAAGCCGACACCGTTGAAGCCGGTCGGCCCCGTGCCGCCGGCGCGGTGAGTCAGGGGTTAGGGATTAGGGATTAGGGATTAGGGAATAGGGATTAGGGAACAGGGAGGGATGGGATGAAACGGATTGTGGCGGTTGGATTCGCGCTTGCGCTCGTGGCGCCATCGGTGGCGACGGTTGACGCGCAGAACAATCGAATGAGTTTCTTTATCACCAGCACCAGCCCGGGCAAGGGTGGTGATCTCGGTGGCCTCGCGGGTGCCGACGCGCATTGCGCGGCGCTTGCGAAGGCAGCGGGTGCGGGTGACCGCGTTTGGCACGCCTACCTGAGCACCACAGCCGCCGACGGCAAGCCCGCGGTCAACGCGCGCGATCGCATCGGCACGGGTCCGTGGTTCAACGCCAAGGGTGTCCAGGTCGCGGCGAGCGTCGCCGACCTGCACAGCGACAACAACAAGTTGTCGAAAGAGAATTCCCTCAACGAAAAGGGCGAGGTCAACAACGGGCGCGGCGACACGCCGAATCGCCACGACATCATGACGGGCAGCAATCTCGACGGCACCGCCGCGGCGGCGACGTGCAACAACTGGACGAGCAGCGCGGCCGAGGGCGTCGGCGCGCAGGTGGGACACCACGATCGGCAGGGCGGCGGCCAGAATCCCACGTCGTGGAATTCGGCGCACGCGACGCCTGGATGCAGCATCGAGAAGCTGCGCAGCGTCGGCGGGGAAGGCTATTTCTACTGCTTCGCGGCCAAGTAGGCGGATCGCGTGATGAATGGATGAGACGGGAAGCCTGCTGCTTCCCGTCTCATCCCGCTAGACCGTGCGATGCGAGCGCGCGTAGCCATGGTCTGGCCAATGCAATTCGGTGTCCGTCACGCAAGTAAGTAGAGCCGGCACTATACTGCTCGGCAATGAGCACAGTAGCGGCAACCGTTGCGAAACACATTGCTGAGGCCGGCATCACGCGGGTGTTTGGACTGCCGGGCGGCGAGGTCCTGGTGCTGATCGATGAACTTCGGAAGGCGGGCGTCGACTTCGTCCTCATGCGTCATGAGGCGAATGCCGGTATCGCGGCCGCCGTCTACGGCAAGCTCAAACGGCAACCCGGCGTCGTGCTCGCCACGCTCGGGCCAGGCGCCGCAAACCTGATGCTGCCGATTGCGAGTTCGTACCTGGACCAGGAACCGCTGCTCGCGATTACCGCGCAACTGCCGAGTGACTTTCCACCGTCACATACACACCAGCTCCTGCCGCTGCACGAGACCTACCAGCCGATGTGCCGTGTCGTCGACACGATCACCCAGGAAAACGTCAGCGAAGTCGTCGATCGCGCGCTGGCCGCCTGCATGACCCGACCCTACACGGCCTCCTATCTCACGCTGTCGGCCCGTGAAGCGGTGAAGCCGGTGACGATGATCGGCCGGCGATGGAGCGGGGGGCCGCCGACGCGGCCGGTGATGAATCCTGCGGCGCGCGCGGCCGACCTCCGCTCGAGGTGCGCGATGGCGTCGCGTCCGCTCGTGCTCGTCGGCCTCGGCGTGGATTCCGTCAACGCGACGCGATTACGACGCTGGCTCGGCGAGTGGAAGCTGCCGGTCGCCGTCACGCCGAAGGTCAAGGGTATCGTCGACGAGACGGCGCCAAACTTCGTCGGCGTGATCAGCGGCATGGCGGCGGACGGTCTGATGGTGGATGCCTTGAAGGCCGCGGACCTGCTGATCGGTGTCGGCCTTGATCCGGTAGAGATCGACAAGACGTGGCACGCGGAGCTGCCGATCGAATGGGTGCTCGAGGCACGCAATGCCACGGGCTATTTGCCGAACAACGTCCACCTCGTCGACCACTCGCAGTTGCTGGAAGAGCTGCTGCATGCGCCCGCGCCGAAGGAATGGGGATCGCCCTTCGCCAGTTTCCAGCAACAGCGCGCCGACATGCTGAAGGGGTCCGCAGGCGCGCCTGGGGCGATGTGGCCTGGCGACCTCATT
>CAZBYY010000246.1:0-5636 GCA_964495855.1 uncultured Acidobacterium sp. | reverse complement strand
GACCGTCACCATTCGCGAGAAGGGGCAGGACGTCGTCTATCAACTCGTCATGCCGGAAGACGCAGACGCGGAGAAAGGCCTCATCTCCACGTCGTCGCCGATCGGTCGCGCCATCCTCAACAAGGAAGAAGGCGACGAGATCACTGTCTCGACGCCGAACGGCACCCGCAAGTTCGAAATCCTCAAGCTCGTTACCATCCACGACGACGTCTAGGGCCCGTTAGTGACCGAGCCGCGCGAGTCGTACTCACCGGAGCGCCGAACGGCCCTGCTGTTCACGGGCACTGGCGCCGACGGCGCGTACCACGCGGGCGCGTTGCGCGCGCTGCAGGAAGCCGGCGTCAAGATCGACGTCGTCGGCGGCCGCGGCATCGGCGCCATCGCGGCCGTCCTCGCGGCGGTGGATGGCGGAGCGCAGTTGTGGGATGCGGGCGGCTTCTGGGCCTCGCCCCGCGTGCCACACCTCTATCGATGGCGCTGGCCATTCACCGTGCTGCGATGGCTGGCGATCGCGATGCTGATCATCCTTGCCGTTCCCGCCGCGGCCCTGCTGGTCGGCTTGTTCGTGTATCCGATTGCGATGGTGCTCGGCATGGCGGGCCTCGACGCCGGCGCACGCTTCGTCGAAACATTTGTGTCAACCCTCGTGCTGGCGTTCGTGCCGGCTGCATTGCCGACGTGGATTCCGCGGCTGGCCGCGCTCTGCGCAACGGCGGCGCTGCTCGTGCTGGGCATCGGCGCGTGGCTGGCGCGCATGCGATCGGTGTTGTATCGGCGCACGAGCGGCAGCCGCCTGTGGGTGCTGCTGGGATTGCCGATCGATGCGAGCGTCGCGATCCAGCATGCAATCGATACGGTCTGGAAGCTGCTCAAGGGCGGCACGTCGATCAAGACACCGGACCCCGACGACCTGAGCCGCCGCTATTCGGAGTTGTTGTCGGAGAACCTCGGCCAACCTGGCTTTCGCGAATTGCTCCTCGTCGTGCACGATCTCGACGCGGCGCGCGACCTCGTGTTTGGCCTGCTGCGCGACCCGTTCCGCCGCACGCTGTTTCCCACTCCCGGTCACATCGCGTCGATCCGGCGCGCCGAGGCGCACGACCTGGCCAGCGGCACGCAAGGCTTTCTCGTGGACGTGCTCGCCGCAGCGGTGAGCCTGCCGGCCGTGAGCGACGCGCGGCTCGTGAAGTTCACGCCCGATTCGTACTGGCGCGGCGAGACGCATCGGCTCGCCGATCGCCCGGCCAGCATTGGACGGCTGCTCGAAGAAGCGGCCGCGGCGGGCGTCGAGCAGGTGATGATCGTGTCGGGCTCGCCGGAACCGCCGGGGCCTCACGAGCTGCGGCCGCCACGGCTCGACGGCATGGGTCGCGTCGGCGAGCAGATCGCCTCGGCGGAGACGGCCGCCTTGGCCGACGCCATCCGCCATTTGCACCATCGCTTCCAGGGCGTTTACCTGATTCGCCCCGGCCATAATCCGATCCGGCCGCTCGACCTCTCCGGCGCGTACGACGAGAAGTCCGATCGCATGCAGGAGCTCGACGAGCTGCTCGAGCGCGGCTACGAAGACGCCTACCGCCAGTTCATCGAGCCGTTCCTCGGCGCATCCGGGGATCGCATCACCATCAGCCAGTAGGAACGTGACCATGAAACAAGCCACCAAGCTCATTCACGCAGGCGAAGGCGTGACCACCGGTGCGACGCCGGCGTTGACGACGCCGATCTACGAGACGAGCACGTTCGTGTTCGATTCGGTCGCCGACGTTGAGAAGTACCAGGACGGCAAGCTCGACGGCTACCTCTACTCGCGCTACGAGAATCCGACCGTCGTGGCCGCGGAGCAGAAGATCGCCGCGGTCGATGGCGCGGAGACATCGCTGCTGTTTGCGAGCGGAATGGCGGCGATCGCGACCGCGTTCATCACGCTGTTGCGCAGCGGGGACGAGGTCGTCTGCTGCTCGGCGATCTACGGCGGCACCTTTCACATCATCGAAGACCTGCTGCCGCGGATGGGCATCAGCGGCCGTTTCGTCTCGATCGACGAGTTGAGCGATCTCGGGCGCGTGGTCGGGCCAAAGACCAAGCTCGTGTGGTTCGAATCGCCGATCAACCCGACGCTGCGCTGCGTGGACATCCGCACGGTGGCGGCGGGGTGCAAGGCGGCCGGCGTGCTGTGCGGCATGGACAACACCTTTGCCAGCGCGGTCAACCAGCAGGTGCTGTCGATGGGCGTCGACCTGTCGATGCAGAGCTGCACGAAGTACCTCAACGGCCACAGCGACGTGACCGGCGGCGCGCTCTCAGGGTCGCGTGCCCTGCTCGCGCCGATGTCGAAGATGCGCCGCCTCCTCGGCGGCGTGATGGATCCGCTGCCGGCCTACGCGCTCGCGCGCGGCATGAAGACAATGCCGCTCCGTGTGGCGCAGCACAATGCCAATGCGATGGCGGTTGCGCAATTCCTGGAAGGACATCGCGCCATCGAGCGCGTCTACTACCCGGGCCTCCCATCGCATCCCGATCATGCGATCGCGGCGCGGCAGATGAACGGCTTTGGCGGGATGGTGACAATCGACGTCAAGGGCGGCAAGGACGCGGCCTTCAGGACGTTCGACCGGCTGAAAGTGATCAAGCGCGCGACGAGCCTCGGCGGCGTGGAGAGCATCTGCAGCCTGCCGATCCTCACGTCGCAGTACGGCTTGACGGACGAGGAACTCGACAAGGCCGGGGTGACGAAGGGAATGATCCGGATCTCGATCGGCCTCGAGGATCCAGCCGACCTCGTCGCCGATCTCGATCAGGCCCTGTCGTGACTGCGCGTCTCGTGCAGGAACTCCAGCACGAGATCGAGCATGCGCTGGTTGATGCGGCTGCCTTCGTAGGTGCCGAACTTCCGCTGGAACGCTTCGACGGGGACGACGGCCTTGGCCATCGTGCGATGGCCGCCGGCGCTGCCGATGTCGTTGAACCAGCGCCGGACGAAATCGCCGGCGTTGCGTGAGTAGCCGAGGTTGCGCACCGACACCACGAACTGGTCGTTCACGACGCCGCTGATCACCGTCCACTGCACGTTCTCGAGCTGCAGGTAGAAGTCGGCGCAATACGGAATGAAGTCTTCGCGCGGCGGCTCGCCGAGGAACGCGCAGAACACGTGCTCCATCATGCGGCCCTGCTGCCACGCCTTGATCAGGTAGTCCAGGCGCTCGGCCGTGATTTCCGCGCCTTCCATCTTGCGGATCATCGTCGCTTCCGCAAGCGGATAGAGATACGAGAAGGCCTCGATGTCGGCGCGATTGGCGTGGCGGTTGAAGAACAGCGTGTCGGACTTGATCGCGTAGAGCATCGCCGTCGCCGTGCGTTCGGAAATGTCCATGTCCACCGCGCGCAGGTGCTCGGTGAGGATCGTCGACGTCGAGCCGTACTCGGGACGGATGTCCTTGAAGATGGCGTTGTAGCCCGACTGCTCGGGGTGGTGGTCGATCACCAGGTCGACGTGGGGGAGCAGGCCGTGGAAGTAGTGGGGCTGCACGTCGACCAGCGCGATCTTGTCGAACTCCTTGAGCTGCTCCGGCTGCAGCTTCTCCATCTTGATGTCGAGCAGCTTCACCATCCGGAGGTTCTCGGGCCGCGTGACCGGCTCCAGGCACCCGAGCACCGCGGTCTGCTTGGTGCGGCGCAGGATCGTGCGGAGCGCCAGTCCGCTGGCCATGGCGTCCGGATCTGGATCGTTGTGCGTGAGGATCAGCACGCGATCGGCGTCATCCATGTATCGCTGGTATTGCTGGACGCGCTGGCGGGTGACCGTTCGGCTCAACTCGGTCAGCAGGGGAGGTCCCGTGAGCTCGGCGAGCGTGATCGTCGTAATCTCGGGGAAATCGGCGCGCAGGGTTTCGCCCTTGCGGACGTCGGCCACGCTCGTGCCGATCACGTAGATGAGCGTGCCGCCCGCGTCGCGAACCGATTCGAGGACCTTCCGGAGGCCCTTGCGCCCGTTGTCCTCGACGAACACCGGCATGACCGGCGAGACGCCGATCTTCACATAGCTGTCGGTGCGATCGACTTCGTCGACCGACACGGACAGCTCTGACGACTCGAACTTGCGGGCCAGCGCCCGGCTTTCCACCAGGACGTCGAGTTCCGCGGTCGGTGTGAGGACTGCCTCCAGGAGCCGGATCACCAACTCCGTGTGACAGACCGCAAGACAACGCACTATCCCCAGATTATAGTCGGTCGATGCGTCTGACGAGCGCGATCGTCGCCGCTGTGCTCGGCATGCTCCAGCCGGTCTTCCGCGGCGGCGTCGATCTGGCCACGTTTTCCGTCACGGTTGTCGACAAGAAGGGCGCTATCGTGTCGGGCCTCACGCCCGATGATTTCGAGGTGTTTGAGGACGGCAAGCGGCAAAGCGTGCAGTTCTTCGCGGCCGGCGACGGCGATCGGGCCTTGCCGATGCACGTCGGACTGATGGTCGATGCCAGCGGCAGCATGGAGAAGGACATGAAGCTCGCTCAGGGAGCGGCGATCAAGTTCCTCAACATGCTGCCCGATGCCGAAGACATCACGCTCGTGGACTTCGACACGACGGTCAGGATCACGCGCTATCCCCAGCGCGACTTCGCGCGGCTGGTGGAGCGCATCCGGCAGCGGAAGGCGGACGGATTCACCGCGTTGTACGACGCGCTTGGCACCTACCTCGATGGCGCCGAACGGCAGGACGGGCGCACGGTGATGGTCATGTACACCGATGGCGGCGACACGCGGTCGGCGCTGACCTTGTCGGACACGATCGACCTGCTCAAAGCGTCGCACGTCACGGTGTATGCGATCGGCCTGGTGGAGAACGCCGGCTCGGCGCGCGAGCCGCTCAAGATGACGCTGCGCCAGCTCGCCGAGGCCACCGGGGGCCAGGCATTCTTTCCGGCGGCGATGAGCGAGGTCGAGGCGGCCTACGGGAAGGTGCTCGCGGAGATCCAGGGCCAGTACCACCTCGGCTATCAGTCCACGAACACCGCGACCGATGGCGGGTGGCGTAAGGTGGAGATCAAGGTCAAGCGTCCGGATGTGCGCGTCCGGGCACGCAAAGGGTATTTCGGACGTTACAGACAGTGAGGTACGATGGAAGGCTACCGACCGACCCGTCCATGCCCACTGCTACCGGTCAGTTCCATCTCGCTTCCGACTTCGAGCTTCGCGGCGACCAGGTCCACGCCGTCCCGGAGCTCGTCGATGGATTGAATCGCGGCGACAATCACCAGACGCTGCTCGGCGTCACCGGGTCCGGCAAGACGTACAGCATGGCGCAGGTCATCTCGCGCGTGAATCGTCCGACGCTCGTGATGGCGCACAACAAGACGCTTGCCGCGCAGCTCTTCCAGGAGTTCCGGCGCTTCTTTCCCGAGAACGCCGTCGAGTACTTCGTCAGCTACTACGATTACTACCAGCCGGAAGCCTACGTGCCGGCCAGCGACACCTACATCGAAAAAGAATCGATCGTGAACGACGAGATCGATCGCATGCGGCTGTCCGCCACGCGATCGCTCTTCGAACGGCGCGACGTGGTGATCGTGGCGAGCGTGTCGTGCATCTACGGCCTCGGCTCGCCCGAGGCCTATTACGGCCTGGTCCTGCCGCTCGAGCGC
>CAZBYY010000245.1:0-5648 GCA_964495855.1 uncultured Acidobacterium sp. | reverse complement strand
AAGTACCTCGTGTCGAAGGGTGCGGACGTGACGAAGGTGAACCGCGAAGGGCAGACGGTGGCCGACATGGCCAACGGCCCGGTGCAGCGCGTGCAGCCGTGGCCCGAGGCGCTGAAGCTGCTCGAGCAGCTCGGTTCCAAGAACAATCACAAGTGCGTGTCGTGTTGATGTCGAATCGGTGGAGCGCATGCTGAAGAAGAATCTCCTGAACGCCTTCAATCTCACCGCCGCCGGCGCCGTCATGCTGACGGCGTCGCTCGCGGCGCAATCGGCCTCCACACCCAAGCCGGCCGTGAAGCCGGCGGTCGCGCATCCGCCGACCGCGACGACGATGCTGCCCGCTGAGCAGACCGCGGTGGTGAAGCAGTACTGCACCGGGTGCCACAGCGACCGCAACAAGGCGGGTGGCCTGTCGCTCGTCAGCTTCGACGCCGCCAAGATCGAGGAGAACGGCGAGCTCACGGAAAAGATGATCCGCAAGCTGCGCAGCGGCATGATGCCGCCGGCGACGGCGCGCCGGCCGGAGCCGGCCGTGATCCAGTCGATGGTCGCGTCGTTCGAGTCGCGGATGGACCGTGTGGCCACGCTCAAGCCGAATCCAGGCTCGCGCCCCTTCCAGCGGCTCAATCGCGCTGAGTACCAGGCGGCCGTCAAGGACCTGCTCGGCGTCGACGTTGACGTCTCGACCTACCTGCCGCCCGACACGATCAGCCACGGCTTCGACAACGTGGCCGACTCGCAGACGTTCTCGCCGACGCTGATGGACGGTTACCTGCGCGCCGCCAGCCAGATCAGCCGGCTCGCCGTCGGCGATCGCAACGCCAGCGCCTCGTCGGTGACCTACAAGCTGCCGCGTGCGGCGTCGCAGATGCGGCACGTCGAAGGCGCGCCGATGGGCACGCGCGGCGGCACGTCGGTCGTCCACACGTTCCCAGCCGACGGCCACTACGTGTTGAAGGCCTCGCTGCACTACGAGCCGCTCGGCGGCCTCGCCGGTCGCAATTCGATGACGGCCTACGACCTGAAGGAACAGGTCGAGTTTTCGGTGAACGGCGAGCGCGTGGCCATTTACGACCTCAACACGCGCATGAGCGAGACGGACCCGAAAAACGGGCTCGAGCTCGTGACGCCGCCCGTGTACATTAAGGCCGGTCCGCAGCGCGTGACCGCCGCGTTCGTGCAGCGCCTCGACGGCCCGGTAGACGATCTGCTGATGCCGCTCGAGAACACGCTGGCCGACGTCAGCATCACGTGGGGCGTGACGATGCTGCCGCACCTGCGCGACTTCGTGGTGCAGGGCCCGCTCGATGTGACGGGCGTGTCGGATACGCCGAGCCGCCTGAAGATCTTCTCGTGCCGCCCGACCGCGAAGGTCGAGGAGGAATCGTGCGCGTCTGAGATCGTGCGCAAGCTGTCGACGCAGGCGTATCGCGGCGCGCCGAGCGCCGCCGACCTGCAGGATGCGATGAAGTTTTACGAGCAGGGCCGCGCCAAGGGCGGCTTCGAGAACGGCATCCGCATGGCGGTGCAGTCGATCCTGATGAGCCCGCGCTTCCTGTTCCGGCTTGAAGAGCAGCCGGCCGGCATTCGCGCCGCGGCTTATCGCATCGGCGATGAGGACCTGGCCTCGCGCCTGTCCTTCTTCCTCTGGGGCACGAGCCCCGACGCGGAACTGCTGAAAGCTGCGAGCCTCGGTTCCCTGAAGACGACCGCCGGACTCGAAAAGCAGGTGCGCCGCATGCTGGCGGACAAGCGCTCCGAAGCGTTGTCGTTGCGGTTTGCGTCGCAGTGGCTGCGGCTGCAGGACCTCGACAAGATCTCGCCGGACTACCTGCTGTATCCGCAGTACGACGACACGCTGGCCAAGGCGATGAAGCGCGAGACGCAGTTGCTGTTTGATTCGATCGTTCGCGAGGATCGCAGCATCATCGACCTGCTGACCGCCGACTATTCCTTCGTCAACGAGCGGCTCGCGATCCACTACGGCATTCCGAACATCACCGGCAGCAACTTCCAGCGCGTGACGCTGCCGCCGTACCGGCGCGGCCTGCTCGGGCAGGGCAGCATCCTGACGCTGACCTCAGTGGCCGACCGCACCTCGCCGGTGCAGCGCGGCAAGTGGGTGATGGAAGTGCTGCTGGCCTCGCCGCCGCCGGCGCCGCCGCCGAACGTTCCGGCGCTCGATGATTCGGTCAAGGCGAACGAAGGCGGCAAGATGCTGACGACGCGCGAGCGTATGGAACAGCACCGCGCCAACCCGAACTGCAACTCATGCCACCGCGTGATCGATCCGCTGGGCCTCGCGCTCGACAACTTCGACGTGACCGGCGCCTATCGCATCAAGGACAACGAAGTGCCGGTGGACGTGAACGGCGACCTCTACGACGGCACGCGCATGGAAGGTCCGGCCGGCCTGCGCGCGGCGCTGCTCAAGCACCAGGACATGTTCGAGCTGGCGTTCACCGAGAGCATGATGACCTACGCGCTCGGCCGCCGCATCGACTACACCGACGCGCCGATGATCCGCGCGATCATCCGCGATGCGGTGAAGAAGGACAACAAGCTGTCGGCCTACGTGATGGGTGTGGTGAACAGCCCCGCGTTCAAGATGGGCCTGGCCGACAAGGGTACGACCGAGAAACGGGCGGCGGATGTGATGCCGCAACAGCAGCAGCGATAAGGGAGCACACATGTATCTGACGCAAAAGCATCTGTCACGCCGCACGGTCCTGAAGGGGGGCGCGGTCACGCTGGCGCTGCCGTTCCTCGAAGCGATGATCCCCGCCCGCGCGTCGGCCCAGGCCGCCCGCGGCAAGGTCCGTCTCGCCGCGATCGAAATGGTCCACGGCTCGGCCGGCAGCACGGCGTTCGGCATCAAGAAGAACATGTGGGCGCCGGCTGAAGTGGGTCGCAACTTCGACCTCTCGCCGAGCAGCCTGCTTCCGCTCGAACCGTTCCGCGAGCACATCACGATCGTCAGCAACACCGACGTGCGCAATGCCGAGGCGTTCACGGCCCCCGAGATCGGCGGCGACCACTTCCGCTCGAGCGCGGTGTTCCTGACGCAGATGCATCCGAAGCAGACGCAGGGCTCGGACGTCTACGCCGGCACCTCGCTCGACCAGTACTACGCGCAGCGCGCCGGGCAGGACACGCCGATCCCGTCGATGCAGCTGTGCATCGAGAACGTCGACCAGGCCGGCGGGTGCTCGTATGGCTACTCCTGCACCTACACCGACTCGATCAGCTGGGCGGCCCCGAACCAGCCGCTGCCGATGATCCGCGATCCGCGCACCGTGTTCGACCTGCTGTTCGGCGTCGGCGCGACGCCGCAGGAGCGCAAGGATCGCCGTGCCGAAGACAAGAGCATCCTCGACTGGCTTGGCGGCGCGGTGAATCGCGTCAACAAGAACCTGGGCGCCGCCGACCGCGCGCGTCTCGCCGATTACCTGCAGGACGTGCGCGAGATCGAGCGCCGCATCCAGCAGGTCGAAGCGGCCAACAGCAAGGGGGAGCCGCGCGAACTGCCGGGCGCGCCGATCGGCGTGCCGGATGACTTCGCCGAACACGTCAAGCTGATGTTCGACCTGCAGGCCCTCGCCTTCGCGTCCGACACGACGCGCGTGTTCGCGTTCAAGATGGGCCGCGATGCGTCAAACCGCGTCTACCCGGACAGCGGTTACAAGGCCGCGTTCCACTCGGCGTCGCACCACCAGGACCGCGACGACCGCATCACGGAATACGCGAAGATCAACAAGTACCACGTCAGCATGATTCCGTATTTCCTGAACAAGCTGAAGAACACCAAGGACGGCGACGCGACGCTGCTCGACAACACGCTGCTGATCTACGGGTCGCCGATGGGCAACTCGAACGTGCACAACCACAAGCGTTGCCCGCTGTTCCTCGCCGGCCACGCCGGCGGCGCGCTGAAGGGCGGCCTGCATCACAAGGCGGCCGACGGCACGCCGATGGCCAACGTGTTCCTGAGCGTGGCGCAGATGCTCGGCATGAGCGACCTCAAGACGTTCGGCGACAGCACCGCGGCCTACGACCTCAACACGGTGCCGACGACGACGGCGGCGGCAGAGTAACGACGGACACGGACACGACTATGCGAAGAGTAGTGACGGCAATCGGACTCGTGCTCGCCCTGTCGGTGGGCACCAACGCATGGCTGGCGGATTCGCCGGTGGCTGATGCGGCGGCGCGCGGCGATCGCGATGCGGTCAAGGCGCTGCTGAAGAACGCGGCCGACGTCAATGCGGCGCAGGGCGACGGCATGACGGCGCTGCACTGGGCGGCGATGAAAGGCGATGCCGAACTGGCGCAGATGCTGATCGTCGCCGGCGCGAACATCAAGGCGACGACGAGGCTCGGAGCGTACACGCCGTTGTATCTCGCCGCGCAGCAGGGGCATGCCAAGGTCCTCGAGGCGCTGCTCAAGGCGGGTGCCGATCCCAAGTCATCGTCCGTGAACGGCACCACCGCGCTGATGGTGGCGGCATCGTCGGGTGAAGTCGACGCCGTCAAGACGCTGATCGACGCCGGCGCTGACGTGAACGCGAAAGATGGCGTCCGCGCCCAAACGCCGTTGATGTATGCGGCGGCGGCCAATCGCCCGGCGGTGATCGAGCTGCTCGTTTCCAAGGGCGCCGATCTCAAGGCGACGAGCAAGGTGTCCAATCTCGCCAATCTGTCGCGCGAGGCGTCGGGCTTCGGCGGAAACCCGCAGGGTGGCATTCCCGGCGGGCAGGGGCAGGCAGGACAGGGCGGCCAGCCCGGACAGGGCGCGCCGCCAGCGCAGGGTGGTCCAGGATTCGGCGGACGTCCGGGTGGCGGCCGTCCCCAGACGCCGGGTGTCGACCGGAACTACCAGCTCAACGAGTTGATCGGCGGCCAGGGCGGCCTCACGCCGCTGCTGTACGCCATCCGGCAGGGATACGCGGAATCGACCGACGCGCTGTTGAAGGCGGGCGCAGACCTCAACGCGGTCTCGGCCGGCGATCGCACCAGCCCGCTCGTCATGGCGATCATCAACGGTCACTTCGACCTGGCAATGACGCTGCTGAACCGCGGCGCGAACCCGAACCTCGCGGCGATGAACGGCGTGGCGCCGCTCTACGCCGTGCTCAACGTCGAATGGGCGCCGAAGGCGCTCTATCCGCAGCCACGCGCTTACATGCAGCAGAAGACCAGCTATCTCGACCTGCTGAAGGCGCTGCTCGACAAGGGCGCCGATCCGAATCAGCGCATCAAGATGAAGGTCTGGTACTCGGGCTACAGCTTCGACCTGTCCGGCATCGATGAAATCGGCGGCACCGCGTTCTGGCGCGCCGCGTATGCGAGCGACATCGCCGCGATGAAGATGCTGGTGGCGGCCGGCGCGGATCCGACCATTCCGACCATGAAACCGGCCGGCCGCGCGCGCTTTGGTGACATGCTGGAAGCACGCGAATCGAAGGACGTGTCGGGCCTGCCGGAGATTCCAATCGGCGGACCGTCGATCACGCCGCTGCAGGCTGCGGCCGGCGCCGGCTACGGCGAGGGCTTCGGCGCCAACTCGCATCGCTTTGCGCCGACCGGCATGCTCGCCGCCGTGAAGTATCTCGTCGAGGAACGTGGCGCCGACGTCAACGCGCCCCATC
>CAZBYY010000244.1:0-5701 GCA_964495855.1 uncultured Acidobacterium sp. | reverse complement strand
GGCCGGCGACTCGTCCGTGTCGAACCCCTCGGCGCTGATCGCTTCGAAATTGCCATCGTCGGTCGCGAGCAGAAAGGCGATGCGATCGAGCTCGATGGTTTCGCGGACGCGCGTGACGAGACGGTCGGCCAGGCGGTTCAAGTCGAGATCGCTATTCAACTCGCGCGCGAAGCCGACCAGTGCCCGCCGGTAGTCGTAGCGGTCGCGGTAGAACGCACGATCGATCGCGCCCTGCAACCCATCCTTGACCGGCTTGGCCAGCAGCACGACCACAACGGTCGCCAGAAACGCGATGATCCAGCGGTGATCGGCTTCGCTGTCGGAGATGTATCCGCCTGACGCACGCAGAATCAACACGTAGATCGCCACGATTGCGGCGACGGCGGACGTGTAGATCAGCAGGCGCTTCAGGATGATCTCGACGTCCATGAGCCGGTAGCGAATGATGGCCGATGCGAACGCCAGCGGGATGAAGCCCAGGGAAATCGCCGACAGTCCCATCGAGATGGACGGATCGACGCCAAACGCGAACGGAATGGCGTAGCCCAGCGCGAATGGCAGCGCGCCAAGCGCCGTGCCCCACACGATCCAACGCAGCTGGCGGCGCACGGTGACGGAGCGGGCCCGCGCCAACGCGCGCAGCAGGATGGCAAGTCCTGCCGTCAAGAACACCGCCAGGTAGATGTACTCGAGGCGATCGAGCAGCGCGATCACGCGCACGAAGTATTCGGGATCGAGACCGGAGCGCAGCACTGCCAGCGCTCGCGTGGAGCCGAGGACGGCGCCCGGCAAGTACACCGCGGGTAACCAGCGCGCGAGCAGCGCCGAGTAGCCAGGAATATGGGGGCGTTCCGGGAACACCAACGTGAAGTGCAGGAACAGTGGCGGCAACACGACGACCGCAATCACGTCTCCCCAGTAAAAGATCCAGTCGACGCGATCGAGGCGACCGCTGAACGAGAAGGTGAAGAGTCCGAAGAACGCAACGGACAGCCAGAAAAAATGCAGCGTCGCCTGATCGGTGGGACGCCGCGCACGCACGGCAGCACCGACGAGCAATGTGAAAATGCCCACGGCGGCGAGCACGTAGTAGAACAGCCCCGCACCGCCCGGCATCGGGGTGAGCGAAATGTTGGCCATCTCGCGCGAACCGAGCCGCAGCAGCGTGTAGTTGTGGGTCGAGCCGGCGTGCCCTTCGTGCTGAATCGCGAACACATCGTCGCGGCTCTCAACCGGGTGATTGTCGATCGCGATCAGGATGTCGCCCGGCCGCACGCCGGCGCGGCTGCCCGCTGAGGGCGCGGCCACCTCTGCCGCAACAACGCCGACCGCGCGTTCGACCCACAAGACGCCGTCCTCGACATCCGTCGAAGTCGCACGTGAGACGACGTTCGCCAGACCGAGCGCCAGGAGGGCGAGCGTCACCGCAACGGGCAGGGCCGTCTGCCGCCATTCGCGCCACCAGGTATCCCGAGCGGGAGGGGGCATCAAGGTCTGAGATTCAAGATCGCCGAGCACGTCGATCGGTCCGGGGTCTTACCAGCAAACGCTATACCGTGACCTCAACTACTACAGCGATGTTAAGTCCTTTGATTACAGCGACTTACTATTCAGCACCAACAGCCAGCTGGGCTAGAATCCAAATCGCGGTTAAAGCGATCCAATTTCTTGTAACACGAAACCGAAGGCTGGACTAGAAACGAACGGTCAGTCCGCCCAGGACGCGTTTCGGCGGACGCACGACGAGCAACTCATCGTAGGCGGACGTGTTCGAGACGGATTCGCGGAAGAGGTTGCGGACGCCAACCAGCATCTCCCACTGGGATGTGCCGAAGCTCATGAACGGCAGCGCCTGCGTGACGCGAAGATCGAATCGCGAGGCGAGCGCCGGCACTAATTCCTGTCCAGTGGACCCTGCAAACGCGTTGTTCACCTTGTACAACACGACGATGCGAGTGGCCGAGGCGGGAATCTCCGCTTCGAGCGACGATGTCACGTCGTGAATGCGCTCGGTATCGCGAACGACCGAGGGAACCCACCGCGTGAGGACGGCATATTCGACCAGCGTCGGCCGATCGATCCAGTTGGCGACCGCGGATGAATAATCGACGGAGCCGCGCACGTGTTGCGTAAGTGCATGCGTGAAGGTCACACCGACGCCGCGAACCACGGCGTCGCCGGCCGAGCCGACGTAGTAGTGTCCGAGCGCCGATGGCGCGCTGTCGCTGCGGCGCAGACCGAACACGGTCACGGCCTGATCGCCGATGCGCTGATCGAACGCCCGCACGGCGATGGTGGCGCCGTTCAAGACGCGCTCGATGCCCACTTCGTAATTCTGGAAGCGCTGGGTCTGCCAGCCGTCCTTCGACAGCGGCGAGAAAGTGCGCTGCGGCGGCAAGTACTCGGCGCTCACCGGCGGCAGGAATTCCTGCGCGCCCGGTGCGCTGACGTCCCTCGACGCCGTGCCGCGAATCTTCCATTCCGGCGTCGGTGAAAACGTGGCACTCATGCGCGGACTGAAGAGCGACGGGCGATCGAGGTAATCGTAATGCGCGTAGCTGGCGCCGTATTCCACGGTAAACAGAGGCGAGATCTGCCATTCATCGAACGCGTAGAGCGAACCGACATTGCGGGCCGTGTCGGTGACCGCCTCGAGCGCCGCGGTGTTCCCGCCTTCGTAACGCTGCAGGCTGTACGACATGCCGAAGCGGTAGCGATGCGGCACGTCCGCTTTCACCGAGTAGTTCCCCGACATGATCCACGAGCTGAGATCCGTCTGGTTCATCGCTCCGCGGACCGTCCACTCGCCGTGCGAGCCGACCGGCGCGCCAACGGAGAAGAACGCGACACCGTTCGTGCGATCGAGCTGCAGCAGCTGCATCGGCGTATCGAACGCGCCGGTCGTGAGCAGGTTTACTTGTCCGCCGAGTGACAAGTCACTGAACAGCGACTTCGCGGCACGCGCCGACGTGCCGAAGGCGCGGCCGATGAATTCGAAGGAATCGGGCAGGAACCAGTCGTTCGATCCGCGAGGCATGGCCGCGGCCACGTCCGTCTCGCGAAGCACGCCGCGCTTCAAGTGCCGCAGGCGCCAGCCGAGTTCGCTTTCGTCGCGCTCCCCATTCTTGGTCGCGGCCACGGGCGACGCGTCCGCGGAGGGGCCCACGCCGGCTTCTGCGACACGCGGCGCGCCGTCTGCGCCCTCGCGCCGCAAGGTGAACGACGAATCGCTGCGCGTCGCGGGCCGCACGTTGACCATCGTGCTCCGCGCGGCGATGAAGCCGTTCATGTGCACGCGCACCAGGTACGGACCCGGCGGCAATTGTTTCAGCGTGAATGCGCCGGTCTTGTCGGACACTGCGAACGCGGTGGTGCCTCCGAGTGCGGAGACGACGGCACCATCAACCGGGTGGCCGCTTTCGTCGGTCACTTTGCCGGCGATGAAGCCGGTTTCAGTTGCCACGATCCTGGTTACGGGTTCGATCTTGAGGTGGTCGGAGGATGCCGGACCAGCAGACTGCGCCGCGGCAGAGGTCGACTGCGATGCCAGAAGGCATACCGCGAGAACCGGCGTCAGCAGGCGACTGGGGGTGCCCATTCCAGATCGTTTAGACGCCGCCCGCCCCCAAAAGGGGCGGGCGGGTCGAACCAGTCTACGCCTTTTCAGGCCTGTGGGCTATCAGCCCGGCAGGCCGTCACGGATGTGGCGAAAGGTCAGCCTTTCACCGTGAACTTGATGTCCTTCGAAAGGGTCTTGTTGGCCGCCTTGTCGGTGATCTTGATGTTCAGGCGGTACTGACCCTCTGTGAAGGAGGCGAGCGGAACGGTGACACCGCCAGGAACCGGGAACTTGGCCGGGTCGAACTGGGGCGGCAGGTTCTGCGCGTTGGCGAGCTGCGGGTTGGTCTTGTTGAAGAACTTCTCGCCCGCACCCTCAACCTTGTGGAACTCGTACTCGAGCACCAGGTCGGGCTTGCCGCCCGGGGTCAGGCCCGCGTTGTAGACCTGGAAGAAGATCGACAGCTCTTCGCTCTTCTTGAACTCCATGTCGGTGGCCGGCAGCAATTCCTGCATGCCGAACACGAACGGGCGCTCGCGCGCCTCTTCGGGGCCGATCGGCGCGCTCAGCATGTTGACCTTGTCGGCCACGAGCATCGTGCTGGTGGCGAGCTCACCGTTGTAGAAGTCGGGAACGGTGACCTGCTGTTTGAGCACGCCCATCTTCGGCTTGAAGTCCTTCGGTGCCTTTTCGGGCGTGCGCTCTTTCATCGCCACATAGACGTCGTAGGTGCCCGCAGTGGCCATGAAGACGCGATTCAAATGCACGCTCTCACCCGCCAGCTGTGCGGCCGGAACGAAGTGAATGTCGTCCCACGGATACTCGACTTTCTTGGCCTTCGGATCCGGGGCTTTCGACGGATCCACGACGCGGACATACATCGCCGCATCGGTCTTCGGGGCATTGGTGATGGTCAGCACGAACGGCACGAACGTGCGCTGTTCCTGCGACTTCATGAAGAACGGCTCGATCGTCATGGTCACGTCCGAGGGCGCGGGCTGGCCGGCCATCACACCATCGACGGTCTTGACGAGCGTTTCGATTTCCTGCTGTTCCGCCTTGCTGCGCTTCTTGTTGTCCGGTTTCGGAGCCTGCTGGGCAACCGCAAAGGTTGCCGTAAACACCAGCGCGACTACCGCGGCCATCGCACGCCGAATTGCCATCATCAACTCCCCTTAAACTTGCGTTGCCTGCACGCCTTCGGCCTACCAGCCGCCGGCTAGATCCAAACGATCATAGGGGCCAGCGCGAGGCCAAGTCAAACACTCTAAATTGTTGCAACGGTAGTGGCTTAGCCAGAAAAAAGCTTTACATCCGGTGATATGTTTGGCCTGAGCAGATGATTGGCCCCGACGTCCTGGTGATCGTGCTGGCTGGAGGTGCGGGCGAACGCCTCGCGCCGCTCACGCGCGAGCGCGCCAAACCGGCGGTCTACTTTGGCGGCCCTTACCGGATCATCGACTTCGTCCTCAGCAATTGCATCAACTCAGGCCTCAGGCACATTTTCATCGCGACGCAGTACAAATCGCTCTCGCTCAACCGCCACATCCGGCAGGGCTGGACGGTCGTTTCGGAAGAACTCGGAGAGTTTGTCGAGATCCTTCCGCCGCAAAAGCGTGTCGGTGAGCACTGGTATCAAGGCACGGCCGACGCGGTCTACCAGAATCTCTACTCCGTCATCCGTGAAAACCCGCGCTACGTCATCGTGCTGGCGGGCGATCACGTGTACAAGATGGACTACCAGAAGATGCTGCGGTTCCACCAGGACATGGCGGCGGAGGTGACGCTGGCGGCGATCGAAGTGCCGATCGACGAGGGCAAGCGCTTCGGTGTCGTCGCGGTGGACGAGCGCGACAAGGTGACGGGCTTTCTCGAGAAGCCGCAGAATCCGCCGTCGATGCCCGGGCAACCCGACATGGCGCTGGCGTCGATGGGCATTTACGTCTTCGACAGCGACGTGTTGATCAAGGCCCTCGAGGAGGATGCCGCGAAGCCGAATAGCCATCACGACTTCGGCAAGGACATCATCCCCGCGCTCATCGGCCGCGGCCGCCCCTACGCCTACCCGATTTACGACGAGAACAAGCAGGCCGCGAAGTACTGGCGAGACATCGGCACCATCGACGCCTACTACGAGGCACA
>CAZBYY010000243.1:0-5706 GCA_964495855.1 uncultured Acidobacterium sp. | reverse complement strand
GCCTGCGCATCGTCGATGTGCTGGAGAACGATCGCCAGGGCCTCAACCTCACGTGGGAGGTGCGCGACGGTATCGCGCGCCACTCGAAGGGCAAGCACGGGATGCCGGTCGGCGCCCCGCCGGAACATCGCGCGAGCACGATCGAAGGGCAGGTCGCGCGCGTTGCCGACATCGTCGCCTACGTGAATCACGACATCGACGATGCGGTGCGGGCGGGGATCATTCGTGAGGCGGATCTTCCCCGTGATGCGGTCTCATTGCTCGGGCACTCGTCGTCAGAGCGCATCGGCAGGCTGGTGACCGACGTGGTGCACCAATCGCTTGATGGCGGACTGAGCGAAATCCGAATGAGCGATCCTGTGCTCAACGCGCTCATCGCCCTTCGTAGCTATTTGTTCGAGGCCGTTTACGAAAACGAGATCGCGACCGCGGAGTTCGGCAAGGCCACCGGCATTCTCGGCGGGCTGTGGGAGAAGGTGCGGCAGCGTCCGGAGGAATTCCTCGACCTGCGCACCGTGGAGCAGGAAGGGCTCGACGCTGCGTGCCAGGATTTCATCGCCGGCATGACGGATCGCTACGCGGTCCGGCTGTTCGAGCGGCTGTATATCCCGAAGCCGTGGATGGAGATGTAACATCGGGGGATGGTCCCCAAGATCCTTGGCCTCCATCACGTAACCGCGACCGTTGACGACGCCCAGGCGGACCTGGACTTCTGTATCGACCTGCTCGGGTTGAGGCTCGTCAAGAAGACCGTCAACTTCGACAACCACAACGTCTACCACTTCTATTACGGCAACGAGGTCGGCCAGCCGGGCACGATCTGGACGACGTTCCCGTACAAGGGGTACGGCGTCCGGGTCGGGGCGAAGGGCGCTGGCCAGGTCGTCACGACCGCGTTTTCAGTGCCGGTCGGATCGCTCGAGTTCTGGCGCGACCGTCTGGCGCAAGCCGGTGTCGCCTTCAATGACGTTGAGGCCTACTTCGGCGAGCCGGCGATCGGCTTCAACGATCCGAGCGGGCTGCGCTTCGAGTTGATCGCGAACGACACGGATGCGAGGCTGCCATGGACGCGCGACGTTTCCGGCGACGCGGCGATTCGCGGCATTCACAGCGTGCAAACGCTCGTCCGCGACAGTGTGCCATCAGTGGAGTTCATCACGTCGGTGCTTGGTTACCGCGTGACCCAGAAACACGACAATCGCACGCGTGTCGCTGCCGGCGGCACCGGCGCGGGTCACATCATCGACATCGTCGAAGACAACAACGCGAAGACAGCGGTCAACGGGCTCGGCACCGTGCATCACGTGGCGATGGCGATCGGATCGCCAGAGGAGCAGCTCGCGTTGCGCGACGAGTTGTTGCACCTCGGTGTCGGCGTCACTGATGTGCGCGATCGGTGCTATTTCACCTCGATCTATTTCCGCGAGCCGGGCGGCGTGCTGTACGAAGTGGCGACGATGAAGCCGGGATTCGCGGTTGACGAGCCCATCGGCATGCTCGGGCAGGCGCTGAAGCTGCCGCCTTGGGAAGAGCCGAATCGACCGTCGATCGAGCGCAACCTCGCTCGCGTGAGCTATCGCTGATGACCGCGGCCGTGAGTGGACAGAAGCCCGTTGTCGTGATGGTGCACGGCCGCAACGCCGGGCCCGACAACATTCTCGATCTGGTGCCGCGACTCGCGCGCCCGCAGTTCGACTATGTGGCGCCGGCCGCGCCGAATCGCACGTGGTATCCGTTTAGCTTCCTCGCGCCGATCGAGCAGAACGAGCCGGCACTGTCGAACGCGCTCGCACAACTCCGCGCGACGGTTGAGGGGATCGAAGCCAGCGGGATCGCCCGGCGCCGGATCGTGCTGCTTGGCTTCTCTCAGGGCGCATGCCTTGCCACCGAGTTCATGATCCGCTACGCGTCACGATTCGGAGGGCTGATCGCCTTCAGCGGCGGCGCTATTGGGCCACCGGGAACGGAATGGAATCGTCCGGGGAGCTTCGACGGAACGCCGATGTTCTTCGGCTGCAGCGACGTCGACGCGCACGTGCCCGCAGAGCGTGTGCGTGAGAGCGCCGATGTCTGCACGCGCATGGGCGCGTCGGTGACGACGAAGATCTACCCGGGGATGGGGCACCTCGTCAGCGACGATGAGGTGGCGCAGGCGCGACAGATACTTGATGCTGTTCTCTTGTGATCTCGTGATCGATCTGGGATTTTCGACGTGAAGATCGCATGTTGCGCCTATCGCGACGTTTTCTTCGCCGCCGACTCGGGCACGACGCAAGAGAAGCTTGCCGCATCATCGATGCTGCCTTTGCCGGTGTAGCGAGCGACGGCCGGGTAGGGACAAAGCGGCCGGGAGCGATCCACTTTTCCCGCCGTGCTGTGGGTGGCGATGATCTTGTCGGGCGCGACGCCTTTCTCGACCCAGTTCTCGAGCGCGGTCAACGCATCGAACGTGTTCGGCCCGGGGCCGCCGGAGCAGTGCCCCATGCCAGGTGCGACGAACAAGCGATAGAAATCGCGCGTGCGCTCGTAGCCGCCCATGATCCTGGCCACGCCTTCGTAATAGGCGGCGGTGTCCTGCGGCGGCACGACGGGATCCATCCAGCCGGCGTAGGAGATGAGCTTGCCGCCGGCCTTCTTGAAGCCGCTCAGATCCTTGCTGGCCGCGTGCATGTAGGGCAGCCGCTCGTCGGCGTACGCGAGGTCACGGTCGTAGTCGAGTGACCGGACGTCCCAGTTCGGATCGTGGAAGAGCCAGTACTTGAACACACCAACGCGCGAGGGTTCCTTCATGTCGGTGATGTACTGACGCCAGCCCTGGATCGCCGCGTCGCCGAAGTTCTCGCTCCCGCGCGGCCAGCCGGTGAAGATCTGCTCGCCGGTCTTCGGGCTCTTTGCGCCGTCGTAGACCTTCTTGACCGCGTCTACCTGCTGCTGCGTGAGGCAGCTCGATTCATCCGCGCCAGGCTTGCACACGAGAATCGACGGATCGAACCCGCATTTCCGCGGATCCTCGATGAGGCCGTCCTTCAGCGTGTCTGCCGCATCGCACGCCGCGACGGCGGCCTTCGTGACGAGCGCCAGCTTCGCCGCGGTGAGGATCGGCGATCCATCCGCGTTGTGCGTCGCGGTCCACGACCACATGAACCCGAAGGTCTGGCGGATGCGATTGTTCGCCGGGGCGCCGGCGATGATGCCGTCGTAGTCGCCGGGGAAGCGTTGCGCTTCCGACATCGCCTGGTGCCCGCCCGCCGAGCAGCCGACGAAGTACGACTTGTCCGCGAACTTGCCCTGCGCGTTGCGCACGATCAGTTTCGCGGTGTCGGTCATCACGTGGATCGCGCGCCAGCCGTAATCGATGACTTTCTCGGGATGGCCCTGCCCGAACACCACGTCATCGCCGGTGTGCCCCGTGTCCGTGCTCGCCGTCGCATAACCGCGGCGAAGGGCGGTAGCCATCGCCGGGTAAGAGATCGACCCCTGATAGCCGCCGTTGCCGACTCCCTGGAACTTGCCATTCCACGTCTCCGCGGGTGGGATCCAGACTTCAAACTTGATTTCAGAATCGCTGGTCGGCCGCGCCGTGGCCTCGACGCGGCAGAACGCCGGCAGCGGCGCAGCCCCGGTCGCCTGCGCGCCTGGGGGCGTGAAACTGCCGGCGGCCATCATGGTCGCGGCGTTAATGGTGACGTTCGGGATGGTCAGCGACGCCAGGTTGGCGCAGGACGTTCCGGCGGCACTCGATGGGTATGATTCGCCGATCGAGAAAAGCGCCCACGCAGTCAGCAGCCCGGCTACAACACGACGGATCATCCGCGCCTCCATGTTCGCGGAAGATTATACGGCCCCGGTCGGCCGGCCGCAGCGCTCAATGCGAGCGCCGCAGCCGGGTTGGGCCTCAGCCTTGCGGCTGGAGGCGCCAATGCTGGCGCGCCTGGACGGCCCGCACGACGGAGCACGCGGCCCGGTCGGCTGCCCGGTCGGCGGCGGCGGCCGCATTCGAGTCAACGTCCTCGATCACGAGCAGGCGCGGGGGCACGGCCAGGCGGACGGCGATCGTGCATTCCTTGTCCACGCCGCCGCGGGGGCCGTTGATGTCCTTCAGGTGTACCCGCACCGCGCGGATGTGGGCCGCGTAGCGTTGCAGCGCCGCTCGCACGCGCTTTTCGACTCGTGGCAACAGCGACGCATCCAGCAGGCCGGTCGTGCGGACTGCGATCTCGAGCGGTGATCCGGCATGACCCTCATTCAAATGCACCAAGTTGACCTCCCCGGGCACTGTGTGTCCCGTCAATGAGGTGAGCCTATCGACGTCTTCGCCGCGCGAAAAATAGATAGTTTGGCGCTCAACTATAGGTATTGGCTAAGTAGTGGGCCGCCGCCGGCGAGCCGGCGTGTCTCCCGTCGATCCAGCCCCGGGGGAGGCGTCTCTACGTGCTATACTGAAAAGTCTGGTCTGGCGCAGAAAATCGCGCCAAGTGCGTCATGCGTTTAGAGTTATCCCATATCCGGCAGCCGGAGACCGACTTCGCGAAGGTCTTTCAACCGGCTGACATTGCAACCGGGGATGAGGACTATCGCGTGGCGGTCCCGGTCGACCTGCGGATGACGATCCACAAGGATCACGATCGTTTCCGCCTGGTCGGTACGGTCAAGACCGAGCTCGAGCTGCAGTGCAGCCGCTGCCTCGAGCCGTTTATGTTGCCGGTCGATCGCGAATTCGATTTGCGCTACCTGCCGCAAGGCGCGGCGGAGCCCGAAGCGGATGAGGACGAGGAGACCGAGGTCGAAGATGACGATGTCGCGGTCACGTTCTATCGCGACGAGGTGATCGACCTGAACGAGCTGCTGCGGGAACAGTTCTACCTGGCGCTGCCGATGAAGCCGTTGCACGCCGAGGACTGCCAGGGAATCTGCCCGCAATGCGGAACCAACCGCAACGTTGCCCCGTGTGACTGCAATCCGCACTGGGACGATCCGCGGCTGGCTGGTTTGAAGACGTTACTGAAGCGAAACGACGATGCCGAATCCTAAACGTAGACATTCGAAAACCCGCGGCCGCAAGCGCCGCACGCACGACGCCCTTCAGAAGACCACGCCGGGCGCCTGCCCGCAGTGCGGCGAGCCGAAGGCGGCCCACCGCGTGTGCGCGTACTGCGGCTACTATCGCGCGCGCCAGGTTCGTCCGGTCGACGAAGAGTAACGCGACCTGACGGCCGCGCCGCCGTGCGGCCGGCCCGTGCTCGAGACCTCCGACGTCAATGCGAATTGCAGTGGACGCGATGGGCGGCGACTTTGCACCCTCCCATCCCGTCGACGGCGCCGTGGCTGCTGCCCGGAACCAGGGCATCGGCATCGACCTGATCGGCAATCTCTCGGCGATCCACGCGGAGCTCGCGCGCCATCCTGATGCCGGCGCCCTCGACCTGCGCGTCATCGACGCGCCGGACGTGATCGAGATGTCGGAATCGCCGGCCATGGCACTGCGACGCAAGCCGCGCGCCTCGATTCGCGTGGCCGCAGAGCGGGTGGCCGCGGGCGAGGCCGTAGCGATGTTCAGCGCCGGTCACACCGGGGCGAGCGTCGTGGCGGCGCATGCGGTGTTCGGGATGCTGGCCGGCGTGGACCGACCGGCGCTGGCGCCGACGATCCCGACGCTCTCTGGGTCGGCGGTGCTGCTGGATGCGGGCGCGACGGTCGAATGCCGGG
>CAZBYY010000242.1:0-5742 GCA_964495855.1 uncultured Acidobacterium sp. | reverse complement strand
TGTCGTTCAGCCAGGGCGTCGAGCGCATCTTCCCGTTGCACTCGCCGACGATCTCGAAGGTCGAGGTCGTGCGCTCAGCCAAGGTGCGCCGCGCCAAGCTCTACTTCCTGCGCGACCTGAAGGGCAAGGCCGCCCGCATGAAGGAAGTCAAGAAGACGAACTAAGGTGCCTCGGGTGCCAGCAGGTGCCTAAGTGCCGAAGGTTTCTGCACGACGCAACATCGAAAACAGCCTGCACCGCTACGGCTTCGTAGCGGTTGCGGGCGTTGACGAAGTCGGCCGCGGCTGCCTTGCCGGGCCAGTGATGGCCGGCGCCGTGATCCTCCATCCCGATCGCCGCATCGACGGCCTCGCCGATTCCAAGACTTGTACGCTCGCCCAGCGCGAGCGCCTCTGCGACGAAATCTGCCGCAAGGCCGTGTCCTGGGCGGTCGTGTCGGTGGAGATCGAGGAGATCGATCGCATCAACATCCACCAGGCGACGCTCCAGGCCATGCGGCGCGCAGTCCTGTCATTGGCGCCGTTGCCGGATGCAGTTTTGGTAGATGCCTTTCGAATTCCGTCATTGCCGATGGCGCAGCGGGGCGTCATCAAGGGCGATCGACGCGCCTCTGCCATTGCGGCGGCATCGATCGTCGCGAAAGTCACGCGGGACCGATTCATGCAGGCGCTGCACGACGCTGACCCGCGCTATGGCTTCGACCGACATAAGGGATACGCCACCGCCGATCACCTCTCGGCGGTTGCACGGTTTGGCTACTCGGCGCACCATCGGCGGTCGTTCAGGCCGGCAACCCTGTTTGATACCATTGACTGAGAGCCCTCATCGTGTCGCCGTTCGATCGTGAAGCCGCGCTCAAGGCGGCTGAAAAGGCATTGAAACTCGGAAAGGTGGACGCCGCCATCGCCGAGTACTTGAAGATCGTCGAGTCGCAGCCGCGCGACTGGAACAGCGCGAACACGCTCGGCGACCTCTACGTGCGCGCCAAGCAGATCGACAAGGGCCTCGAGCAGTTCACGCGCATTGCCGACCACCTGAAAGACGAAGGGTTCTTCCCGAAGGCGGCGGCGCTCTACAAGAAAATCCTCAAGCTCAAAGGCGACGACGAATACGCCCTGCTGCAGTCGGGCGACCTCGCCGCGCGGCAAGGGCTGCTCGCGGATGCCAAATCGTATTTCCTCCAGGTCGCTGAACGGCGCAAGGCGCGAGGCGATCGCAAGGGCGCCGCCGAAGTCGCCATCCGGCTCGGCACGCTTGACCCCGAGGATCTCGACGCGCGATTGCGGGCAGGGCAGCTTGCCGCCGAGATGGGCGATACCGCGACCGCGTTGCGTGAGTTCCGCGACGTCGCCTCGAGGCTCGAGAAGCAGGACAAGCACACTGAGGCGCTCGTGCCCCTGCAGCTCGCGTACGACCTCGATTCGTCGGACGACTCGATTCGCGAGCGGTTGTTCACCGCGTATATCAGCGGCGGCAGCATCGATCAAGCGCGCAAGGTCGCCAGCACCAAAGACGAACTGAAGCAGGTGGCCGCCGCCCTCGACCAGGCCGGCAAGCCCGAATTGGCGCTGGAGGTGCTGTCGCAGATTGCGGATGCCGATCCGGCCGACCTCGACGTGCGTGCGAATCTTGCGGTGGCCTACGTGTCGCGCGGCGAGCTCGATCGGGCGCGCAGCTATCTTTCGGCGGAGACGGCGGGCAGTAATCCGTCGTTGTGGCTGACGCTCGCTGAAATGGAGTTGCGGAGCGGCCGGCTGGCCGAAGGAAAGCAGGCCGTTGCGCAGGCGCTCGCATTGGATCGCGACCAGACCCAACCGGCGGTCGTGCTCGGATGCCGGCTGGCCGAATCCAACCCGGATGCGGGCTATCAACCGATCGACGCGATTGCCGATGCAGCCCTTGCCGAAGGGGACTTTGCGTCAGCGGCTGTCGCGCTCGGTGAGTTCACGGCCCGCGTGCGTTCGCACCTCGTCGCGCTGATGCGGCTCGTTGAGATCTGCGTCGACGGGGGCCTCGAGGGCACGATGTACGAGGCGCAGGCCGCCCTGGCAGACGCCTACCTCGATGCCGGTCGCGCCATGGAGGCTCGCATCATCAGCGAAGACCTCGTGGCCCGCGAGCCATGGAACAAGGTGAACATCGAGCGGTTCCGCCGCGCCCTCGTGATGCTCGGCGAAACCGATCCAGACGGCATCATCGCCGAACGGCTCTCTGGCGACAGCCCGTTCCTGGCGATGGAGAAGATGGACCTCAACGAGGGCGTGTCCTTTGATTCGGTTCCAGAGCCGCCCCCGGTTCCAGAGGTGAAGAAGGCGAAGCCGCCACTCACGGAGTCCGGCACGATCGAGATCGATCTCACCGAGATGCTGAACGAGACGGAGTCGGCGACGCCGGCTGAGGACTTCGTTCCGCTCGCCCCGCCTCCGCCGCGATCGCTCGACCAGGTGTTCCGGGGCATGCGCGACGAGACCAACCGCGCGTCGGCAGAAGAGGCGGCGGCGGAACAATACCGCCTCGCCTTGACGTATCACGAAATGGGCATGGCAGACGACGCGATTACGGCTTTGCAGGCGGCGGCACGGTCGCCGCGGCAGCGGTTTGATGCCGCGTCGATGCTGGGACGCCTCTACCTCGAACGGAACGACACCACGCGCGCGATCGAGTGGCTGGAGCGGGCGGCGGAAGCCCCCGCGCCGACGCCGGACGCTGGTCGCGCGTTGCTCTACGATCTTGCGACGACGCTCGAATCAGTGGGCGAGCAGGCGCGGGCGCTCGCGGTCTTCGTCGAACTCGAATCCGAATCGGGTGGCTACCGCGACGTGGCCGGCCAGATCGAGCGCCTCTCGAAGGTGCAGGCGCGAGGCTGATCCCTGTTCAGGCGGCTTCTCTTTGTCGCGCTGCTGCTTGAAAGCGGCCTGCTGCTGATGCTGATTCCGTGGTCCGCGTTCTGGGACCGCAACTACTTCATCGAGGCATCGTCGACGCTCGGCCGCGTCCTGACCAGCAACTATGCGCGTGGCGCGCTGTCGGGACTGGGGCTCCTCAATCTCTTTGCCGCCTTAGGCGAGCTCTCCGACTTGTTCGGACCGAAGGCCCCCGAAGCGCCCGATCCCGATCGAGGCCCCTGAGACGCGATGCGCCTGTGCCTGGTCACCGACCGGCGGCGGTTTGCCACCCTGGACGCGCTGCTGGATCAAGTAGAAGGAGCAGCCCTCGGCGGGGTCGATCTCATCCAGATCCGCGAAAACGATCTCGGCGCTCGCGACCTCGCTGGCCTTGCACGCGCGGCGCTCAGTCGAATCCGCGGCACCGCCGCTCGCATCGTGGTCAACGACCGCGTGGACGTCGCATTGGCGGTGGGCGCTCATGGCGTGCAGTTGAAAGAACGGTCGATGCGCGCGGCAGACGTCAGGCGAATCGCGCCGCCGGGATTCCTGATTGGCTGTTCTGTGCATAGTGTGGCCACGGCCGTTGCACGGAAAGACGCTGATTTCCTCATCGCCGGAACCGTTCGCCCTACAGGTTCGAAGCCCGGCGTCGACACATTAGATGAGATGGGGCTCAAGGCGATCGTGAATGCGGCCGCGCAACCGGTGCTCGGAATCGGCGGTTTGGATTTGCGTTCGATTCCGTTAGTGGCTGCTAGTTGCGCAGCGGGGCTGGCGGCGGTCGGCGCGTTCATCCCGGACGCGGGCGAAGACGTCAAGCTCGGTGTGCAAAAACGTGTCACAGCGCTGCGATTCGCGCTTGAAACAGCACGTCCCGCCCACCTATGATGATCGCCACTGCCCCTTGAAAAATAGGCAGTTCTGTCAAACAACCAACGTTCGATTGTCGAAGCAGTGGCTGATCATCGCTTGCTCGATCCGGCTGCGCGGTTGCGACAGGCCCGCGAGGCGAAAGGGCTGTCGCATCGTCAAGTAGCGGAGGCTACCAAGCTCTCCGTCCGCGCGATCGAATCGCTCGAATCCAATTGCCTCGCCGACTTGCCCGACGGCATCTATCGCCGGTCGATCATTCGCGCGGTGGCGCGCGAAGTGGGCCTCAACCCCGAACAACTTTTGAACGAGTTCACCACGGTGCATCCCGACGCGTTGCCCGCGCTGGCACCCGCAATCGTGATGGAGTCGAAGCCGTCATCGTTCCGGCGGCTGGTTCCAGTGCTAAGCGCGGCACTGCCGATCCTGGCCGGAGTGGTGTACTTCACGATGCCGCTCCAACGTCAGAGCACCGGTGAATCGACGACGCGGACGGCGGCCGTGCAGGGCGTCGCCCCCGCTCGATCGGAGGTCGTGCCCGTTGGTGGCTTCGTCGACACATCGACGCCGCTGCAACCGGCGCGTCCCGTGCCGGTCGTCGTGACGTTGACCATTTCATCGCGCTGCCAGTTGCGCGTCGTCGCCGACGGCAACGAAATCATCGGGCGCACGATGGAGCAGGGCGAGACCGTGCCGATCGAGCTCGGCGAGGAACTCCTACTGCTCGGCGACAATGCGTCGGCCGTGCAGTTCAGCATCAACGGCCAGGCCGGGCGCCTGCTGGGCGAACCGGGCGAGGTGCTCTCCGCGCGGATCGGCCGCGACGACTACCAGGATTTTCTGGCCCGCTACTGATGGCCGCCGGCTTGAGCACGCCGCTGCTGGATTTCTTCCGGCGCGGTGAAGTTGCGCGAGACGTCCGGATTCTGGCCGCGCAAGGGGCGATCGCTCCACGACCCCTCGAACAACTCGCCATCTTGATGCTGCTGTCCGCCGATCACGACCCGGAGGTCAAGCAAACGGCCGAGGAGACGCTGTCAAGCCTTCCAGCCAATCTCGTGGCGGACTTCATTGCCCGCTCCGATGTGCCCCTCGAATTGCGCGAATTCTTCATCAAGCGCGGCATCAACCCTTCTGACACGCCGGCCCCGGATCCCGATGACGCGTTCGACGATTTCGACGAGACGGGTCTGCTCGAGGGCAGCGAAGACGAGAAGCACAAGACGTTCCAGGAGCGCCTGGCCACGATGACGGTGCCCGAGAAGATGAAGTATGCGATGAAGGGCACGCGCGAGCATCGCTCCGTGCTGATTCGCGATCCCAACCGGCTGGTCGCATCAGCGGTGCTGAGTTGCCCAAAGGTGAACGAAGCGGAAGTCGAATCGTTCGCGAAGATGGGGAACGTGTCGGAAGACATCCTGCGCACGATTGCGATGACGCGCGCGTGGACGAAGAACTACGGCGTGCTGCTTGCGCTCGTGAAGAACGCCAAGACGCCGGTGGCGATGACGTTAACGCTGATGCAGCGGCTTACCGAGGGCGACGTGAAGAAGATTTCAACGGACCGGAACGTGCCCGAGCCGGTGCGCGTGGCGGCGCGGAAGCGCGTGGTCGCGAATATGAAGTAGGCGCGTCGGCATCCACGCCACCGCGCACGGCCTGCGCGAACTCCGCGCGCATCTGCGCGAGGCCATCCATGTAAACCGCGACCTTCTCGCGGTCCTCTTCGGTTTCGAGCGTCTTCAGTAGATCAATCGCGCGGAATAGATCCTTCTGGATCGTCTTTTTCGTGGCCGAGTAGTAGATCTTCTTGATCTCCGCGATCGCGTCCATGCGACACAAAGTATACGGTCTACCCGCGATTTCTGCGCAGCGCTGCGAGGAATTCCGGCAACGGCCGCGTGTTGAGCACGTCGTCTCGGGTCAGCCAGGCTCGGCGCGCCGTCAGGATGCCCCAGCGCGGGTAGTCGAGCGCGGGGATTTC
>CAZBYY010000241.1:0-5820 GCA_964495855.1 uncultured Acidobacterium sp. | reverse complement strand
GCGCCGTCGCTCGAGCCGATCGACTCGGTGCGGTTGATCTGCCCGTCGCTGCTCGGCTCGCACGTGATGCCGGCATCTTCCGTCTTCCAGACACCGCCGCCGACGCCGCCGAAATAAAACGTGTACGGCTGCTGCCGGACACCGGCGTACGCGGTGACGCGCCCGCCGCGCGTCGCGCCGACGCTGCGCCACTTGAGATCCTTGAAGGCGCCCGGCGGGACGAGCTGGTTGACGTCGCTTTGTGCGATGACGACGGGTGATGGGGCAGAGCTGGCGATCAGGGTCGTCAGCGCGGCGATGCCAACGGCGCGGACGAAGGCCGAATGAACCATGGGAGCGACCTCACAAGTCAAGAGATGAGGATGATGCTAGCACGCCGCCCCTCTCGCATCGTTCGCGCCGCCGGCGCATCGGCGCTGTTAGACCTTGACCCCGCGGTCTGGCGTCGGCGGCATGTCGCCCGTCCACCGATCGGCCTGCAGGTGAATGCCGAGCTGATCGAGCAAGCGGACGACGGAATAGTCGACCATCTCGTCGATCGACTGCGGACGCGCGTAGAAGGCGGGCAGGGGAGGGGCGATCACCACACCCATCCGCGACAGCTTCAACATGTTGTCGAGATGGATCTCGCTGAACGGCGATTCACGCACGGCGAGGACCAGCTTGCGGCGTTCTTTCAAGATGACGTCGGCAGCGCGGTGAATCAGGTTCTCGCCGATGCCGTGCGCGATTGCGGCGAGGGTGCGCGCGCTGCACGGCACCACCACCATGCCCATGGTGATGAACGAGCCGCTCGAGATCGGCGCCGCTTGATCGGTCAGCGGATGCACGACGTCGGCGAGGGCCTGCACCTGGTCGGGCGTGTAGGTCGTCTCGTGCACCAGCGTCCGTGTCGCCCACCGGCTCATCACCAGGTGCGTCTCGATGCCGCTGCCGCGCAGCATCTGCAGCAACCGCACGCCGAAAATGGTGCCGCTCGCGCCGGTCATGGCGACGATCAGCCGCCTCGGTGGATCAACCGTTCTCATGTCGTTTCACTGTACCACGCGCCAAGAGCGAGTAAAGGACGACAGCCGTCGCCAGCGAGGGCAGCGTGGCGCCAATCGGCGCCGCCATGCGATACACGACAAATCCGGCAGCCCAGGCGATCATCCCCGCGAGGTTGAACATACCCACCCGTTGCACGTCGTAGACCATCGTCACGTCAACTCGACGCCGAAGCGCGACGAAGTGCGCGAGAAACACGCCGCCAACCGGCACCAGAATCGATCCCAGCCACACCATCAGGTCCGCAAAACGGGTCAGCCACACGGACGAGATCAAGCCCAGCCCCGTGCCGATCAGCCCGATCGTCCACACCGCCGCCGTCCCGGTCGTCGCCTTCGACAGCGTGCGCCAGGCCAGCGACGACATGTAGATGTTGACGAAGTTCGTCGTGACGGAGGCGAGCGTGATCAGCGCGGCCGTCCACCAGCCCTGGCCGAGCGCCGCGAGCATCGCTCCGGGATCGTCGCTGTGCGCGATCTGCGCGAGGATCAGGCCGAGCGGCATCAGCCAGAACGCCGGCAGCGCGAGCCCCGCCCACACCGCCACACCGGCCGCTCGGCCGGATCGCGTGTAGCGCGAGTAGTCGGCGAACATCAACAGCCACGACACCTGGTAGCCGATGACGACGTCGAGTCCCCACAGCAGATCCGAACCGGTCGGCACGGCGGTTGGCGAGGGAGGCACGAGCGTCAGCGAGACGTAGGTCAGCACCGCGCCGGCGATCGCCATCACCGGCACGGCGAATCGATCGGCGAATCCAACCGCGCGAGGCCCGCCGGCGACGACGGCGGTTGACGCGACGCCAAGTCCCGCCGACCACAGCATCAGCGACCCTGGTCCTCCTGCCACTTGCGCGCACGCCGACGCCGCGATCTGGTTGTTGATCGCAATCCACGCGAAGTTCGTGAGAAAGAGGATCGCCGACACGAACTGAGCTCCGCGGTGGCCCAGCGCGGCGCGTGCCGCAATCATCGACGGCACACCGCTCCTCGAGCCGACGGGTGCAAGCAGCGCCACCAGCAGCGCGCCAAAGGCGGCGCCGGCGATCGTGATCAGGATCGCGTTGCTTCCCCCAAAACGCGAGCCGAGCACTGCACCGGTCTGCAGCGTGGTGGCGACGATATTGGCGGCGATGAAGATCAGGAACAGGTCGAACGGTGGCTGCGTTCGCTTCGACTCGGGAACGGGAGAGACGTCGGCGGCATCCACTCGAGGGAGTTTATACTCTCGCTGACATGAGAATCGCTGCCTTCATCACCGTCCTGCTGTTGACGCACACCGCCGGTCTGTTCGCGCAGGCGCCCGCTCCGCCGCCGATCACCGTTCTGCAGCCGGACCGTGTCTTCGATGGCGACCAGAACCACGCCGGTTGGGCCGTTGTCGTGCGCGGGGATCGAATCGAGGCTGCAGGGCCACTGGCGTCGCTCACCCTGCCTGCGGGCGCGCGCACCATCGTCCTCAAAGGGCTGACGCTCATGCCCGGCTTGATCGAGGGCCACTCGCACCTGTTGCTGCATCCGTACAACGAGACGTTGTGGGAGAACCAGGTGCTGCGCGAGCCGCTGGGGCTCCGTGTCGCGCGTGCGACCAATCATGCGCGAGACACGTTGATGGCCGGAATTACGACGACGAGGGACCTTGGCACCGAGGGCGCGCAGTACGCCGATGTCGGCCTGCGCGACGCGATCAACCAGGGGATCATTCCAGGGCCGCGCATGCTGGTGGCGGGACCGGCGATGGTTGTCACCGGTCAATACGCGCCGAAGGGATTCGCGCCTGAGCATCCCGTCGCGCAGGGCGCCGAAGAAGCAGACGGCCTGGATGGCGTGGTACGCGTCGCTCGAAATCAGATCGCGCACGGCGTCGACCTGATCAAGATCTACGCCGACTATCGCTGGGGACCGAACGGCGAAACGCGTCCGGGCTTCACCCTCGGTGAGATCCAACGCATCGTCGAGGCCGCCAACTTGAGCGGCCGTCCGGTCGTCGCGCATTCATCGACGCCGGAGGGCATGCGGAACGCGATCCTTGGCGGCGTGGACACGATCGAGCACGGCGACGATGGAACGCCGGAGATCTGGAAGCTGATGGTCGAAAAGAAGGTGACGCTATGCCCGACGGTGGCCGCCGGTGATGCCACCGCGCAGTACGCGGGATGGAAGAAGGGCGTCGATCCCGAGCCTGCGCGGATTGCCCGCAAGCGGCAGACCTTCAAGGCGGCGCTCGAGGCGGGCGTGAAGATGTGCTTCGGCGGCGACGTCGGAGTCTTCACGCATGGGGACAACGTGCGCGAGCTGGAGATCATGGTCGACTACGGCATGACGCCGCTGGCGGCCGTCGTGGCAGCCACGTCCGGCAATGCCGCGTATTTCCGCCAGGGCGACCGCATCGGCCGGGTGAAGCCGGGCTTGTTCGCGGATCTGATCGCCGTCGAGGGCGATCCCACCGCCAGCATCAAGGCACTCAGGCAGGTGAAGTTTGTGATGAAGGGTGGGCGCGTGTTCAAGGGTGCCGACGCGAAATGACGCTGGTCGGGTCGCGACACTCGTCGGGAAGCCATGCTGGTCGGGAGACGTTATGAAGAAACTTGCTGCGCTGATCGTTGTGCTCTCCGGTGTTTCGCTGTTTGCGGCCAATGAGCACGGGCCTGAGAAGGGCTCGCTGGTGATCGTTGGCGGGGCCATGCAGGATCCGGCGATCGTGAAGCGCTTTATCGAACTTGCCGGCGGCCCAGACGCGCCGATCGTGATCATTCCGACCGCGAGCGAAGACGATGAGCATTACGACAATTACTGGTCGGGCCTCAAGCAGTGGCGCGACAACGGCGCGAACAACCTGACCGTGTTGCACACGCGGGACCGGAAGGTGGCCGACTCCGAGGCCTTCGTCAAGCCGATCAAGACCGCGCGCGGCGTGTTCTTCGGCGGCGGCCGGCAGTGGCGGCTGGCCGATGCGTACTCGAACACGCTGACGCAAAAGGAGATTCAAGGCGTCCTGAATCGCGGCGGCGTCGTTGGCGGCTCGTCGGCGGGCGCGGCCATCCTGTCGTCGTTCATGGTGCGCGGCGATACCAAGACCAACACGAT
This sequence comes from uncultured Acidobacterium sp., assembly GCA_964495855.1. GTDB lineage: Bacteria > Acidobacteriota > Vicinamibacteria > Vicinamibacterales > UBA2999 > 12-FULL-67-14b. The sequence continues at coordinate 1,687 of CAZBYY010000241.1, read as the reverse complement.
CATGATCGGCGATCACACCGCCGGGATGGGGTTCTTGAAGAACGCCGCGGTCGACATCCACGTGCTGCGCCGCAACCGCCAGTTCGACATGCTCGAAGTGCTCGACGCGCATCCGGAGTTGCTCGGCATCTCGATCGACGAGGACACGGCGATCGTCGTGGAGGGCGATCGCTTTGATGTGATCGGCAAAAGCTACGCGCTCGTCTACAGCACCACGACCGTCGCGGGGAAGAGCGGACGGTTTTATTTCATGGGTGCCGGCGACCGCTTCGACATGAAGACGCGCAAGGCGACCCGCCGGGCGGAGCAGTGGCGGCCCCTCGAAGGCGTCAAGGAGCCGCCCGACGCGAAACAGCCGCCGAAGGGCTAGACGACGTTCGCTTCGCCCGCAGCAGCCGACTTCCGGGCGAAGCGATCCAGCTGGAACGGCGCGAGGTCGAACTTCGGATCGCGGCCGGCAATCACGTCGGCCAGGATGCGTCCGGCGGCAGGCGAGTGCTGGAAGCCATGACCGCTGAAGCCCGCAATGGTGTAGAAGCCGTCGACATCGCTCGACGGACCAATGATCGCGTTGTGATCGGGCGTCATCTCGTACAGCCCCGCCCAGGCATGCGAGACGGCCGCGTCGCTCAGGACCGGCAGCCGCTGCATCGCCACTTCGATCACCTTCGGCAGGAAGTCCCATCGCACGGTGATGTCGAACCCCGGTTTCTCGTCAGGGTCGCCCATGCCGAACAGCAGCCCGCCGCCTTCGCGATGGAAATAGAAGCTGGTTTCGAAGTCGATCACGAGGATCTTCGATTTCGGCACGCGGCCGGCATGCTGCGCCTCGTCCCACGATCCGCCTCCGGGCGGAGAGGCGATGAAGATGTGGCGGCGCTCCGGTTCAACGGGGACGTCGACACCCAGGAAACGCCCGATCGACTTCGCCCACGGTCCCGCCGCATTGATGAACGTGCGTGTCGAGATGTCGCCCTTCGAGGTGCGCACGACGCTGACGCGATGCCCATCGAGCTTCGCGCCTGTCACCTCACACTCGCGCACGATCTCGACGCCCTTGGCCTGCGCCCCCTTGGCAAATCCCATCGTGACGCCGTTTGGATCGGTGACGCCGTCAGCCGCGCAGTAAGTCGCGCCCTTTACGCCGGTGAGGTCAAGCCCGGGTGACAGCTCGCGCGCCTCGTCGTTCGACACCCATCGCACGTCGATGCCGTGCTGCTGCTGCAGCGCCACGTTCTTCTTGAACTGTTCGACGTTGGCGGCTCTTGACAGCAGGAACAAATATCCGTCCTGGTGGAAGTCGATCGGCGTGCCGACGATCGATTCGAAGTTGGCCATCATCGCAATCGATTCGATCGACAGTTCGATGTTGGCGCTGTTCGAAAACTGATGACGGAAGCCGCCGGCATTCTTGCCGGTCGATCCGGTACCGAGCTGCGGTTCGCGTTCGAGCAGGACGACGTTGGTGATGCCGCGCTGGGCGAGGTGCCAGGCCACGCTGCATCCCATGCAGCCGCCGCCGGCAATGACTACATCTGCCGTGGATTTCATTCGTGCTCTATTATGACCCGCCATCTCGCGGTCGTCTTGATGAAAGCCGCGCGCCGGCCGGCGATCCCGCGCGTATACTTCGCGGGTGACCAACACGCAGATCCTGCTGAGCTCCCGTCCCGCCGGCGAGGCGACC
>CAZBYY010000240.1:0-5879 GCA_964495855.1 uncultured Acidobacterium sp. | reverse complement strand
CCGCCCTGGTGCAGCCGCGCGAACAGGGCCATGATCTCGACGCCGGTCTTCGAGTCGAGATTGCCGGTGGGTTCGTCGGCGAGCAGGATCGACGGATTGTTCACGAGGGCGCGGGCGATCGCCACGCGCTGCCGCTGACCGCCGGACAGTTCGTTCGGCTTGTGATTCATGCGGTGCGAGAGCTCGACCTTCTCGATCGCGGCCTTGGCCTGAGCAAGGCGCTCGGTCTTGCCGATACCCGCATAGACGAGAGGCAGTTCGACGTTGTGCAGCGCGGTCGCACGAGGCAGCAAGTTGAACGTCTGGAAGACGAAGCCGATCTCTTCGTTGCGGATGCGCGCCAGCTCGTTGTCGTTCATCTGGCTCACTTCCTTGCCGTTGAGCAGATAGGTGCCCTTCGACGGCGTATCGAGGCAGCCGATCAGGTTCATCAGCGTCGATTTGCCCGAGCCGGACGGCCCCATGATCGCCACGTATTCTCCGCGCTCGATCGAAATCGACACGCCTTTCAAGGCGTGAATCTCCTCGTCACCCATGACATAGGTCTTCCAAAGGTCGCGCGTTTCGATCAGGGCCATATCTAAAAGTCTACGTGGTTACGCACAAATTTGTTGCGTCAGTTTATGGACCGCCAAGGAGCAATTCGGCGGCATCCGGCACGACCAGTCGGCGATATCGACGACCACCACCGCAACTTCCTCGGGGGCGTCCGGCGCCTTGCGCTGGCGCGCGTTGGCGTCATTGGCGCGCGACAGCTCGTGCTGCGGCGCGATCTGTCGCGAAAACAGCAGGACCACCACCGGCGACTTCCCGAGGTGCAGGCGGGACCGCGAGGCGTTATTGAAGGCTTCGGTCACTGCAGCGGCGTCGGCCACATCGAGGATCTTCACCAGCACGCGCGGCGGCGCGGTTCCGAGGAATCGCGGTTTGGCCAGCGGGACCATCGCCAGATCAAATCCACGGACGGTGGGCGTCTCGAGCGCGCCGTACAACGTTTCGACAATGCCGCGGACGCGGCCGGCGACGGCACGTTTCAGGATAATGTCGCGGTCGGCCCGCTCGGCGGCGAAGCGGCCGCGGCTCCCGGTGGGCGGCACCGGTGTCTCCGGCTCCGGAGTCGGTGGCTGATACGGCGTGGGGTCGGCGTACGGTGCTTCCTGTGGCCGGGGCGTCAGCGGCACGTTCGGCGGCGGAAACCCGGCACCAATGCTGGCGTCGTACTCCTCGCGCAGCGCCGGGTCCGTCAGCGTCTTGTACGCGACCGTCAACTCGGCGGCGCGTACGGCCGCCATTTCCTGGAACTCGGCGCCCAGGTGGACGACTTTGTCAGGATGGTAACGCGCGATTTCGCGGCGGAATGCCTTCTTGATCGCATCAGCCTCCGCGGTCGGCTCCAGGCCCAGCAGTTCGTAGTGAGTTTTCACGAGGGGAGAGACAAACGTACCCGCGCGCGCGGGTCTCTGGCAAGCGGTTCGGCACGACCGCGCAGGCGGGCGGCCACGCAATTGCTCAGGGCGCGTTCTTCTTGAACTCCGTCACGTTGGTGACATTTGACACGTTCGCTGCGGGAAGCTCGCGGGCGGCCCTCCGTTCGCGAAGCCGGCGATCGGCGCGCGCCTCGGTACCCCGGGCGCAGTACGGGCAGAACGTCCAGCCCGGCTGCAGACTGCGGCCGCAACCGGGACACGCCCCGCTCAGGCGTCGCCCGCAATTCGGGCACGCGACGAAGTCGAGCGCGACGGGGCCGCTGCAGCCCGGGCACACGCTGCGCATCTCGCGCACTTCGGTGACGACGCGGAGCAGTTCCTCTGCCGTTGTGACGCCGGCTTTCACCTTGGCGAGCGCGTCATCGCCGAGCGTCAGCATGCCCGCGCTCTGCGCAGCCTCACGAATGGCGTCTTCAGAGGCGCGTTGGGCGATCATGCGGCGCAGCTTGTCGGTGATCTTCATCACCTCATAGATACCGATGCGGCCCTTGTAACCGGTGTGGTGGCAGGCGTCGCACCCCACAGGACGGTAGAACGGAATGCTCGCGGCTTCTTCCTCGGTAATGTTCAACGCGCGCAGCGTGTCGGAGTTCGGCGTGTACTGCCGACGGCACTGCGGGCACAATCGCCGCACGAGCCGTTGCGCAACGACGCCGATCGTGGCGGACGCGATGACGTACGACTCGATGCCGATGTCGCTCAAGCGCGTCACCACCGACGGCGCGTCGTCGGTGTGGAGTGTCGACAGGACGAGGTGTCCGGTCTGCGCCGCCTGCATCGCGATCCGCGCCGTCTCCTGGTCGCGAATTTCGCCGACGAGGATGACGTCCGGATCCTGGCGCAGGATGGAACGCAACGCGCTCGCAAACGTCAGCTTGATCTTCTCGTTGGTCTGCGTCTGGTTGATGCCGGGCAGCTGATACTCGATCGGGTCTTCGATGGTGATGATGTTGGTGCGCTCGGACTGCATCGACATCAGCGCCGAGCACAACGTCGTGGTCTTGCCGCTGCCGGTCGGGCCGACGACGAGGATCATCCCGTGCTGGAACTTGAAGAAGCTCTTGAGGTCGTTGAACGCGGCGGCGGAAAAGCCCAGTTCCTCGATCGGCGGCACGCCGCGGTTCTGATCGAGGACGCGCAACACCATCTTCTCGCCGTGCAGCGTGCGGAGGGTCGAGGCACGAAAGTCGACGTCCTTGCCCTCTTCACTCGCGACGCGGATGCGGCCATCCTGCGGCAAACGCTTTTCCGCAATGTCCATGCCCGCCATGATCTTCATGCGGGCAATCAAGCCTTCATGGACCCACTTCGGCAGGTCCATCACTTCCTTGAGGAGTCCGTCGAGGCGATGACGGATCAGGACACCCTTTTCCATCGGCTCGATGTGGATATCCGAGGCACCCGCCTTGATCGCGCTCTTCACGACGAGGTCGACCAGGTCGATGATCGGCGCCGCCTCGCTGCGCTCCTTGAGGCCGGCAATGGGTTCCTGGCCCTCGTCGTCGGGCCGCCGCATCAGCGCTTCGCTGCCGCCGCGCTCCTCGCGCGCTGACGGGCGCATCGCCGGAACCGCGCCGGTTGACGGCGGCGCTTTCATGAGCGCCTTGTCGGGATAGCCGGCAGCGATCGATTCGAGAATGTCGGCGCGCGTGGCGACGACCTGCTTGATGCGGTAGCCGGTCTGGAACTCGAGATCCTGCACCAGGCTGAACAGCAGCGGATCCGCCATCGCGACGGTCAGCAAGTTCTTGTCGAGGCGGATGGCGACGCAGGATCGCTTGAGCGCGACGTCCTTTGCGATCAAGCTCACGACTTGCGGATCCGGCGGGTTCTCCGCGAGGTTCAGGTACGGGAAACCAAGCTGGTAGGCGAGCGCCTTGGCGATCTGGCGTTCGGTGGCGAGGTTGAGGCGCACGAGGACCGCGCCCAAGCGCTCGCCGGTGCGCTTGTGCTCGACAAGAGCCGCTTGTAAGTCGTCCTCGGTGATGAGGCCCGCTTGCATCAGGCACTCACCAAGTTTCTTGCGCATCGAACGTCGACATCCTCAGCCGAATGACGACCGTGTCGTCACCAAGGCATCATAGGTATGGCCCGCCGGGGCGGGCAATACTCGATCTGGGCGCCAAACCTGGCAGCTACGTGCAGTTCCGTAACCGTCTGCCCCCGGTCTTCGCTAACTGTTTCGGTCGACGAGGGTTACTCCCGTAGGCCGACTGGAGGTAGGCTGGGCAGCGGCCGACATTCATGGACGAACCCCGCATGCCATCGGCACCGGTACCTGGCCTCGACATCGACCTGCGGCGCCACGTCGCGCACCACCTCGACGATCGCCGCGACGTGATCGTTGCGGACACGGTGGCGACGTTCCCGATGTCGTCGAATTCGCGCCGTCTGGACGCGACTTATTGCATCGCGCTCGGCAACCTCGTCACGCGACTGCTGGCCGACGCGATTCTCGACGCCAGCATCGACGCGCGCAGCCCCGGGATCAGCGACCTCGGCACGCTGATCGCCGAACGCGAGGTCTCGCCCGACCAGCTGTTCACGTTCGTTCACATCACGCTCAGCACCGCGATCGACGAGTTGTCGCTCGACCAGCGCGTCGGCGCGAACACTGAACCGTGGCCGCAAGCGCAGAACGTTGTGCGCCGCGCCGCGATGGACCTGCTCGGCGCCTGGACAACGCGGATGATGTACTCGCCGCAGCAGTCGGCGATCGAAGACCCGCTGACCACGCTGCATACGCGGCCGGTGCTTGACGCGGTGCTGCCCAAGGAATGCTGCCGAGCCGAACGCTTCGAGCACTGGCTGTCGATGATGTTGATCGACGTCGACAACCTGGCGGCGATCAACAAGGCGCACGGCTACGGCGTCGGCGATCGCATCCTCGAACGCATGGGCATCCTGCTGCGCGCCTATTTCCGGCAGCACGACTGGGTGTTCCGCTTTGCGGAGGACACGATCGCGGTGTTGTTACCGGAGACGACTCCCGAGGATGCGCTGACGCTGGCGGAGCGCACACGCACGATGGTCGAAGAGCGGCTCACCTTCCGCGATTACCGGACCGAGCAGCGCGCGATCGTCACGGTGAGCGTCGCAGTGACCAGTGCCCGCGCGCTCGAGGGCGAGCCGATCGATCACGTGAAGTTCCAGGCGGAAGCCGAGGCCGCGCTCGATCGCGCGAAGATCGGCGGCCGCAATCGTGTCGAGCGTGTCGAGTTGCAGCCGCGCCTCATCTCGATCGACGAGGCGACCCGGCTGCTCGGCACGAACATCGAGGGGATCGAGAAGCTCGTCGCCGACGGGCGGCTCGATCCGGTGAATGCCGGCCGGCACGTGCGCCTCGAGCGGAGGGCCGTCGAGGCGCTCGCTGCCGACCGCTAGGCGCGCAGGAAGTCACCCTGCCAGTTCTTGATCGCCTTCTTGATGTCGTTTTGACCTTTCAGCTTTCCTGCCAGCACATCGCGCATCAGGTCCGGGAGTTCCGCATCGCTCGCAAATCGTAACGCGACCATCTGCGACGGCGTGAGTTCGCCGATGCGTCCCTGCAGGTCCGCCGGCAGACAGCCGCGCATCCGCAGGGTGAGCTCGAGACGAATGACACGGTCCTGTACCTTCAGCGCCATGACCCGCGCCGCAAACGCGCTCATGAAGATCGCAATCGACACCAGGAACGCGAACGCCGTCGATCGATTGGGGTTCGCCCACACATGGCGGCCCTCGTTGATCACATACACCAGCAGTACCGGCGTAACGAAGAAATGGAACAGCGGAAAGAACTGTCGGTGGTTCGCGTAATTCTGGCTCTGCGCCATGGCGCCTGCTCCTTGGTGAACGGGTTGCCGTCTACTCCTGCGATTCGTATTGATCCTTGAGCCTGGCGACGACGGTCGGATCCGCCAGCGTGGTCGTGTCGCCGAGCGCCTTGCCTTCGGCGATGTCGCGCAGCAGGCGCCGCATGATCTTCCCCGACCGCGTCTTTGGCAGGTCGGCCGCGAAGATGATGTCGTCGGGCCTGGCGATGGCGCCGATCTTTTGCGCGACGTGCTTCTTCAGGTCGTCGGCAAGTCCTTCCGAGGCATGCACGCCTTCCTTGACGGTGACGAAGGCGGCGAGCGCCTGGCCCTTGATCTCGTGGGTGCGGCCGACGACGGCCGCTTCCGCGACCTTCGGGTGATCGACGAGCGCGCTTTCGACCTCCATCGTGCCGATGCGATGCCCCGCCACGTTCAGCACATCGTCAACCCGGCCCAGCAGCCAGTAGTAGCCTTCGTCGTCCAGCTTGGCGCCGTCGCCGGTGAAGTACACGTCCCGGCCCCATCGGCTCCAGTACTGCTTCACGAAGCGATCGTGATCGCCGTAGATGCCGCGCAGCATCGACGGCCAGGGTTT
>CAZBYY010000239.1:0-5883 GCA_964495855.1 uncultured Acidobacterium sp. | reverse complement strand
TGTCATCGCGGCGCTCGCGCAGAGGAACCCTGGCAGCAGCGGCTCGAGCGGCCGCTCGGTGCTTGCGTCGATGGCCGGCGTGGGCCGGTCGCGCACACCGCACAAGTCGAATCCCTGGCGGGCCACCGCCGCCATCATGCGCACGCGACGCACCAGCGGGTGGCCGAGCGGCCTCGGCGTGGCGATCACGGCGTGACGCGGGCCGTCCGGTTCACGGCCAATCGGCTCGACGATCAGCGCCCCGGCGCCGTACGCCGCGCCTTGGATCGCGAGCCGCGCCACGGCTCGGGCCCCATCGGCATCCGTCCCGGCATGTGAGATCAAGCGCACGTCACCGCCCGGCAGCTCGGCAAACACCGCGGTGACATCAGCGGTGACGGCTTCGAGCAGCGTCGCCGCAAGCTCGCGGGCGAGCAAGTCGGGCATGACGGCGGCATCCACCAGCCGTCGCACCAGTGCATCGTCGGCGTCTGCAGGCGACCCGACGTATTCACCCGTGCCCGGCGATTGCGCGGCGGCCATGGCGAGGCGAACCTGCTCGAGGTCGCGCGTGGCGCCGAGGGCCTGGAAGACCTGCGCCGCATACTGGTAGTGACGGTCTGCGGTGGATTTGGCGCCCGCTTTGGCCGCCAGCCGCGCGAGCGCGAGCTGGCTCACCGCTGCTTGATAACGCTCGCCGACTAGCTCGAAGACACTCGAGCTCTGCGCGATGTCGTGGTACGCCTCGGTCGTGCGTTGCTGGCGCGCACGCAAGTCGCCGCGTAGCCGGAGAAATTCGCCCCACGCGCCCGGCGTCGTCCGCGGATCGAGTCGCGATTCAACTTGCGACATGCGGCGCTCCGCTTCGTCGACGCGTCCCGCCGACAGCAGCGCTTCGGCCGCGATCAATTCGGCTTCGATCGATTCGGCCGGCGGGGCGTTGGTCGACTTGGCGATCTCGTCGGCGATGGCCAGCGCGTCTTCCGGTTTGCCGCGGCGCGTCGCCAGCCGCGCGCTGATGACGCGCAAGGACCACTCGTACCAACGGCTGGTGTTGCGGCCGTAGGCGCCGTAGGCTTCGGCAGCTTGCCGCAAATACTCGGCTGCGTTCTCATAGTCGCCGCGCATCAACGACATCTGCGCGAGCGTGTCGTAGACGGCGCCGGTCGTCTCGTGGAACTGCATCGCGCTCCGGACGTCGAGCGCGCGGTGCAAGACCTTGTCGGCCCGATCGAGGTTGCCGACGCGCACGTTGATCTGCCCGAGCGTGGCGAGTGCCACGGCGAGCCCGGGACTCTGTCCCAGGCCCTCATGCAGGGTGACGGCGCGCTCGGCAAGCGCGAGGGCTTGTTCGTATCGGTGGCGAATCAGCGCGACGTTGGCCTGGTTGCCGTAGACCGTCGCCAGCACATCGTCGGCCTGAAGCATCGACGCCATGCGTTCAGCCTGGCGCAATGCGGCGTTGGCTTCGTCATATCGGCCGGTCTGCGCGAGCATCACGCCTGAGAGCGAGTGCACCAGCGACAGGTGGCGGCGATCGCCGGCCGCGTGCAGCGCGGCCGCCGCTTCCGCGATGTGCTCGCGGACGATCGCCATGTCGCCGACCTGTCGGTAGCACTGCCCGAGGTAGTAGTGGGCGAGGCCGATGGCGCGCGAATCATGCGCCATCTCCGCCTGCTTGAGGGCGCGGTTGTGCAGCGCGATCGCCCGCGACTGTTCGCCGCGGGCAAACGCCACGCGGCCGTGCAGGCGCCACAGGTTCGAGGTGACTGCGGGAGAGACGTTCTCCCGAAGGTTATCGGGTGAACGCCCAAGCACCGTTCCGGCCTGTGCAAGATCCCCCTGCAAGAGGTACGATTCAGCCAGCATGACCCTGACGCTCAGCTCGTCTTCCTTCGACAGCGAAGAAGGCGTGCGGAGGAGCGGCGCCAGGAGATCGATGGTGTTGGCGGCCTGCCCACGCTCCAGCGTCGTAACGGCCCGGGCGATGACAGGTTGCAGGGCAGCGTTGGCCACGGCGCGGGTAGTATACAAAATATCCAACCTCGGATAATTGCCGCAGTGATATGGAGTTGACCGTAGGCAGCCGGACCGATGTCGGTCCGCGGCGCATGAATCAGGACCACTACGGTTGGTGGCCGGACCTGGGCCTGTTCGTCGTAGCGGATGGCATGGGCGGCCACAATGCCGGCGAGGTGGCCTCGCACATGGCCGTCGAGATCATCCACGGCTTCATCGCCGGAAGCGCGAACGGCGACATCACCTGGCCCTTTGGGCTCGTCCCGCAGAAGTCGCTCGACGAAAACCGGTTGCTCACCGCCGTGCGCCTGGCGAATCGACAGATCTACTCTGAGGGCGTGCGAACGCCGGAGCGCAGCGGCATGGGTACGACCGTCGTCGCGGCGCTCGTCGCCGGCGATCGCATCGCGCTCGTGAGCGTCGGTGACAGCCGCATCTACCGGCTACGCGCCGGGACCCTCGAACAGTTGACGCAGGACGATACCTGGCTCGCCACCGTGCTCGGCGCAAAGGAAGCGGAAGAAGCGCATGCGGATCATCCCTTGCGGCACGTGCTCACCTCGGTGGTGGGTACCAAGGACGACGTGAAGCCGGGAGCGCGGGAAGAGCAGTTGCAGCACGGCGATCGATTCGTGATGTGCAGCGACGGCGTTCACGGCAAGCTTGACAGTGCCGCGATCGCGGGGCTGCTCTCGCGTGCGCCTTCGGCAGATGAAGGCGCGAGCACCCTCGTGACCGAAGCCATCACGCGAGGCGGCACCGACAATGCCACGGCGATCGTCATCAACGTGACGTGATGAAGATCCTTGTCTGCCTTGCGCTGCTTGTCGCCGTCTCGTGCTCGCAGAAGCCGCAGCCGGCCACCGACACTCGAAACGTCCCGCCGGCCGAGGCGGCCCCAACTTCTGCGGCCGCACCATCGAAGCCGCGCATCGTCTTCCTGGGCGACAGCCTCACGGCCGGCCTTGGCCTTGCCATCGATCAGAGCTATCCAGCGTTGATCGGGCATCGGCTCAAGGAGCGGGGCTATGACTACGAGATCGTCAACGCGGGCGTGTCTGGTGATACGTCCGCAGGCGGACTTCGACGCGCGGACTGGTCGCTCGAAGGCGACGTCAAGGTGTTGATCGTCGCGCTCGGTGGCAACGACGGGTTACGCGGCCTCCCCCCGGCGGAGCTCAAGAAGAATCTGCAGGCCATCGTCGACAAAGCCAAGGCGCGCGGCATCAAGGTGATCCTGGCCGGCATGGAGGCGCCGCCGAACAACGGCGCCGACTACACGCGTGACTTTCGGGCCGTGTACCCCGAGCTGGCGAAGGAAGAGCGCGTCACGCTGATTCCGTTCCTGCTGCAGGGCGTCGCCGGCGATCCCACGCTGAACCAGGCCGACGGCATCCATCCGAACGTCCGCGGTGCCGAGCTCGTGGCCGACCTGGTGTGGAAGACCCTGGAACCTATTCTCGACAGGCCAACGTCTCAAGTAACGAACCCCCGATGATTCAACTGCGTGGTGTCAGCAAAACGGTGCAGAGCGGCGATCATCCGCTCACCATTCTTCATCCCCTCGATTTCGACGTCGCCGACGGCAAGTGCGTGGCCATCGTCGGGCCGTCAGGCAGCGGCAAGTCAACGCTGCTCGGGCTGATCGCCGGTCTCGATGCGCCGAGCAGCGGCTCCATCCTGATCGCCGGGCAGGACATTACCAAGCTCGATGAGGACGCGCTCGCGCGTTTGCGCGGCGAGAAGATCGGCTTCGTCTTCCAGTTCTTCCATCTCGTGCCGTCGCTGACCGCGCTCGAAAACATCCAGGTGCCGATGGAGATTGCCGGCCGGCGCGATGCGGCGCAGCGCGCGCAGGCGCTGCTCGACGAAGTGGGATTGCACGACCGCGGCCACCACTACCCGTCGCAACTGTCGGGCGGCGAGCAACAGCGCATTGCGATCGCGCGCGCGCTGGCGAACGATCCGCCGCTGATCCTGGCCGACGAGCCGACCGGCAACCTTGATAGTTCGAACGGCCGGCACATCCTGGACCTGCTGCTGCACGTGCGCCGCTCCAGGGGCGTAACGCTCGTGCTGGTGACCCATGACGCGCACGTCGCCGCCGTCGCCGATGAACGTCTCGTGCTCCGCGATGGCCGCCCGGTCGACGAACAGGCGGCGCCGGCCGTATGAGATTCGTCCTGCTGATGGCCGCGCGCGAGATGCGCGCATCGTGGCAGCGCCTGCTGTTCTTCTTCGTCTGCATCGCCATCGGCGTCGGCGCGATCGTGACGCTGCGGTCCGTCATCCAGAGCGTGCGCAACACCTTTGCCGGACAAGCGCGGACCTTGATCACGGCCGACGCGGTGATCGGCAGCAACCAGGCGCTGAAGCCCGAGCTCGTCGCAAAGATCGACGAGCGCCTGAAGGCCGCTGGCGCCGTGAGCACGCGATCGGTGGAGCTGCCCACGATGACCCGGCCCGCCGATCGCGCCGACGGTCGCGCGCGCATGGTCGAACTGCGCGCCGTGGAGGCCGGCTTCCCGTATTACGGCGAAATGAAGCTGGCCGACGGCATGACCTACGACCACCGGCTGTTGCGCGACTTCGGTGCGCTCGTGCGGCCCGAATTGCTCGCGCAGCTCGATCTCAAGGTTGGCGACACGCTGGCCATCGGCTCGCAGCGCTTTGCCATCCGCGGCGTGATCGAGAGCGAACCGGGTCGCCGCCTCGGCTCGTTCAGCATTGGGCCCCGCGTGTTCGTGGATCTCGCGGATCTGCAGAAGACGGGCTTATTGGGATTCGGCAGCCGCGCGTCCAATCAGCGGCTGTTGAAGGTGCCAGAGGCAAAGCTGGATCAGCTCGTGACGGACCTGCGCGCGGACTTCAAGAACGAGTTCGCGCGGGTGCGATCCTACAAGGCCACCGAGGGCGACATCGGCGAGGATTTCAACCGTGCTGAGAACTACCTGAGCCTCGTCGGTCTGGTGATCGTAATCCTCGGCGGGATCGGCGTGTCGAGCGTGACGCGCGTATTCGTGCAGCAGAAGATGAAGAGCATCGCGGTGCTCAAGTGTGTGGGTAGCCGGTCGTCGCAACTGCTGTCAATTTATGTCGCGCAAGTGGCGGTGCTGGGGCTGGCCGGGAGCGTGCTCGGCGTCGGTCTCGCCTACATGGCGGTGCGCTCGATCCCGTCGCTGCTGGCCGGCGTCGCACCCGGTGTCGACATCGAGTACGGACTGTCGGTGCCGGCGGTGATGCAGGGACTCGGGATCGGCGTCCTGGTGTCGCTGCTGTTTTCGCTCGTGCCGTTGCTCGAGATTCGCCACGTCAAGCCGTCGTTGCTGCTGCGCGACGAGGCCCGTTCGCGGCGTCCCGATGCCGTGCAGGTGATCGTCACGGCGCTCGTCGTCGCAGGTCTGGTCGTGCTGACGGTGTGGCAGGCGGGTTCCCTGCGGATCGGCATGGTGGTGGCGGGTGGGTTCGCTGCGACCGCCATCGTCCTGCACGTTGCCGGCACGTTATTGATCCGCGCGATCCGGCCGCTCGCGCGCGCCCGTTCGTTCGCGCTGCGCCACGCCGTGCTGCAGTTGAGCCGCCCGGGCAGCCAGATGCGCATCGTGTTGCTCGCCGTCGGGCTGGGCACGTTCTTCATCATCGGGGTGCGTTCGCTCCAGGAAAACCTGATCTCGCAGTTCGCGGTGAACGTGAAGCCGGACTCGCCCGACATGTTCCTGATCGACATCCAACGCGATCAAGTTGAGCCGATCCGCGCGGCCATCGCCGCCTACCAGCCGGGCGGCACGCCCGCGGCGCGCGTCGTGCCGGTGCTGCGGGCCCGCGTGGTGGGCGTATCGGGACGCGAGATCAACCTCGACAACTACGAGGACGTGCGCGGCCGCG
>CAZBYY010000238.1:0-5902 GCA_964495855.1 uncultured Acidobacterium sp. | reverse complement strand
TTGTCGCCGACGCTGATCGTGCCGTCCTGCACGAGCACGGTCGCCACCGGGCCACGGCCGCGATCGAGCTTCGTTTCGAGCACGGTGCCGATGCCGCTGCGCTTCGGATTGGCCTTGAGGTCGTCGAGCTCGGTGACGAGCAGGATCATTTCGAGCAACTGCTCGATGCCGGTCTTCTTCTTGGCCGACACTTCGACGAACACCGTCTGGCCGCCCCATTCCTCGGGCATCAATCCGAGATCGGTGAGCTGGCGCTTGACGGTCTCCGGATTCGCACCCGGCTTGTCGATCTTGTTGACCGCGACAATGATCTTCACGTTCGCGGCCTTGGCGTGATCGATCGCTTCCTTCGTCTGCGGCATGACGCCATCGTCAGCTGCGACCACGAGCACCACGACGTCGGTGACCTTGGCGCCGCGCGCGCGCATCATGGTGAACGCCGAGTGACCGGGGGTGTCGAGGAAGACGATGTTGCGGCCACCCATTGTCGGCACGAGGTACGCGCCGATGTGCTGGGTGATGCCGCCGGCCTCGCGTTCGGCGACGCGCGCCGATCGAATCGAGTCGAGCAGGGTCGTCTTGCCGTGGTCGACGTGGCCCATGATCGTGACGACCGGGGCGCGCGTGACCAGATCCTTCGGATCGGCGGCCTTCTCGCTCTCCGCGATCATTTCCTGCTCGAAGGAACGGGTCTCGACCTCGGCGCCGAAGCTGGCGGCGAGCGCCTTGGCGGTCTCGAGGTCGATCGCCGAGTTGATCGTCATCATGATGCGGCGATCGAGCAGCGCCTTGAGGGCGTCCTTGACGCGCACGTCGAGGCGATCGGCGAGATCCTTCACCGTCATGCCTTCGGAGAAGGTGATGGTGCGGGTGATCGGCGGCGGCGCCGCGGGCGCCGATTGCATCTGCGGGCGCGGCGTCTGGAGCGCATCGCGTTTCTGCGACGGCTTCATGCCCTGACCGGGCCGGCCCTGCTGCGGCCGGAATCCCGGGCGCATCTGCTGACCCGGACGCTGGCCGGGCAGCTGGTTCGACGGACGCACCGGCTGCGCCGGCAGCGGGCGAGGACCGCCCAGCATTGCCGCGGTGTTGCTCTGCGGCGGACGCGATCCGTACGGCGGACGCGGTCCCTGCGGACGCGCCAGGTTGCCCGTCGCGGCTTGTGGCGGACGAGGCGGCTGCGGTGGAATCGTGCGCGGCGGCAGCACGCGCTTCGGCTGAAGCGGCGGCGCGCTCGGCGGTGCCTGTCCAGGCTCTTCGACGCGCAGGCGAATACTCGGCGGAATGAATCGACCGGGCTTCTCGCGTTCAGCGGGTTCAACCGCTGGCGCATCCGCGGCGGCCTCGGCAGTCGCCGGTTCTTCGGCGGCCGGCGGCGCTTCCACGACCGGTTCAGGTGCTTCGGCCGCAGGCGCCGGCGCTTCCACGGCCGGCGGCAGCGCCTCGATCACGGGCGGCGGTGGTGGTGCTTCGACCGGAGCAGCGGCGAGCGGCTGTTCCTCGACCTTCGGCGCCTCGGGCTTCACCAGCGTCGGCTTCTTGATCAGCCGCGGCGGCCCCAGCGTCGGTGCGGCAGGCTTCGGCGGCTCCGGCGCGGACGCAGGCGCTCCCTTCTTGCCGGGAGCCGGCTTCGCCTTCGCGGCGGTCTTGGCTTGCTTGACCACTGCGTCGGAGAAGATGTCGCCCTTCGGCAGCGTGATGCCGCGTTCCTTGGCCTGGCGCTCGACGAACTGGCGCGCCACGATCTCTTCGAGCGTGCTCGAGGCGCTCTTCAGCTCGATGCCATGGTTCTTCTTTAACAGCGCCAGCACGTCCTTGCTGTCGATGTCGAGAAGTTCAGCGACCTTGTAGATACGAACCGTGGACAAATGGTTTCCCTTCAGGCCTCAGGCATCACGCCTCAGGCCTCAGCGTGCTACTGCTTTTCCTCTTCCGCCGCCGGAGCGGGCTCGGCGTCGACCGGAGTCTCGGCGGTGCCGGCCTCCATGGCGCCGAACTGCGCTTCCACTTCCTTGCGCTTTTCTTCTTCGCTCTTGATGTCGATCCGCCAGCCGGTCAGCTTCGCGGCCAGGCGCACGTTCTGCCCCTTCTTGCCGATCGCCAAGGACAGCTGGCTGTCTTCGACGACCACTTCCATCACCTTTTCCTTGTCGTCGACGATCGTGACGCGCTGCACCTTGGCGGGGCTCAACGCGTTGGTCACAAACTGCACCGGATCATCGGAGTAGTCGACGATGTCGATCTTCTCGCCGCGCAGCTCGCGAATGATCGCCTGCACGCGCGTGCCCTTCATGCCCACGCACGCGCCAACCGGATCGACGTCCCGCTCGCGCGAGTAGACCGCCACCTTGGCACGATCGCCGGCCTCGCGCACCGCGCCGCGGATCATCACGGTGCCGTCGTAGATTTCCGGCACTTCCTGCTCGAACAACTTGATCAGCAAGGCGGGATCGGTGCGTGACAGCACGATCTGCGGACCCTTGGCGCTCTTGCCGACCACGCGAATCACCGCGCGGACACGATCGCCCTGCGCGTAGCTTTCGGCGCGCGACTGTTCCTTGCGCGGCAGGATCGCCTCGATGCGGCCGATCTCCACGATGATGTCGCCCTGCTCGAAGCGCTTGACGAGGCCGTTGATCACCTCGCCGACGCGGCCGTTGTATTCGGCAAAGACGTTCTCGCGTTCCGCTTCGCGGACCTTCTGGAAGATCACCTGCTTGGCCGTTTGCGCCGCGATGCGGCCCAGCACGTCGGTGCGCTTGGGGAATTCGATCTGGTAGCCGACTTCCACTTCGGCGTCTTCGCCGTAGATTTCCTTCGCCTCGGCGATCGAGATTTCCTTGCCGGGGTTGGTGACTTCTTCGACGATCGTCTTCACCGCGAAGAGTTCGATCTGGCCGTTCTCCGGGTTGAACTTCGCCTTGAGGTCCTCGTCGGCCTTGTAGAACTTGCGCGACGCGGTCAGCACGGCTTCTTCCATCGCCTGGATCACGACATCCGGTTCGATGCCTTTTTCCTTGGCGAGCGCCTCGATCGTTTGCAGCAGCGGGTTCGTCGTACTAGTAGCCATATATTTTTCGTAAACGCTATCCGGACCGCGACAACGGAGCGGTCCCGGTGACGTTAAAATTCCACTTCCAGTCGCGCCCGCGAGATGAGCCGCAGCGGAAGGCGCATCAACTTCTTGCCCTCCGACTCAAACAGCACATCGTCGCCGTCGATGCCCTTGACGCGGCCGTTGAACGCCGTCTGGCGTTGCACCGGCTCCGAGGTCACGATCTTCGCCCAGCGGCCGGCGAATCGCCGGTAATCATCTGCCGTGCGCAGCGGCCGATCCAGGCCCGGTGACGACACCTCGAAGGTGTAGCCGCCCGGCATGACGTCCTCCACGTCGAGCAACGTGCCGAGTTCTTCGGCGACGCGCGCGCAATCCTCGATGCTCACGCTGTCTTCCGGCGTTGCCGCCGGCCCGGGGCGATCGACGATCACTCTCAAGACCTGCTGGCCGCCTTCGCGCTTCAACTCGACGTCGAAAATGTCGAGGCCATAGCTCGAGGCCACCCGCTCGGCCAGTTCCCGCACCCGCTCTAGAGGTCTGACGGCTCCCAAAATCGATCCCACTCTCGGTCGTTCCGTAGGAACGGCCGCCGCAGCCTCGTTGAGCTCCGGTGAAGGCATGAGCCAATCCCATCGACCGCCACCGTGAAAGTCCCCTAAAAAACAAAAAGTGGGCTGAATTACAGGCCCACTCTGGTTTCCCAGACTAGTAACCGAAACCTAATTCTAGCACGGGGCGTCCCGCCTTCGCCCTCGGGCTTCGGCGCGCACGCCGGCCGCACTAGGCTCCGACCGGCTTGGCGATCAGGTCGTAGTCCTGGGCGCCGACGATTTCGACGTCCAGAAACGCGCCTTTTTCGATTGTGGATGGGTCGCAATCGGTCAGATAGACGACGGGGTCGATTTCGGGCGCCTGGCCGGGCAGCCGGCCCTGCAGCACCAGCTCATGTTCGGGCGATGCGCCGTCCACGACCAGCCGCGTCTTTTCGCCCAGGCGGGCTTGCTGCCGGGCCGCGACGATATCGCGCTGGCGGGCCATCAAGCGATCCTGGCGTCTCTTCTTCGTCGCCGCGGGCACGTCATCCACCAGGTCGAAGGCCGACGTGCCTTCTTCGTGGGAATAGGTGAACACGCCGACGTGGTCGAACCCGACTTCTTCGACGAACGCTTCGAGCTCGGCGAAGTCTTCAGCCGTCTCGCCGGGGAAGCCGACGATGAACGTCGTGCGCAAGGCGACGTTGGGGATGCGGGCGCGAATGTTGTCGAGCAGGCGTCGGTACGACTGGCGGGTGCCGGGGCGCTTCATGCGTTTCAGCACGGCGTCGGAGGCGTGCTGCAGCGGCAGGTCGATGTACTTCACGACCTTGTCGAGATCGGCGATCGCGTCGATCACTTCGCTCGTGATCGTCGTCGGGTAGAGGTACAGCAGCCGAATCCATTCGATGCCGTCAACGTCGTTCAACGCGCGCAGTAATACCGGCAACGCGCCGCGTTCACCGCGATCGATCCCGTAGAACGTCGTGTCCTGCGAGATCAGCAGCAGCTCTTTCACGCCCTGCGACGCGAGCTGCTTCGCTTCCTGCACGATCGACTCGATCGGGCGGCTGCGGTAGTGGCCGCGCATTTTCGGGATGATGCAGAACGCACACTTGTAGTCGCAGCCTTCGGCGATCTTCACGTAGGCGTAATGCCCCGGCGTCACACGCTTACGAGGGGTATCGGCGTCGTAGATGTAGGTGGGGAGGTCGACGCCGAAGACGGGCGGCGCCTTGTAAAAGGTCAAGGGCGACGCGGTGCCGGGTGCCGAATGCCGAATGCCGGAAACGGCGGAGGTGAAGGCGTCTACTTCGCCGGTGCCGAGGACGGCGTCAATCTCGGGAATCTCTTTCTTCAGTTCGTCCCGGTACCGCTCGGCCAGGCAACCCGTGACGATCAACTTGCGTCCTGGGGCCTGCTTCTTGAGCTCCGCCATCTCGAGAATCGTGTCGATCGACTCCTGCTTGGCGCGATCGATGAAGGCGCACGTGTTCACCACCAGCACGTCCGCTTGCGACGCGTCAGGCGTGATCTCGTGGCCTTCCTTCTCGGCCATGCCGAGCATGACCTCGGAGTCGACGAGATTCTTGGGACACCCTAAGGAGACGAACCCGATCTTCATGGGAATTACCCAGTGTAGCAGGTGCCGGGTTCAACTGGCCGGCCACGGAGCACGAAGGAAGCTCGTTCAAAGAAGTGATCGGCTCAGTGCTTCCGCGTCTCCGTGGCGCGTCTACGGGTAGATCCGATACAGCATGCGCGGATACGGAATCGTTTCACGCACGTGCTCGAGCCCGCAGATCCAGCTGACGCACCGCTCGACGCCCATGCCGAAGCCGCCATGCGGGACCGACCCGAAACGCCGCAGGTCGAGATACCACTCGAAGGCTTTCTTCGGCAGGTCGTGCTCCTTGATCCGCTGCAGCAGCAGGTCAAGGTCGTCCAGGCGCTGGCCGCCGCCAATGATTTCGCCGTAGCCCTCGGGCGCGAGCACGTCGACGCACAACGCCTTGTCGGGCTCGTTCGGATCCGGCTTCATGTAGAACGCCTTGATCGCGGCGGGGTAGTGCGTCACGCACACGGGGCGATCGAATTGCTGCGACAAGACCGTCTCATCGGTGCCGCCCAGGTCGCCGCCCATGACGAACGGCACGCCCTTGTCGAGCAGGATCTTCGCCGCTTCGTCGTACTTCAAGCGTGGGAACGGCGCCTTGACCGCCTCGAGCTTCGACGTGTCGCGTTCGAGCGTCTTCAATTCCTTCTGCCGGCGATCGAGCACGCGGCCGACGACGAACGTGACCAGCCCCTC
>CAZBYY010000237.1:0-5909 GCA_964495855.1 uncultured Acidobacterium sp. | reverse complement strand
GTGCCGCTTGCCTCGCGCTTCGTCAGCAAGCGCGGCGAGGGCCAGCTTCGCATCCGCGCACACACCAAGCTCGGTCTGATAATTGCGGCCGATCTCGGACAGATCCGCGTCGATGTGAATGAGGCGCGTCGGCGGAATCGAGAAGGTGAATCGCGGATCCCACGAGCTCGAATTGGCTTCGGCCAGGCGCGTGCCGATCGCGACGATCAAATCGGCGGTGCGGCACTTCTCGTTGGCGATCGGCGTGCCCCAGAATCCCGACTGGCCGAGCAGCAATGGATGTTCGTGGGGCAAGCAGCCCTTACCCATCAAGGTGTGGGCAACGGGCACCTGCAGCGCCTCTGCAAGATCCTGCAGCTCTTTCGTCGCACGCGCGGACAACACGCCGCCGCCTGCGTACAACACGGGGCGGCGTGACGTCGCCAGCGCATCGACGATGCGTGCAGCGGTCGCCGGATCGAGACCGGACTTGGCAATCTCCGGCGGCGTCGTCGCAAACGCATCAACCTCGAGATCGGCAGAAAAGATGTCCATCGGCACGTCGACCAGCACCGGGCCCGGACGTCCCGTCTGCGCCAGGTGAAATGCACGCTCGACGATGCGCGGCAGATCACGGACGTTGTCGACGCGATACACGCGCTTGCAGAACGGACGGAAGATCTGGAACTGGTCGGCGTCCTGGTGCAGGTTGACTTCCTGGTGCGGGTGCCGCCCGTAGTAATAGCTCGGCACGTCGCCGGCGATCACGACCATCGGGATGGAGTCGAGGGCCGCATTGGCGACGCCGGTCGCGGCGTTGGTGAGGCCAGGGCCCAAATGCGTCATCAACACGCCGACCTTGCCTGATGCCCGTGCGTAGCCGTCGGCCGCATGCGCGGCGATCTGCTCGTGGCGCGTCGAGATGAATCGAATCTTGCTCTTGCTGAGCGCATCGAGGAAGGCGATGACCGTGTGTCCGCACAATCCGAAGATCACCTCGACGCCCAGGCGCTCGAGATACTCGGTGAGCAGATACGACGCGATGCGCGTGTCGGCCGCAGACGACACGCGCTTGACCGGCGCTTGCGTGGCAATTGGAGGATTCATGGCGCTTCAGTTCTTTCCCACCGGGATCGGCCTGTTGTAGAACTCGCCGAAGAGCTCTGCCTCAGAGGGTTTGTCTTCAGGAATCGGCCGTGACACCCAGGTCACGTTCATGTAGTGCTTGAGGGACACGTTCTCGTTGGTGATGTTGCCGCCCCAGATGCCGCAGCCCATGCTCGACGTCATCGGCATGCCGTTGGTAAAGGTGCCGGCGTTGGAGCTCGACTGGATCTGCCGCACCATGATGCGGCTCACCGGCGCCATCAGCGCCAGCCGGTTGATGTGCTCGTCGTTGAACGAATAGATGCCGCACGAGTGGCCGCGGCCGCCCGTCTCGAAGATCTGCCGCACCTTGTCGAGCGCATCGTCGAAGCCCTGGGCCTTGAACACCGCGAGCACCACGCCGAGTTTCTCCGTCGAATACGGGTGCTGCTTGCCGATATGCTCTTCCGGGACGATGAAGAAGGCCTTGCCTGACGGGAGGTTGATGCCCGCCTTGGCGGCGATGGCCGCCGCCGGCCGCGCGATCGTATCGGCCGTGCGTCGACCCTCACTATCCCAATACGCCGCGCGCAGCTTCTCCTTCTCCTCGGCGTTGACGAGGTAGCCACCTTCCTTCTGGAGTTGCTCGAGCATCGCGTCGTAGATCGTGTGATCGATCACCAGGTTGCCGTCTGCCGAGCAGCCCGACCCATGATCGTTGGTCTTGCTGATCGCGGTGTTGCGTGCCGCCTCGACGACGTCGGCGGTTTCGTCGATCACCATCGTCGCGTTGCCCGCGCCGACGCCGTAGGCGGGCTTCCCTGAGCTGTACGCCGCCTTCACCATCGCGGGACCGCCGGTGGCGATCGTGAGATCGCAGATCGACATCAATTCGTTGGCGAGCGGAATGCTTGGCTGCTCGACGCACTGCAATACGTCTTCGGGCACGCCGAGCTCCTTGAGTGCCGCGCGCATCAAACGCACCGTTTCGTTGGTCGTTTTCCTGCTCGATGGATGCGGCGAGAAGATCACGGCGTCCTTGCACTTGAGTGCGTAGATCGCGATGCCGATCGGCGTGATGTAGGGACTGGTAACCGGGATCAGCGAGCAGATCACCCCGGCAGGCTTCGCGTACTTGACGATGCCCTTCTCCGGGATTTCTTCGATGATGCCCATGCTTTTCTGCCGCAGCGCATCGCGCAGAATGCCCAGCACCTTGGCGCGCCGGCGCGGCTCGCGGCTGCCCATGCCGCTTTCATCGACACTCATGTTCGCGAGACGTTCGGCCGATTCCGGGTTCGCGGCGGCCCAGCCGATCGCCTGGCAAAGGCGGTCAACCGTCTTCTGGTCGTAGCCGGCAATCTGGTCCATCGCGCGCCTGGCGTTGGCCAGCAACTGCCGGGCGAGGTCACTTTCCTGCGGAGTAATCGAGCGAGGTGCCATAAATCCTTATGGAATAAAGCCGCTTGGATTATGGAGATGACGCCGGTCAAGGGCGAGAGTGTTACGGTAGTGCCACCGTAACGTGACGAGCTCGCCGCCGCTAAGCCTATGACACACAGGCAGTTAGCGGCGACTTGCTAATCGTTTCCGTGGGCCAGGAAGTCGGCGATGTCCCAGTACCCGGTACGCGGCATAGGAACGTCACCGCGGGTGCGAACTTCGAGCAGGTACGGCTTGTTCGCCGCGAGCGCGATCTTCAGCGCGGCAGGCAGCTCGTCCGGCGCATCAACGCGCGCCGCTTCAACACGGAAGGCCTTCGCGAGCAATGGGAAGTCAGGGTTGTACATCTCGCCATCGGGCGTTGTGAACTCCGTCCCGTAGGCATTGTTGAAATAGGTCGTGCCGACGGTGCGGATCGTCGAGAAGCAGAAGTTGTTGAAGATGATCCAGACGACCGGCACGCCAAGTTCCACCGCTGTCGTCAGCGAACCGCACACCGACAAAAAGCCGCCGTCCCCGACGAGGCACAGCACGGTCTTGTCCGGCGCTCCGATCTTCGCGCCGATCGCGGCGGCCGGCGCAAATCCCATCGTTGCCATGGCGCCGCTCGTGATGAAGGTCTGCGGCAGGTACGAATACAGCTGCTGGCCGGCGCCGTTCTTGTTCCAGCCGACATCAGTCACATAGATCGCATCGCGCGGCGCGGCCTTCGCGATTTCGTCGAGGAGCCGCGCCGGATGGATCGGCGTGCCGCCATCGCGCTTGGTTGCGGCGAGCTCGTGATTCCATGCCGATCGACGCACTCCCACGGCGTCCACCCGGCGCTGCACCTCCGCTGTCGGCGGGGCGACGTTCCGGAGCGCATCGACCAACTGCCGCAGCACCGTCCTGGCGTCACCGACGATGCCGACGTCAACCGGATAGATCTTGCCGATCTCCTGCGGATCGATGTCGATTTGAATCAGCTTCGTAGGAGGAATCGCAAAGGTGTGCTCGGGCCGCCACGAACTGCAGTCCGCCTCGCCGAACGCCGTGCCGATCGCGACGATGACGTCGGCGTTGCGCAGCGTCTCGTTGGCGACGCGCGTTCCCCAGATACCCGACATGCCGCACGCGAGCGGATGATCTTCCGGAAAGATCCCTTTCGCCATGAGGGTGGTCGCCACTGGCATGCCGAAGCCTTCGGCGAGCGCGCGCAGTTCGACCGCGGCTTCCGACAGCATCGCCCCGTTGCCGGCAAAGATCGCCGGGTTCTTTGACGATTGCAGCAACCGCACCGCGTCGGCGATGCCGTCGGGCGCACCAGCGGGACGTTTGTAGAGCGGACGCCGCGACGACATTTCCTGCGCGGGCGCGTCGATGTGCTGCGAAAACACGTCCATCGGCACATCCAGCAACACCGCGCCCGATCGGCCGGTCTGCGCGACATTCAGTGCGCGAGGCATGACATCGACTAGAAACTTCGCATCGTCGATCCGCCAGACACGCTTGCAGACCGGGCGATAGATGTCCCCTTGCGATGCGTCGGCATGCAGACGCATACCCTGATGCGGCTCGCGCGCGTGGTGATACGACGGCGTGTTGCCGGTGATGACGAGCATCGGCGTGCCGTCGCCGGCCGCGGACGCCACTCCAGTGAGCGCGTTGGTGAGGCCGGGCGACAGGTGGACGTTGAGCACCGCCAGCTTGTGCGTGACTCGGAAATACGCATCGGCGGCATGCGCGGCCTGCTGCTCGTGCCGGAACGACACGTATTCGATGCCGAGTTTGTGGCACGCATCGATCAAGGCGTAGTTGGTGTGCCCGCACTGGCCGAAGACCTTCGTCACGCCCTCCTGCTGCAGGCAGTGGGCCATGAACATCGCTCCCGTCATTCCTTTGATCTCCTCACAGGCTGATGGTAATGAGCCGCTCTTCCGTCATTTCGCGCATGGCGTACTTGGGACCCTCGCGGCCAATGCCGCTGTCCTTCACGCCGCTAAAGGGGATCAGGTCCACGCGGCTGCTGGACGACTCGTTGATGTGCACGACGCCAACGTGAATCCGACGGGCCGCCATCATCGCCGTGTTGATATCGCGGGTAAAAATGCCGGCGGCCAGGCCGAATTCGGTGTTGTTGATTTCGGCGATCGCCTCGTCAAGAGAATCGAATGGGATGATCGATACCACCGGCGCGAAGATTTCTTCGCACAGCACCTTCATGTCGCGCCGGGCGTCGACGAGGACGGTCGGCTCGAGGACGGCACCCGTTCGTAGGCCGCCGCGGACGATGCGGGCGCCTTGCGCGACGGCCTCGTGAACCCACTGCTCCGCGCGAATCGCTTCCGCCTCGCTGATCATCGGGCCGATGGCCGTTTCGGGGTCTTCCGGATTGCCGACTCTGAGCGCTGCCACTGCCGCAGAGAACTTCTCGGCGAACGCGTCGACAACGCGGCGATCGACGAACAGCCGCTGCGTCGAAGTGCAGGCTTGCCCCGCGCGCCGGAACGCCGAGTTGGCAATCCGCGGCGCCGCGCGATCCAGATCACCGTCATGGCACACCAGCGAGGCGGCGATGCTGCCAAGTTCGAGCGCGACCGGCCGCAGACCGACGTCGCGATACAACTGCTTTCCGACGGAGGTGCTGCCGGTGAAGGTGTAGAAGCGGATGCGCTGATCCTCGACCAGCCATCGGCCAATCTCGCTGCCGGGCCCTTGGACGACGTTGATGTGCCCCGGCGGGAGTCCGGCGGCGAGCAGAATTTCCGCCATCAACGTCACGCTGAACGGCGTCGCCTGCGGCGCCTTGAGGACGACCGTGTTGCCTGCCGCGAGTGCCGGCCCTGCCTTGTGCGCGACGAAATTCAACGGCGCGTTGAAGGACGTAATCCCGCATACGACGCCGCGCGGTACGCGGATCGTGAAGGCCATGCGGTGCGCGTTACCCGGCGCACTCTCGATGGGCACGACTTCACCAACGAGACGCTTGGCTTCCTCGGCGGAAATCAGGAACGTCTGGATGGCGCGCGTCACTTCGTTCTGCGCGTCTGATACGGGGAACCCGGCTTCCGCGGTAATCGTTGCCGCTAGCTCATCGCGGCGCTGCTCGATGAGGTCACCGGTGCGCTTCAGGATCGTGTAGCGCTGGTAGGCCTCAAGGCGGACCGTCTCGAAGGACCGTTGCGCCGCTGTCACCGCGGCATCAACCTGCTCGCGTGACGCGCGCGCCGCGTGACCGATCACCTGTCCCGAGTACTTATGCGTGACCGGGAACGACTCGACGCCATCCACCCACTCGCCGCCAATCAACAGCCTGGCGTGGCGCAGGGCCTTATCTCCGACCGGAGGGTGAGCAGCCATCGTGCGGGCAATCCTCAAATGATGCCGGAGCGGCGCAGGGCATCGCGCTGCTCGCGGCTGAG
>CAZBYY010000236.1:0-5925 GCA_964495855.1 uncultured Acidobacterium sp. | reverse complement strand
CACCGTGATCATCGATCACGGCTTCGGCGTGTTCTCGATGCTCGCGCATCTGTCGCGCATCGACGTGCATGAAGGGGAGAGCGCGGTGCCCGGCCAGATCGTTGGCCTGGTCGGCGCGACCGGACGCGTGACCGGACCGCATCTGCACTGGGCGGTCCGCGCCGGCGACGCGCGCGTCGATCCGCTCTCGCTCCTGTGGATGCTCGGGAAGTGAGATCGAGTGCATGGGTGCAAAGGTGCATCGGTGCCTAGTGCGAGGTGCGCTAGTCCGAGGTGCCTAACTGGGTGATGCATCGCGAGACGCACACCGCACCGAAGCACCCATGCACTCTTGCACTCTTGCACTCTTGCACCCTTGAGTGACATGAAAATCCGATGAAAGTATGCTGTTCGCATGTCCTCCGTCACGATGGTGCAGATCCGCAATGTCCCCGTCGAGTTCCACCGCCGCCTGAAGGCGCGGGCCGCGATGGAGGGAATGTCGATGTCCGACTACATCATGCGGGAGATGAAGAAGTCGCTGGACGTCCCGACGCGGCAGGAGGTGCTCGATCGCATCCGTGCGAGGGCGCTGAAGGTCGACTCCGTCAATGCGGCGAAGATCATCCGCCAAGAGCGCGACTCACGATGATCGTGCTGGACGCGTCGGCGCTTGTTGAGCTGCTGGTGGGCAGCTCGCAAGGGCTGAGGGTCGCAGCTCGCGCGCTTCACCGGAGTTACTGAGATGGGCGGGCAGCACTTTGATGGCGACATCGCGATCGAGCCGCGTGTCGCGCGCCCGATAGACCTCGCCCATCCCGCCGCTGCCGAGCGGCTGAAGAATCTCGTACGGACCGAGCCGGGCGCCGGGCGTCACGTTACTGTGGGGGCTTCTTGTCGAACGCGTCGTAGAAGATGGCCGCCTCGCCGCGCTTCTTGACCATTTCGGCGATCGCCTTGGCCATCAGGTCGCGGCGGGCGAGCAGCGCCTTCTTTTCCTTGTCGCCGACCCACGAGCCGAGCGCCGTGTTCAGGTCGTCCATCGTGAGCGCCTGCATCTTGTTCCAGAGCGGGCGATCCACGCGGGCGAGCGGCGCGATGCCGTTGAGGTCCTTCTTCTCGATGAACGCGCGCGAGTGGTCGATCAGGAACAGGTGCCAGTCGGCGTCGTAGAGCAGGTTGCCCTGGTTGCGATCGATGTTGGCGATCAGCAGGTCGAACATCTTCATGCGCGTGAGCTCGCGGCTCCACTGCGGTTCGGGGCCCTGCGGCGGCTTATTGGCGTCCCACGAGCGCGTGTTTTCAATCCAGTAAACGGCCGCGCCGGTTTTGCCCTGGATCACGCGTTCGACGATGGGCGGGACCATGTGGAGGTCGAGGAAGCGATCGAGCTTATAGGCCGCGATCTCGGACTTGTAGCTTTCCATGTAGCCCTTGTTGAGGCCCGGCGGCAGCGGCTTCCACGCAAAGCGCGGCCCGCTGTCGAGCGTGGCGCGCTGCGGCTTGGTGACGCCGATCGGCACCGACTCCATGTTCTTGATCGTGCCGCTCGTGAGTTCCTGCTCGATCTTGTCTTCGAATCCCGGCCAGACGAGCGAGCACTTGCCCGGCTCTGCCGCGGGGATCGCGACCTGTGCGGAGAGCGGTGCGGCTGATAGGGCGATTGCGAATGCAGCGAGTAAAAGGGGGGCTCGGCGCAATGGAGTTCCTCTCGGCCATGCATTTTAGCCGTTGTCGCGCAGTCACGACGACAAACGTAGAAACTCGCGTTGCACCGCCGCAACCGTGGTTACCAGACTGCGATCGGGGATTCGGGCGGGAATCGTGGCTGCCGTTTTGGCGCGCGCAACTTCGGTTTCCGTTTCGTGGTCGCCCTGATTTGGAAGGCGAAGGCGCGAATCCCGCAAGTCCTCGCCGCTGAACATGTTGCGCAGCAAGGACCACTCGGCGTCCCCTTTGCTCAAGCGAGCAGTGCCGCGCGCGAGCTTTGTGCGACTGCTCCCTGACCGCGAGTAGAACTCTCAGCGTCTCGCGCGTGGCACACCAGGAGGACACCATGAGTCGACTATCCGCAATCGCTGCATTCTCGATTTGCAGCGCGCTCTTGCTCGCCGCGCCCGTTGTTGCATTGCCACAGGACAAGCCGGCCTCTGCGCCGCCGGCACAGGCCTCGGCTTCGACCTCGAGCAAGCCGGCAATCAACCTGAACGTTGCGACGATTGAACAGCTTGAGACTTTGCCCGGGATCGGCAGAAAGACCGCCGAGCGCATTCTCGAGTACCGCACCAAGAATAGCGGGTTCAAGAGAATCGAAGACTTGATGAACGTCAAGGGCATCGGCGAGAAGAGCTTTCTGAAGCTCAAGCCGCTGATCAGCGTGAAGCCGAGCTGAGGTCAGTCATGTCGAGTCAGCGAGGGGCTGCCCTGCTCGATGTGGTCGCCGCGTCTTCGCTGTGCACGGTGCTGATGGCGATCGCAATTCCGGTCGTGGGTGGCACGCTCGATCGTGAGCGAACCCTGACCGGTGCGCGATACGTCGCCGGTGAGTTGCAACGTGCCCGACTGGACTCGCTCAGGCGCGCCCAGTCGGTCGCCGTCCGTTTCGAACTGCTCGGGTCATCAGCGCGCATGCAACGCTTCGCCGACGGCAACGGCAACGGCCTGCTGCAGAGGGACATCGATCGAGGTATCGATCTGCCTTTGTCGGCGGCCGCCCGGATCGACGATCACGCTCGCGATGTCACCTTGCTCATCAACCAGGTGATCACCGATGTCAGCGGCGCCGGTGTGCTACGTCCCGGCGATGATCCGTTGCGGATCGGCAATACGTCCTTCGTCACATTCACTCCGCTCGGCACCGCAACCGGTGGCACGCTCTACGTGTCCGCATCGCGCGGCCCGCAGTTAGCGGTGCGAATCTTCGGCGCGACCGGCCGTATCCGCGTCTTGCAGTTCGATGCGCAGGCGCGGCAATGGCACCCGTAGCGGCTGTTCTGTCTGAGCGCCGCCGGGATCGCCGGTGCGCGTTGAGCGACACACGCTGGGAAGCACGGGCTGTGTTGCGTCCGGGCGTGCCGGTGACCTTGCTCGATATTTGTCCTCGGGCCGCTCTCGTGGAATCCGAGGTGCGTCTCCGGCCAGGCGCGCTTACCGAAATGCAGCTGACCGGTGGGGGCGCCCGCGTAACGGTCCGGGGACGGCTTGATCGCTGCTACGTGGCGGCGCTGACGCCTCTCCGCTACCGTGGCGTCCTGATGTTTGAACAGACAGTGGAGATCGGGTAATGGGCAGCGACTGCCCATTTCCGAACCACCCACGGGCACACGCTACCCGCGCGCTGACCCGGAGCGGCGCGGTTTGCTCCAACATCCGGTGATTTTCGGATTGGCATCTTCCTTGTTACTGCCGATGCGCCATGAATTCTCCAGAGAGCCCCACAGTCGAAGCGGACCGGAGACTGCGAAGAGCCGATCGTCGCGCCGGACTCGCGTTTCTCGTGCGTCAGGTGGCGCATGATCTCTTGAGCACGAATGATCGGCGTCGCCTCCACGTGTTGTTGACCGAGCGCCTGGCGCAGGTGGCCGGTGTTCGCAGCGTCGGCCTGAAGGAAATCTCCGGTGCGATGCTGTCACGCACAAGCCAGCCGGTTCGGGCGCGCGATTACGTGGCCTTTTGTGTCCCTGTCAAAGACGACGGCCGCCAGGTGATGCTCGAGGCATCGTTCGATGCCCAGGCGGGGCCCGACGATTGGACCTGTCAGCTGCTCGAAGCATCGGCGGCGATCGCGGCGTTGTTGCTCGAGGCGGAACGTCTCGCCACCACGCCGCCGCCGCTCTTGTCCGCCGAGCGCGATGGCGCGGCGCCGCTGATTGGATCGAGCGAGATCATGCGGCTGCTGCGCGATCGCGTCGAACGTGTCGCCAATACGCATTTCACCGTCCTCATTGAGGGCGAGAGCGGCGTCGGCAAGGAGCTGGTGGCTCGCCAGATTCACGAGCTGGGCCCTCGGCGCCGGGGGCCATTCGTGG
The DNA here is from genome assembly GCA_964495855.1 of uncultured Acidobacterium sp. Taxonomy (GTDB): domain Bacteria; phylum Acidobacteriota; class Vicinamibacteria; order Vicinamibacterales; family UBA2999; genus 12-FULL-67-14b. The sequence goes on along the minus strand of CAZBYY010000236.1, from coordinate 1,918 downwards.
CGATCAATTGCGCCGCACTGGTCGAGACGTTGATCGAGGCCGAGCTGTTTGGTATCGAGGAGCGCACGGCGACCGGCGTGCGGGGCCGACGGGGGAAGTTCGAGCACGCAGACGGCGGTACGTTGTTTCTCGATGAGATATCGGATTTGTCGCCTGCCGCCCAAGCGAAGTTGCTGCGAGTCATCCAGGATCTCACCGTCGAGCGGGTCGGCGGTGCGGGCCCGCGCCAGATCAACACTCGGATTGTTGCGGCCACCAATCGCCCGTTGGCGGGACTGGTCGATCGCGGGCTGTTCCGGACGGATCTGTTCTACCGGCTGAGCGGCGTTGAAATCCGTGTGCCGCCGCTGCGGATGCGCAAGGGCGACATTCTCGAACTCGCGCAGTATTTCCTCGCGCGTCATGAAGGGCGCGGTCGCTTCACGATGACGACGGCCGCGATCGACGCGCTGGTTGCGTACGATTGGCCAGGCAACGTGCGCGAGCTCGAGCGCATGATCGAAGGGGCGATTGCGACGGCGGAGTCCCACCAGATCCGCGTTGACGATCTTCCTGTGAGCCTCCGCGGAGGTTACGCGGAGCACCTGGTGCCTTCGTATCAGCTCGGCGAAACGATGCGGGCGTGGGGGAGCCGTTACGCCAGGCTCGTGCTCGAGAAGAATGCCGGCAACAAACGGCAGGCATGCAAGGCGCTCGACATCAGCTATCACACGTTGAACGCCTACCTGAAATATCAGCCGTCCGCGGCCGCGCAAGTTGTGCCTGACACCTCACTCGTGTCCGCGGACTGAGCACGTACTGGTGGCCGGAAGCCTCCGGCGAATGGAGACGGCGAGGCGGGGCGGAATGGTGCCGCGCGGTCAGACGCTGCCTTCGCGAAATCGGAGGAATCATGGCTCGAAGGCTGTGGCAGGTGGCCACGATGGCGGCGGTGGTGTGCATGACTGGACTGAACGGGTTCAGCTCGGAGCTTCGTGACGACGCCACGCTACGAAGGCGGATTGGGCCCGGGAGCATCGCGGCAGGTCGCGCGCACACGCTCGTGGCAACACCGGATGGGCGTGTGTTTGCGTGGGGTGCTGGTGATCGGGGACAGATTGGCGATGGCGCACTCGTGACGCGTTCATCGCCGACGATCGTATCGGGCTTGGACAGCGTGCTGACGGTCGCGGCAGGCGCGGCTCACTCGCTCGCGGTGACGGAAGCCGGCGATCTGTTCGCGTGGGGAGCAAACGGGTTCGGCCGCTTAGGCGACGGCACCCAGCAGCGCCGTCCGCGCCCCGTTCGTGTCTCGTCGATTACACATGTTCGAGCCGTTGCTGCGGGTCGCGCGCATTCACTCGCTGCAACGTCAGACGGCAGGGTGTTCGCGTGGGGCCGCAACCACGAAGGGCAACTGGGCATCGGATCAAGGCGGTCGTCCCTCACGCCCGTTGAGGTGCGCGGGTTGGAGCATGTCGTCGCGGTGGCGGCGGGGGAGTTTCACTCGCTCGCCCTGACGTCCGAAGGCCGCGTGTTTGCGTGGGGGAGCAATCAGTCATCGCAACTGGGTGACGGCAGCAGGAACGATCGCACGCGTCCGATCGCAGTTGGTCTCTCGGATATCGTAGCGATTGCGGCCGGCGATGCCCACAGCCTCGCGTTGTCACGAAGTGGTGTGGTGTATTCGTGGGGAAAAGGTGCGAGCGGGCAGCTCGGCACCGGCGTCACGCGGATCTCGTCAACGCCCACTCGCGTCGCCAACCTCTCTGCGTCACTGGTCGCCGCAGGTGGTAACTCCTCTGCCGCCATCATGGCAGACGGCCGTGTCGCCACTTGGGGCGCGAATGGTTCCGGTCAACTCGGAGATCAAACGACGCTACACCGGTCGAGGCCGCGGCCCGTCGCCGGCCTTGAAAACACTGTGAGCCTCGCTCTC
>CAZBYY010000235.1:2462-5958 GCA_964495855.1 uncultured Acidobacterium sp. | reverse complement strand
GTTGTTGTGGGCCTCCACCGACCCCGGATTGTCCGCGATCGCCTGCCGGAAACTCGCCGCTGAATCGGCGGCCTTGCCCTGTTCGAGCAGCGCGTTGGCGAGGTTATAGCTCGCGCTCGAGAAATCAGGCTTCAGCTCGAGCGCCTTGCGGTAACTGGCGACGGCCTCGTCCAGCCGCCCGGCCGCGCGGAGTGCCGCGCCGCGATTGTTATAGGCGGGCGCATAGTCCGGACTGAGCACGATGGCGCGGTCGTGGTGCGCGATGGCCTCGTCGTAGCGTTTCTGATCCATCAACGCTGTGCCGAGATTGTTTTCTGTGATCGATTTCATGAGCGCCGGGGAGAGCACCGGGACGTTCGCGAACACCGCGAGACCAGCGGTGAGGCCCAGCGCAAGCCAGCGGCGCTGCCGGAGCACGTCAACGATGGCCAGCGTCCCGCACGCGGCAAACAGCAACAGGAACGGCACGAGCGGATAGCGATATCGCGCGAAGACGAAGAACATCACGACGCTGGCCGCATAGGTGATCGTCAGCGCGTAGATGATGGCCAGCCGGCGCCGCTCCGGCCACATGACCAGCATGCCAAGCGCGGCCAGCGGCATCAGCACGCCAAAGTGCGTTACCCACCCGAGCACCCACAACGGCGTGGAGATGTCCGCGTAGGTCTCTTGCGCCTCGGTGTCGATCATCTCGCCGCGGTTGAAGAGCAGCAGGACCTTGCGGGCCTCGAGCCTGAGCCACGCCGCCGGTTGCGTGGTGATGAAGTCCAGCGACTTGCCGAACCAGAAGCTCGAGACCTCTGCAGGCGACAGCGCATGCCCGACCGTCTCTTCCGCGACCTCCTTTGCATCCAGCCGCTCGAACTCCGGTGACCCGCGTCCGAACCGGATCGATGCATAGGTGCCGTCGGCGTTCGGGTTGTTGCCGATGTAGAAGTTCGACCCGAACTGCGACGTCGTCAAGTACAGGCGATGGTCGATTGAGTAGTTCCGGAGCATCACCGGGGTGAACACGAGCAGCAGACCAGCGGCGAAAAGAAGTAAAGGTTCTACTATCGAAACCTTCGTACGTAGAACGTTTGTAGAACGATCGTAGAACGCCCGGAGAGCGATCCAGGCTGCGACGACAGCGATCAGGAGGATCGCGTTCTCGCGGCTCAGCGCGAGGGCGGCCATCGCGGCGCCGAGCGCGAGCCACCGCCACTTCGTTGCCGTCGCGCTCCCCGACAGCAGCCAGATCGACAGGCACATGAAGAACATGTCGATCACGGATTTCTGCAGCAGCCCGTCGAAGAAGATCGCCGGCGCCCACAGCGCGAGGCCGAGGCCGGCGATCATGCCGACGCGCTTCGAGAACAGGCGCTCGCCGGCGAGGCCGAGCAGGACGCACGACGCCGACCCGATCAGCGCCTGGATGATGCGAACGATCAGCAGGTCGCGTCCAAAGATCGCGTAGACGAGGCCGAGGAAATACGGATACGCGGGCGCCTGGTAAAACACCTCGGTGCCGATCCAGTCGCCGGCGGCAAGCCGCTGCGCCCACTGGTCGTAACCGTTCGCATCGCCGAGCAACACGTCGAAGAACGGCGTGGGCTTGATCTGCCAGATGTGCAGCAGTCGAACGGCAAAGGCGACCGCGAAGATGACGAGCGCGTACATGAAAAGGACCGGACTAGGTTACCCCCAATCCGGTCCCCTGATGCCTGAGGCCTGCAGCCTGAGGCCTGTTACTTCACAAACAGCATCTCGCGATACGTCGGCAGCGGCCACAACTCGTGCGGCACCACGAGCTCCAGCGCGTCACCGATCTCGCGCAGCTTGTTCATCGCGGGAATGACCGCATCGCGCATGTACTTCGCGTGCTTGTCGGCCGAGCCGCCGCCGTGCGCGGCGGCCTTCTCGAGCTTATCGGTCGCGACGCGGAACTGATCGACGAGCTTGACGACGGTGGCGAGCAGCTTCTTGCCTTCCTTGCTCGGCACGCCGCCGGCGCGGGCGGCCGCCACGCTCTGGCCGACCTGCTTCTGGTATTCGAGCGCCGCCGGCAGGATGTAGCGATTGGCCATCAACACCATCAGCTGCGCTTCGATGTTGATCGTCTTGTTGTAGGTCTCGAGGTTGATCTCGTAGCGCGCGTGCAGCTCCGCCTCGGTCAGGACCTTGTACTTCTCGAAGGCCTTGACGACTTCCGGGCGGACGATCTGAGGCAGCGCGTCGACCGTGTTCTTCAGGTTCAGCAGTCCGCGCTTGGCGGCTTCCTTCTGCCATTCGGCGGAGTAGCCGTTGCCGTTGAAGATGATGCGCTTGTGCTTCTTGATCGTCGCCTTGAGGATCGCCTTGACGGCGTTTTCGAGCGACTCGCCCTTGGCCAGCCGGGCCTCGAGCTCGGTCGCGAGCGCATCGAGCGACTCGCACACCGCTACGTTGAGGCAGGTGCCGGGCAGCGCCACGTTCTGCGTGGAGCCGACGGCACGGAACTCGAACTTGTTGCCGGTGAAGGCAAACGGCGAGGTGCGATTGCGATCGCCCGCATCACGCGGCAGCTTCGGCAGCGCGCCGACGCCGATGTCGAGCATGCCGCCGGACTTGGTGCTCTTCGCTTCGCCGGCCTTCTCGACCTGCTCGAAGATGTCGGTGAGCATGTCGCCGAGGAAGATCGACAGGATGGCCGGCGGCGCTTCGTTGGCGCCGAGGCGATGGTCGTTGCCGGCGTGGGCGATCGAGTAGCGGAGCAGGCCCTGGAAGGTGTCGACGGCGCGGATCACCGCCGTGCAGAAGAACAGGAACTGCATGTTGTCGTGCGGCGTGTCGCCGGGGCCGAGCAGGTTGTTGCCCAGGTCATCGCCGATCGACCAGTTCAAGTGCTTGCCCGATCCGTTGACGCCGGCAAACGGCTTCTCGTGGGTGAGGCAGGCCAGGCCGTACTTCGGCGCCACCCGCTTCATCGTCTCCATCGTCATCATCTGATGGTCGGTGGCGACGTTGGCGCTTTCGAAGATCGGCGCGACTTCGTACTGCGACGGCGCCACTTCGTTGTGGCGCGTCTTGATCGGCACGCCGACCTTGTAGAGCTCGGATTCGATCTCGGCCATGAACGACAGCACGCGTTCAGGGATCGAGCCGAAGTACTGATCCTCGAGCTCCTGACCCTTTGGCGGACGCGCGCCGAACAGCGTGCGGCCGGCGTTGATCAGGTCGGGCCGGTTGAAATAGAAGTTGCTGTCGATCAGGAAGTATTCCTGCTCGGGGCCGAACGTCGCGGTGACGCGCGTGGCCTTCGAGCCGAACAGCTTGAGGACGCGGACGGCCTGATGCGAGAGCGCCTCCATCGAGCGGAGCAGCGGCGTCTTCTTGTCGAGCGCAACGCCGGTCCAGCTGACGAACGCGGTCGGGATGACGAGCGTGACGCTGTTGTTGTTGACGAGCAGCCACGGCGGGCTGGTCGGATCCCAAGCCGTGTAGCCGCGCGCTTCGAACGTGCTGCGCATGCCGCCCG
>CAZBYY010000235.1:0-2452 GCA_964495855.1 uncultured Acidobacterium sp. | reverse complement strand
AAGACGAGGCATCGGGCTCGCCGCGGACCAGTTCCTTGCCCCTGAACTCGGCAATCGCCTTGCCGTTGCCGTCGGGGCCGTAGAACGCGTCATGCTTCTCGGCGGTGATGCCGGTGAGCGGCTGGAACCAGTGCGTGAAGTGCGTTGCGCCGTTTTCGATCGCCCAATCCTTCAACGCCTTGGCGACCAGGTCGGCGGTCGGCATGTCGAGCGCGGCGCCGTTCACGATGGTGTCGCGCAGCGCCTTGTAGGCATCTTTCGGCAAGCGCTGCTGTTGGACCGCGTCATTGAACACACGCACGCCGAACACGTCGTGCATCTGACTCGGCGTCTGGATGTTGCGTCCATCGCCCATGGCCCAACTGCGTATGCCTTTGACTGCCTCGTTTAGTGCTGCGGTAGACATCGTGATTTGCCCCTCGTGTATGAGCGCCTCTGAAAGAGGCGGAGAATGCACAAGTATGCATCAGTGCCGCATCACTTTGCAATATTCGACCTATCGAAAACGCCTATGGTGTGCAAAAAATGCAAAGTGCACGGCGCGAAGTGCAGAATCTGCAAGAAATTCAGATCGCCTGTGTGGGCGAATGCCCCAAATTCGGCCTTTTGGGCCCAAATTCGAGCGGGGAAGGGAGCGGCGCGCTACGGGAACAACCGGCGCTGCGCGCAGGAGGTGTTCGGCGTTGACCCGGTTCCGTTGGCGAGTGCCGGCCAGGTGAGCTCCGCAAAGATCTGGTAGCCGGCATCGCCCGGGTGGAACCCATCTGAGGCATAGTTCTGGGCCTGATACAGCCGCGCGTCGCACATCAGATCCACCACCAGCACGTTCTTTGAACCGAGCGCATTGACGCGATCGGAAATGCCCACCGCGATGCGCTGCATGATGCTCTTCTCAGACGTTGGCCGAGATGCGAGGTAGGGCGCGCCCGCCAGGTTGATCATGTTGAGCGCGACGATCCGCGCGGTTGGCGCACGGCTGCGGATGCGATTCACCAGGTCTTCGAGATCGGTGCCCCACTGTCGAACCTGGTTGTCGATGTAGCCGTTCGGATCGTTTCCGCCCCGGCCCGCGAGGACCGCCTTGCCGATCACGTTGGCGTCGTTACCGCCAGCAAAGATCGTCACGTGCGTGGTTTCGGTGGGTACGAACGGCACCTGCCGGTCGATGAAGTTGCCGGCCAGTTCGCTGATCGGCTGGCCGATGTCGCGGGCGAGCGTCTCGATCGCCGGGCTCAACACGGCTCCCGGCAGGCTGAGGTTCCGGTAGCCGACCGTGCGGCCGGTAAACGTATCGCGCAGCCTGCGCCGCAGGATCTGGACGTAGCCGTTGCCATCGCAATCTTCGAACGGCAGGCACACTTTCGAACTGCCGAAGCCGATTCCGTCACTTGCGGCGATCGCCGTGTAAAAAATGGGTCCAGCGGTCGGTGTCGGCGACGGCGTGGTCGGCGTCGTCAGCGTGTTCTTCAACGTGCTGCAGCCGAGTCCCGAGCCAAAAAGTGCGAGCAGGGCGGCGACGAATAGGCGTCTGGTCATTTGCGATACGGTCTTTCGCTCATCATGTGCAAAAATTGCGCCCCAAGCCATGAGCACCCCTGCTCAACCGTGGATCCCGTTCTATCCGCCTGGTGTGTCGGCGGATTTCGGTCCGATGAAGTACCCGCACCTGCCGGCGGCGATCCGTGACGCCTCAGCGACCTACGCGCAGAAACCGGCGTTCACGCTCGGGCTGCCAAACGGGTCGCAGGGCAGCATTACCTTTGCCGACGTCGATCGGCTCTCGGATCAGTTTGCCGTGTACCTGCGCGAAGTCGCCGGGTTCACCCCCGGCGACCGCCTCGCGATCCAGATGCCGAACTGCCTGGCCTATCCGATCGCCGTGTTCGGCGCGCTCAAGGCCGGCCTGATCATGGTGAATACCAATCCGCTCTACACGACGGCGGAGATGGTCCATCAATTCAACGACAGCGGTGCGACAGGTCTCGTGGTCATCGACCTGTTTGCGAACAAAGTCGCCGAAGTCCTGCCGAAGACCTCGATTCGCACGGTGCTCGTCGTCAGCATCGCGGATTTGCTGCCGGCGCTCAAGCGCTTTGTGATTGGTGTGGTCCAGAAGTACGTGAAGAAGATGGTGCCGCCGATCACCTTCGCGCACACCACCATGCAGCGCGCGTTGGCGCAGGGCGCCGACCGCATCGCCGCCGGCGCCGATCCGGCGCTGTATGCGGAGTCGCTCACGCACGACACGATCGCCGCGCTGCAATACACCGGCGGGACGACCGGCGTCGCCAAGGGTGCAGTGCTCACGCACGGCAATCTGCTCGCCAACACGATCCAGGGCCTCGACATGTGGCGGCCGTTCCTGCGCGTCGGTGAGGAAGTGATGCTCACGGCGCTGCCGCTGTACCACATCTTCGCGCTCACCGCGAACCTGATGATCTTCTACCTCGCG
>CAZBYY010000234.1:0-5985 GCA_964495855.1 uncultured Acidobacterium sp. | reverse complement strand
AAGAAAGTGTCCGATTGGATTGCGACGTCATTGTCAGTCGGCGTCCTCGCCGCGCTTGGCGGTGTGGCGTTCTTTGCCCTCATCAGCACTGACATCGCGCCAGTGCCGGCGGTGATTGCCACGTTCGGCATCTTCCTCGGCACGATCATCTGGCCGTATGCGACCGCGCTCTTCGCCCATGCGGGCACGATCGGCTTGCTGTGCATCGCGATGTGGGCGGCGTTGGGCGATCGTCCACGCGACACGATCGCGGGCGTTGCGGCGGGACTCGCGGTGGCTTCCGAGTATCCAGCGGCCATTCCCGTGGCGGTGCTCGGCGTGTATCTCGGAGCGAAAGACTGGCGGCGCATGATTCGCTACGGCGTGGCGACGCTGCCTGGCGCGACATTAATTCTTCTTAATAACGCTGCGATCTCAGGCTCACCGTTTAAGCTGGGTTACGGATCGAATCCGTTGTTTCCGGAACTGACTGCGACCAATACCTTTGGCTTCAGTGTGCCAGACGTTCTCGCGCTTCGAGAATTGCTGGTCGGCGAATATCGAGGGCTGCTCCCATGGAGCCCGGTGCTCGTGATGGCGGTGCCCGGTCTCGGCGGGCTGTTCAGGAAAGAGCGCGCTCTCTCGGTGGCCGTCGTCGCCGGCATTCTGCTCGTGCTGTTACAGGTCGCCTCGTTCTACACCTGGTTCGGCGGCAACGCGGTCGGACCTCGGTATCTCGCGCCTGCCATTCCGCTTGTCGCGTTGGCGGCCGCCTATGGGATTCGGCGATTTCCCGAGATGGGGATGATCCTCGCCGTGATCTCCATCGGCATGATGCTGATGATTGCGGCAATTGCGATCGACCCTCCAGGCGACGTCCTGACGCCGCTGCAATCGTTCTACCTGGCGCGCATCGAGCAACACCGCTTTGCCGACAACGTTGGCCGGCTCCTCGGCCTGCCCGTGTGGCTCAGCCTCCTGCCGCCGATCGCAATTCCAGCGCTCGCCGCCTGGCGCTTGCTGGCTGCCGACAACAGGAGCGTGCGCGCGTGACGGCGAGCCAGGCATCGCTCAGCGTGATCATGCCCGTCTACAACGAGCAGGACGCGATCCTGCTCGCGATCGACGACGTGCAGCGGCACGTGTTGGACCTGGTTCCGGGCTCCGAGCTGGTTGTTGTCGATGACGGCTCGAGAGATAACACGGCTGCGCTCGTCGACGAGGCGGCCGCGAAAGACAACCGCATCCGCGTCCTGCACAAGCCGAACGGCGGTCACGGCAGTGCGGTGCTCGCAGGATTGAACGTGGCAACGGGCGACTATCTGTTCTTGATCGACAGCGACCGCCAGATTCCCCTCGATGAGTTTCCTGTGGCGTGGGATGTCCTCATGAAGAGCGGCAGTGACGCCGTGTTCGGCGTCCGGCGTCGCCGCTACGATCCTGCGTTTCGGTTGTACCTCACCGCCCTCGTGCGCCACTCGGTGCAGGTGCTGTTTCGCGTCAAGTTGTACGACGCCAACGTGCCGTACAAGTTGTTCCGGCGCGCCGTATGGAACGACGCGCGCGAGTGCGTCCCGGACGGCACACTGGCGCCGTCTTTGTTCCTCGCCATCGTCGCCAAGGCCCGCGGCTATAACGTTGTCGAGATCAACGTGACCCACAAGGAACGTGACACCGGAGAAGTATCGCTGCGCCGCATGAAGCTCTTGAAGTTCTGCGCTGCAGGCATGTCGCAGATGCTCGAGTTACGCCGACGTGTCCGCTGAACCGCGCATCGTCGTCATCGGCGCGGGACCGACCGGTCTCGGTGCGGCGTGGCGGCTGCACGAGCGCGGGCATCGCACCTGGCTGCTGATCGAGAGCGCCGCCGAAGCGGGCGGCCTGGCCTCCTCGGCTGTCGATGAACGCGGCTTCACGTGGGACCTTGGCGGCCACGTGCTCTTTTCCCACTACAAGTACTTCGACCAGATGATGGATCGCGCGCTGGGCACGGCGTGGGTCGAGCACGTGCGCGAAGCCTGGGTGTGGGTGCGCGAACGCTGGATTCCGTATCCCTTCCAGAACAACATCTGGCGCCTTCCGCCCGATGAACTCGACGCCTGCCTGGCAGGCCTCCGCGCGCTGGGGGAACACGCGCCCCCGAAACCAACGACGTTTCGCGAGTGGCTGCTCGCATCGTGCGGCCAGGGCATCTGCGACAGCTTTCTGTTTCCGTACAACAAGAAGGTCTGGGCCTACGACCCCTCGCGACTGAACGTCGAGTGGATGGGGGAGCGTGTGGCAACGGTCGACCTGCAGCGCATCCTGAAGAACATCGAGCTGCAGCGCGACGACGTGAGCTGGGGCCCGAATTCGACGTTCCGTTTTCCGCTGGACGGCGGGACAGGCGCAATCTGGAAAGCCGTGGCCGCGCTGCTGCCGCAGGATCAGATTCGCTACGGTTCGTCGGTGGCCCACGTCGCGACCCGGAAGCGAGAGATCACGCTGCAGAGCGGTGAGCGAATCAGCTACGACCGGTTGATTTCGACGATGCCGCTCGACGTGATGGTGAAGGCAACCGATCGTCCTGACCTGGCGGAGCAGTCCGAACGCTTCGTCTACTCTTCCAGTCACATCGTCGGCGTCGGGCTTGAAGGATCGCCCCCTGAAGACCTGCGGACCAAATGCTGGATCTACTTCCCAGAGTCCGCGGTGCCGTTCTATCGCGGCACCGTGTTCAGCAACTATTCTCCGAACAACGTGCCGCGTGGAGGTTACTGGTCGTTGATGGCAGAGGTGAGCGAGTCACCGGACAAGCCGGTGAGTCACGCCGCGGTCGTGAACGATGTCGTCGAAGGCTTTCGATCGTGCGGGTTTCTGCGATCGTCGAAGGTGGTGAGCACGTGGCATCGCCGGCTCGAACACGGCTACCCGACGCCCTGGCTCGGTCGCGATGCCGTGCTGGGACCTCTCGATGCGGCGCTGCGCGCCGAGGGCATCTACAGTCGCGGACGATTTGGCGCCTGGAAGTACGAAGTGTCGAACCAGGATCATTCGTTCATGCAGGGAGCGGAAGTCGTCGATCACCTTCTTGTCGGCGCGCCCGAGCACACGTACCACGGCGATATGTCGGACGGCCACCTTGGCGCGCTTCTGGCATAGAGAGCACGTATGAGGTGGGAAGAAGGACGCCGCAGTTCCAACATTGAGGACCGTCGCGGCCTTGGCGCCGGAACTGTCGGTGCCGGCGGCATCGGGACGCTGCTACTGGTGCTGGCCGTGTCGTGCGTGACGGGCACCAACCCGCTCGCGCTGCTCAACATCGTCGAGCAGGTCGAACCTCAGCAGACGCAGTCTGCGCCCACCGGCGCGCCGCGAAACGATCCGGCAGCGGAGTTCGTGTCGGTGGTGCTGGGCAGCACCGAAGAAACATGGAAGGCCACCTTCGCGAAGTTGGGCCGGCAGTACCGGGATCCCGTGCTCGTGCTCTTCGAGGACACCGTGCGTTCCGGGTGCGGCACCGCATCCTCACAGACGGGGCCGTTCTATTGTCCGCGCGACGAGAAGGTGTATCTCGATCTGTCTTTCTTCCGCGAACTCGATCGACGCCTTGGCGCGCCCGGCGATTTCGCACAGGCCTACGTCGTCGCGCACGAAGTGGGCCACCACGTGCAGACGCTGCTCGGCATCAATCGGGAAGTCGAGGAGCAGGAACAAAACAGCTCGCGCGCCCGTGCGAACGCGTGGTCGGTGAAGCTGGAGTTGCAGGCGGATTGCTTCGCCGGCGTCTGGGGACACGACGCGCAAAACATGCTCGATCCCGGCGACGTCGATGAAGGGTTACGCGCGGCGGCAGCGATCGGTGACGATCGCCTGACGGGTGGCCGCGTGTCGCCGGAGAGTTTCACGCATGGCACGTCCGAGCAACGTGCGCACTGGTTGCGTCAGGGCTTGTCGACCGGCGACATCAAGGCCTGCGACACATTCCGATCCTCAACCTACTAACGCAGCGTCAGCGGGATCGTGATCTTGCCGACGGTGTGCTGCGTGACGCTGCCGCTCAGGTCGATGATGCGTTCGAACGTGAAAGTGCCGGTGGCTGTCGTGCCGTCGAAGGTCCCTGAAAACCCTGCATTCGTCTGGACCGTTTGCGTTGCTCCGGCCACGTTGTCGGCGGGACCGGTGTTGGTGACGCTCGATCGAAAGCTGAGCGCCGTCGGAGCGCCGCTGACTTGACCACCGCCGCTGAAGTTCGTCGTGAGGGGATTATCGACGCGGCACGTCGCCTGCACCTGCGTGTCGGTTCCGGACCATCGAAACGTCCCCGACGCGCTGTCGCCGTTGATCGCGAGTTCGAGTGTTGCCGTCGCGTTCAGTGCGTGATCGAGCGTGCACGTGGAGGAGGAGCCGTCACGAGCGACGGTCGTGATGTTGTGCACCAGTGTCCCGATGAGCGGGGCAGTCAGCACGCGGCTGGTCGGCGTCGACGGCTTGGGCGCGTCGCTTCCGCCGGCAACCTGCGTCGCCACGAGCGCGCCGCCGCCGACCGCCGCGCCGATCACGCCGAGGGTGGCCGCGGATACTCCTCCGCCAGCGGCGCCGCCGCTGGCAGCCGCCGACGAAGTTCCCGCCGCTGCGCTGGCGCCCGACGCGGCCTCGGCTGCGGCGAGCACGTTCGATTGCGCGATGGTGGCGAGGGCGGTCTGGCCTTGAAAGGCGGCCTGCACCTGGATGGAAAACGAGCCGGCGCTGAGCGGCGTCATCGCACCGGCGGTGGCCTGGCCCGCGGCGTTCGTGACGACCGTGACGGTCGACGCTGCGCCTTGGAAGGTCGCGACCTTGCCCCCTTCGATCGAGAAGGTGACGACGGCGCCGGCGACCGGCGCGTTGTTGCGGTCGCGGATTTCAACGAGGGGCGCGACGGCGGTCTTCTGTTGGATGATGTTCACCGCTTCTTCGCCCTTGAGGACGACGATCTGGAGTGGCGCGGCCTGCTGCGAGACGATGGCGGCGAGTGCAATCACGGGCAGGGCGAACATGGCAGACACTAACATTGCGCCCGCGCCGCCGCCAAATGATGCGGTTTTGCCCGCCATCGCCGGCGCGGCTGGGAGTACAATACCATGCCGTCATCAGGGGCAACCTCCGGAGGACTTGAGTGCAGGACTGGCTGCCGATCGTCGCAGCGCTTGTCGGCGCATTGGCAACGTTTGGCACATGGGCGTACCTGAGCCGCCAGCGTGTGGCTGCCCGTCTCGATGAGGCCGAACGTGCGCTCGACGCGCGTACGACTGAACTGGAATCCGCGCGCATCCAGCTGCAGCGCCTGAGCAGCGAAGACGTCCTCACGGCGGTTGCCAATCACGAACAATTTCTCGAGTTTCTCGAACGCGAATGGCGGCGCGCCCGGCGTGATGGCCTGCCGCTCACGCTGATCTTCATCGACATCGATCATTTCCGCGCCTACAACCGTGAGTTCGGCCGCAGGGCCGGCGATGACGTGCTCAAGCAGGTGGGCCGCTCGCTCGCGGGCCTGGTCGGACGTCCCGGCGACCTCGTCGCCCGGTACCATCGGGACGAATTTGCGCTTGTGCTCGCGTCGACCGACAGCGCCGGGGCGTTCAACATCGCCGAACACGTGCGCCGCACCATCGAACAGCTCGCCTTGCCGTCGGCCAAGGATGCGCCGACGGCCGTGATTACCGCCTCGGTGGCGACGGCGACTGCGGTGCCGCAGCGCGAATCGGCGTGGGAAGAACTGGACTTGATCAAGGCGGCCCGCCACGCGCTGCGCGAAGCCCGGGCCACCGGCGGCAACCGCGTGCTGCGGGCGAATCTCGGCATGGCCGGTCCTCCGGAGCTCGTCACCCGCGCCGGATGAACCTGGTCCTTCGCGCGTGTACGATTCGCGCCTGGCGTGAATCAGACGCGGCTTCCTTGCAGCGCCACGCGAACAACCGGCGCGTATCCATGTTCCTGCGGGATCGATTCCCGCATCCCTACGAACTCGAGCAGGCGCACGCATTC
>CAZBYY010000233.1:0-6000 GCA_964495855.1 uncultured Acidobacterium sp. | reverse complement strand
GTGAAGGCGCCGCGCACGTGCCCGAAGAGTTCCGATTCGAGCAGCGTCTCGGGGATGGCGGCGCAATTGATCTTGATCATCGGCATCGCGTGCTGCGCGCTGCGCGCATGGATCGCGCGCGCCACCAGTTCCTTGCCGGTGCCGGTCTCCCCGGTGACGAGCACGGTGCTCTTCGACTCGGCGACGAGCTCCGCCCGTGACAGCACGTCGAGGATCACGCGGCTCTTGCCGATGATGCCGTAGTGACTGAACTCGGCGTCCCGCTCACTGAGCAGGTAGTGCAGGCCGGTGCGGGCCCGTTGGTCGTCGAGGGCGCGCCTTGCCAGCACCAGCAGTTCCTCGACCTCGAACGGCTTCTGCAGGTAGTCGCGCGCGCCGAGCTTCATCGCTTCGACGGCGTTCTCGATGCTGCCGTGCGCCGTCATCATGACGATGGCCGGCCGCTCGCTTTCCGGCGTGCCCGCGGCCAGCTCGCGGATGACGTCGAGCCCCGTACGATCGGGCATCAGGAAATCGATGATCAGCAAATCGAACGATCGCTCGGCGAGCAGCCGTGCCGCCGACTGCGCGTTCGACGCCGTGACCACCTCATGGCCGTCGTCGCGGAGCGCGCGGCCGAGCGTCTTCAAGATCTTCTCTTCGTCGTCAACGAGGAGAATGCTGCCTGCCATATCGAGTTCTAGAGTTTATCGTTTCACGCCTGGGGTCACGTCACGAATGTGGTGCGGGGGCGTCGCCCAGCTCGATCCGGAAGTCCGTGCCGACGCCGGCGGTGGTCGTGACGCCGATGGATCCGCCCAGGCCTTCGATGATGTTCTTGGAAATGGCGAGGCCGAGTCCCGTGCCCGCGCGGCGGGTCGTGAAGTACGGCTCGAAGATGCGCGGCAGGTCGTCCGCGCTGATGCCTTTGCCCGTATCGCGAACCGTGATGGTCACGCGACGATCGTCGAGGCGCTGGGTGACCAGCCGGACCGACCCATCGGCGCGGCCTTCGATCGCCTGGTCGGCGTTCATCAGGAGATTGACCAGCACCGTGCGGATCCGCTCCGCGTCGGTGACGAGCTCCGGCAGGTGTGAATCGAGGTCGAGCTCGACGGCGGCATTGCGGCGACCGGCGGCCGCGGCCTGCACCGCATCGCGGCACGTCTTGTTCAGGTCGGTGGGCGCCGGGTCGAACCGGATCGGCCGCGCGACGTCGAGCACGTCGTTGACCAGTCGATTGAGGCGGTCGATCTCTTCGTCGATGTCCTTGGCCGCATCGCGCACGTCGGCGACGCTGGCGGCGTTGCGCACCATGGTGCGCAGCGCGCCCTTGATGATCATCAACGGGTTGCGTACTTCATGCGCGATCACGGTCGAGAGCCGGCCGAGCGACGACAGCCGCTCGCGTTGGCTCGCTTCGCGCTGGAACCGCACGATCGAATCGGTCAGCGTGTTGAACGTGGTCGCCAGCGTCTGCGCGTCATCATCGTCCCACCCGCGCGAGCCCTTGGGCACGATCTTGCGGGTGAGATCGCCGGTCGCGGCGATGTGTTTCATGTGATCGGTGATCGAGGCGAGCGGCCGCGTGATCGTGCGCGCGACGCCGTAGCTGACGACGATCGCGAGCAGGGTGGCGGCCAGGGCGATGCCGCCGAGCGCGGCCTGGATCGCGTCGAGCGTGCGCATGCGCTCGCTGCGCGACCGCATGATGATGGCCGTGGGCTCCTGTGGTCCCGTGCGCGGTCCCAGCGGCTGCGCGAGGGCGACGTAATCCTCCGCGCCAATCGACACGCGCGTCGCACCGCTCTTCAGCACGCCGGTAAGCAACTCCTTTGACGCGGGGCCGAGCGTCGATGCCCGCACCATCCCGTCGATCGCAAACGCGATATCGGCGCCGGTCACGGACTTCAATTGCGCGGCCCGTCGATCGTCGAGCAGGTAGCCGACGCTCAGCACGCCGAGCACTTCAGGATCGAGCGTGATCGGCACGCTGACCACTTCGAGCACGCCCGAGCCATGGACCCAGAAGGTGTCGGACGGTCGCGCATCGACGGGCAGGGTGATGCCGTTGGTGTCTGCGTGCAGCGGATGCGCACCTGTTTCGCCGGCGAGCGCAAGCTGTTGGCCCTTGCGGCCGGTCACGATCAGCAGGTCCGCGCCGGCTTTTGTCAGGTAATCGGCAGCGATCGGCGCCATCGTCGGCGGATCGCCGATGTCCACGACCGCCTTGAATTTCGGCAGGTCTGCGATCAGCGTCGCAGTACGCGCGAAGCTCTCTGATTGCGTGCGGCGCTGATCGTCGACGAGCGTGGCGGCTTCCACGAGGTCGCGTTGCAGCTCGGATTCCGCCTGCGCGGTGAGCCGCGCGCTCACGAAATACACCGCGGCGCCGATCGACACCATGGCGAGCAGGGCGCTGGCGAGGAAGATGCGATTGGTGATCGATCCGAGCAGCCGCATTACGGCACCACGCGGTCCACGTCAGCCGATCCGCCCGGAGTGGCGCATACGCGAAAGTATAATGCCGCCGTGTGGAGAAGCCTGGCCACGCTGCTGGTGCTGCTGACGGCACTGACCGACGCCACTGATCGACAGGCCCGCACGTTCGCGTTCCCGCCCGGCAAAGCGCTCGACCTCGAGCTCACGATCGGCACCGTTCGCATTGAAGGGTGGGAGCGCGACCAGGCCGAGGTGATCGTCGAGCGCCATGCGCCGAACGCGGCGCGATTCGATCGCCTTCCGCTCGTCATCGACGACACGTCGTCTCGACTGACGGTGCGCGTCACACAGCCGGACACGGCGAACGACAAGGACCTGCATGCCGACGTTGCGATCCGAGTGCCGCGCACGGCGCTGATCGAGCGCGCCCAGATCGTCGAGGGCAAGTTGTCGATCGCAAACTTCGCCGGCAGCATCACGGGCGATGTGCGCCGCGGTCCGATCGACGGCAAAGACATCACGGGTGCGATCCGGCTGTCGTCCGAGATCGGCTCCGTGACGGTGTCCGGCGCACGGCTCGCCGAAGGCGGCGTGCTGCGCTTGCGGACGTTCAATGGCGATGTGCGTGTGACCCTGAGCGAACGGCCGATGAACGCGCGCATCATGGCGCTGGCGCTCAATGGCACCGTGAAGTCGGAGATTCCGCTGACGATGCGCGACCGGTGGGGACCGCGGTGGGCCGAGACGACGCTCGGCACTGGCAGCGCGGTGATGAGCCTTGATGTCGTGACGGGTGGAATCGAGATCAAGGCACCCTAGCCGGGTGCCGGGTGCCGGGTGCCGGGTGCCTCAGGTGCCTAAGGTGCCGGTGCTTTACTTGCGCCTGAGCTTACGCTGCGCGTCGTTGTAGCGCGGCGATGACGGCGGCACTTTCGCGAACGCCTCGCGCGCTTTGTCCTGGTTGTTCAGGCGGCGCTCGTAGAGTTCGCCGAGCCGGAACCACACGTCCATCGGATTGTCGCCGTGCTTGCCGAGCTCTTCGAACACGTCTGCGGCATCGGCGTACTTGTTCATGTCCATCAGCATCATCGCGAGCCGATTCCGTGCGGGGATGGTCTGCGGTGCATCGGGGAACTGGTCGATGATCATGCGGAGCGTGACGAGCGCCGCCGGCACTTCCTGCTTGGTCACCGGATCGATCGCCTTGAGCTCGCGGCGATCCGTCTCCATCTTCAAGCGGTTCTGCAGCGCGGCGGCCGCCTGCGGCGTGCCGGGGAAGTCGCGCGCGACGTCGCCGAAGATTTCGTACGACAGCATCTGCGCGCGAGGCTGTCGCTGGCGACCGAGAATCATGGCGCGGCGTAACTTCGCCTCCGCCATGCGGGCATCCTTGCCAAAGCGGCTTTCGAACTCGACATACGCCGCCATCGCATCGTCGAAGCGTCCGTTCTTTTCGTGGATGTCGCCGGCGAGGAATGCCGCTTCGGCGGCGGCACGCGTGTTGGGGTAGTCGGCGACGATTTGACGGAGGTCGGCGAGCGCCTGTTCGCCGAGGTTGCTGGCGATCTTGGCCTTTGCCACTTCGAGCCGTTGCGACGCCTCGGCATCGCGCGACATGACGGGCGCCGCGGGTGCGGCCGCCGCTGTTTGCGGCTTGGAGCCGGGCTTGGTGGCGGTGGTTGGCGTCGTGGTCGCGGCTGCGGTGCCGGCTGGCTTAGAGGCGGCTGGAACCGACGCGGCCGCTGTCTTGGCCGGCGCTGGAGTCGCTGTCGACGAACTGGTATCCCCGGGCGGCGTGGTCGGGGGCGCAGACGCGGTGCCGCCGGCGGCGACTGTTGACGGAGCCGCTGCGGCCTGCTGTGCAGGCGCGGCTGGTGCGGCGCCGCTGCGCGCGAAGTACGCGCCCAGTCCAGCGGCGATGGCGGCGATGGCGACGACACCGACGCCAGCACCCCAGATCCAAGGCGTCTTCGCGGCCGTGTTCAAGATCGCTGACGCGTCGCGCGCCGGGGCGGGAGCGTTCGTCGGCGAGGCGACCACTGTTGCCGCCGATCCGATGCCTGATGGCGCGCCGACTTGCGTCGTGCCCATCATCACCGTTGCGGCCGTGGGATCGATCGCGGCGGAGCTGCCAGCGGCGGGGACGCTCTGGCGCGAACCGGAATCGCGACGCAACCGCTTGAGATCCGCGCCGATGTCGGCGGCGGTCTGGTAGCGGAGCGTGCGATCTTTCTCCAGCGCTTTCGACACGATGCGATCCAGTTCCGGCGGAAGCATCGAGTTGATCGTGCTCGGCGGCGCGGGATCGCGATTCAGGATGCCGTCAAACACCACGGCCGTGGTGTGGCCGGGAAAGCTTTGCTTGCCCGTGGCCATCTCATACAAGACCACGCCGAATGAAAACAGGTCGGTGCGCGGATCGACTTCATCGCCACGCGCCTGCTCGGGGGACATGTAGGCAATCGTGCCCACCGTCGTTCCTGCGACGCTGGTGAAATGCTCGGGCACTTTGGTCTCGCCGCTCGCATCGAGGTGCTGGCCCGACCGGCGCCGATACTCCGGCGACAGCTTGGCGAGCCCGAAGTCGAGCACCTTCACTGGACCGCGGCGAGTGATGAAGATGTTGGCCGGCTTGATGTCGCGATGGAGAATGCCTTCGCTATGCGCGGCGTCGAGCGCATCGGCGACCTGCGCCGCGATGTCGAGCACCTGCCGGAACTCGAGCGGCCGTCCCGACAGCTTCCGATCGAGCGGCTCGCCGTCGAGAAGTTCCATGGCCAGGTACAGCTGGCCCTCGTGCTCGTCGAACCCGTAGATCGTGCAGATGTTTGGATGGTTGAGCGACGATGCGGTGCGCGCTTCGCGGCGGAATCGCTCGATGGCTTCGGTGTTATCCGAACTGCCGGCGGGCAGGACCTTGAGCGCGACCTGGCGACCCAGTTTGGTGTCCTGCGCGCGATACACAACGCCCATCCCGCCGGCGCCAAGCTGGTCGAGGATGCGGTAGTGCCCGAGCGTTTGTCCTACAAGTGAAGAAGCAGCCACGACGCGGACGACCATCCTAGCTCAGAGTCATTTGGCGGGGAGTCGACAGTTGAGAGCGCAGAGTGGTAGAGTCAGTAGAGCGAAACGCACTTCCGTAGAATGGAAAAGTCCGAGCCTACCGGAACCGTGACGTCGGTCGACAAAGCCCTGGAGGTTTGCGAGGTCTTGAGCGGCATGCCTCGCGGCATGAGCTTGTCGGATCTCGCCCGCGCCCTTCGCCAGCCCGCCTCCACCGTGCATCGTCTCCTGTCCGTCCTCAAGAAGCGCGGCTACGTCCGTCAAGACGATGAGACGCAGCGGTACGGATTGACGCTGAAGATGCTGGACTTGAGCTTTCGATCGCTCGGGCAATCAGAACTGCGGCTCCACGCCTATCCGATCATGCGGGAGTACGTCCTGCGCACCCCGTTTCGCGGCTTCATCGCCATTCCGTCGAGCGGCGAAGTCACCTACGTGTGGAGCACCGGTCCCGATGAAGTCGCGATGCGCACCGTCTACGGCAAGGAGATGCCGGGGCACTGCGCGATCTATTTC
>CAZBYY010000232.1:0-6018 GCA_964495855.1 uncultured Acidobacterium sp. | reverse complement strand
TTCGGGGGATCGGCATGTGATTCGAGCCACCGAATCAGCCCCGCAGCGGAACGCATCGCACGTTTGGCGAGTTCTTCTGCAACTACGAACTCGTCATGGGTGATCAGTCCCTGATCGCGTGCGTCGATGAGGTGGTTGAGGACTTCCATCTCAGAGCCTTTCGCAATTCGCACGAACTGCGCGAATTCTCGGTGTCGGTAACGTCCGAATCCTTCCGCGATGTTTCTTGGAGCCGATCGCACGGCATCGCTCAGCTGTTCGGAGAACTTGAATTGACGACGAAATCCAGGCGTGAGCAGGAACAAATCAACGCGGAGCTTGAGCTGGTGTGCCAGGCGCCAGGCGTCGATCTCTCGGAAATCGGTGAATCCGGCCATACAACGACCGGTGCAACCGCGCTGCCGAAGGTCATGGCGCTATTTCACGCGGAAATGTCGCTTCACAGCAGCGTGAGTTCGCAAGATCTGCGGCGTGAACCATGAATTCGCATCGCTAATATTGCGATCCGATCCTGGCATCCGGCACTTTGGCACGCGGCACGGACAGGGAGGCAGCAAAGCCCGCCAGCGACCCAATGAGTCCCCACAGATTCGGGTTGTACCATCCCGTCCGCGGCGTGCCGTATTGGAAGATCAGCAGCGTCACCATGCCGAGCACGATCGACGCGAGCGCATCGCGGGCGATGGCGCGCTTGCTGAACAATCCGGCGACGACCGGTACGAGCAGCGTGGCGCCGATGATCGAGTAGAAGACCGACAGCGCGGCGATGATCTCGCGGACGATGAAGATGGCGAGGAGCATGCCGGCTGTGCCGCCGGCAAGCGCGGCGATGCGGGCGACCGTCAACACCTGCCGGGGCGTGGCGTTCGGGTTGATGACGCGCTTGTAGAGATCCTGCGACAGCGACGTCGACAGCATGAACAGGATCGCTTCGCAGGCGCCCATTTCAGCGGAGAACACCGCGGCGAGCGCGGCGGCACCGAGCCACACCGGCAGGCCGTGCAGCAGCAGCGTCGGCAGCACTTCATCGCGATCGGCGATCCCGGGGAAGAGCACGCGCGCGGCCAGGCCGAGGAGCACGGGCAGGAACGCAAAGATCAGCAACGCGATCGCATTGGCGCCGACGCCGAGCCGCACCGATCGCGCGCTGTCGGCGCCATACGCCTTCTGCATCAGGCCCGGAGAGACGATGAAGTTCGGGCCCGAGAGCAGCAGCAGCGTGAACCCGCTGCCGGCGCCCGCGGAGAAGAGGGGGTCGAAAAACGTGGACGGCAGTGACGGCATCTGCGTAATCGCGCTCATTCCACCGGCTGCGTGCATGAGGATGGGAATGGCAATGGCGAAGCCCGTGAACTTCACGACCAACTGCACCGCGCTGACACCGACGGAACTGAGCAGCCCGCCGGCGCTGAAGTACCCGGTCATGGCGGCGCCGCCCACGAGCACGCCCGCCCACTTCGGCAGCCCCGCGACGACGCTGAACACCGCCGCGCCGAGCAACAACTGGCCGGCCAGGATGAACAGCGCGCCGATCCAGATGAGCGACGAGATGATCGTGCGCACCGTGCGGCTGTACCGATCCTCGAGATAGTCGCCGATTGTGAGGTAGCCGCGCTCGGCTGCGAGGGTCCAGATGCGCGGGCCGACGAACAGCGCGAGGATCACCGAGCCGATGCCCGCCGATCCATTCCAGAACCACGCACTGACGCCTTGCTGGTAGGCGAGTCCGGTCGCACCAACCGTTGCGCCCGCGCCGATGTTGGCCGCCAGCATGGTCGCTGCGATATACGGCCACGACAGCTTGCGCCCGGCGACGAAGAAGTCCGCCGGCCCCTTGACGCGGCGGGCGATCCACAAGCCGAGCGCCGTCAACGCGGCGGAGTATCCGATCAGCAGTGTGACGTAGACATTCACGCGTGACAGCTTAGCGCGGAAAGTCGGTAAGATCCGCGCCCGCGCGCCTTGTGAGCGGGCTCGCTCAGTAAAGCACCTTGTCGGCGCCGAGTTGATCGATGAGCGCCTTGTAGTGCTTCACGATCAAGTCGCGGCGCACCATCATCGCGTCGATCTCTTTTGGCGCAAGGAAGTCGCGCGTCGCCTGGGTGACGGCGGAGGCACTGAGCGCTTCGAGCTTCGCCAGCAGTGCGCGATCGATGCGCTTCAGGTCTTCCTGGTGGAGCAGTTCCGGCTGCAGGCGGAAGCCGCGCGTGAAGTCGATCATCACGATCTTCCACTGGGGCGTGATCAGCACGTTGGTGAGGTTGCGATCGGTGTCGCGCACGAACGCCGCGAAGACGCGCATCCGGTACATCTGGTTGTTCCAGTCCTCGGCGTTCGGCGGTTGCAGCTTCTTCTTGAGGCGCTCGCCTTCGTCCATCAGTGTCGGCACGAACCAGCTGAGCGATCCGACCTGGCCGTTCCATCGCCGCTCGACATACACCGGCATCATCTCCTCGAGCCCGACCAGGCGCGCGAGTTCGTAGGCGGCGATGTTGTACTTGTAGGAATCGACGAAGTTCAGTTCGGTCGTGCCCGGGGCGGCGCCGCGGCCGAGCGTCTCCATCTGCTTGTGCTCGTCGATCGCCTGGAACACGGCGTCGTGCGTGATGTCGCCGTCGCTCAGCGTCAATCGATGCGGCGACGTCGCGCCCTTGCTGGTGTTGCCGACCTTGACGACCTTCGCGGTCTTCAGGAAGGTCTTCATCTGGTCGACGGTCATCGACGTGCCCGACACCGGCGTCGACGTCTGGGCCAGTGCGGCGGGGGAACACGTCAGGCCGATGAGGGCGATGAGGGCAGCGGTTCGCACGAGGACCTCCCGGGGTGTGGCCGTGGCGGACATGACGCGGGGATTATGCATCGAGTTGCCACTTCGTGCGCGTGTAGGCGATGCGGAACCCCTGGCGTTCCGCGTTGCGTTGCGACGAACTGCCCGGTGCCGCGACCATCATCGCCAGGTCGCAGCCGCGTTCGGCCGCGAGGCGAAGCCGCGCATCCAGCAGCGCGTTCTGGGCGCCCTGCCGGCGCGCGGACGGGACCGTGCTGGCCCCGGCAAGGAGCGCCGTGCCGGCATGAATGAACAGTGCCGCGGTGCCAACCGGCGCGCCGTCGCGTTCTGCGAGGAAACACGTGGCGGCAGTCATGCTCAAGTGCGCGAAGCTCTCGATGAAGGGCAGCACCTCGAGGTGTTCGCCCCAGCCCTGTGCCGACGTCTTCGCATACGTCTTCACATCGTCCGGTGAGGCCACGCGCACGGTAAAGGCGTCGTGGCGCTCGATGCGGGTCGTGGCGTCGATGGCTTGGTACAGCACGTTCGACATTTCCATCGGACGGTAGGATCGTGCTGCCAGCAGTGTCGACACCGAGACGCCGGCAAGCGGCGACACCTCGTGAAAGACGGCCGACCCGCGGAGCCGGAAGAACCGTTCGATCGCATCGAGGTCCTTATCGACGAGCGGCTGGTGCATGCCGAGGCCGAAGCTCTGCGTCAGCGGCGAGCCGACGCCCGCAAACATCGCCAACGTCCCGCCGAACTCTTTCCAGATTGCGCCCGACGAGGGATCGAGGCGCGCTTGCGCGTCAACGAAGGCGGCATTCGCGCGGCCTTCGGTCGATTCGAGACGGCGTGCCAGCACCAGGTCCGCAAACATCGCAGGCCATGTTACCCTGCGTGCCCATGACCCTCACACGTCGTGAAGCGCTGGGACTGATCGGGGGCGCGTCCGCGCTCGCCGCGACGCGATGGATGCCGTCGCTCGCGGCACAATCGCCGGCGCCGCCGGTGTTCCCGAAGGGCGCGATCATTCGAACGCTGCTCAAGGATCTGCGACCCGAGGAACTGGCGTCCGGTCCGTCGTTGTTCCACGAGCACCTCTCCATGCGCTATCCGCTCGGCGCGACGGAGCACTTTACCGACGACGTGGCGTTGATGATCGAAGAGGCGAAGGCCGCAAAAGCCGACGGCATCGCGTGCCTCGTTGACGGCGGTCACGCCGACATGGTGCGCAACCTCGACAACCTGAAGCGCATCACCACCGAATCAGGCATGCCGATCGTCGCGTGCGGCGGCTATTACATGCAGCGCACCTACCCGGCGGATCTCGCGACGAAGTCGGCGGACCAGATTGCCGACGAGCTCGCGCGCGAAGCGCGCGCGTCACGGTTCGGTGCGTTCGGCGAGATCGGCCAGCAGGGCGGCGTCCTCACCGATGATGAACGCAAGGTGTTTGCAGCGGTCGCCAAGGCACAGGTCAAGACGGGCCTGCCGATCTTCACGCACAACGCCTACACAGGTGTGCGTCCCACACAGAATCCGGTGCCGAAGGACACGGCGATCAAACAACTCGACCTGCTGTTGGAAAACGGCGCCACACCAGCGAAGCTGGCCATCGGTCACCTCTGCTGCCTGGACGACGTGAAGGCGGAGATCCCGATCGCCATCGCCAAGCGCGGTGCGTTCGTCGGCTTCGACCGCGTGACGATCGCGCTCGTGCCCGATGCGCAGAAGGTGACGACGATCATGGCGATCGTCGAGGCGGGCTACGCCAACCGCATCCTGCTCGCCTCGGACTTCTCGAACCCGCGCGGCTTGAAGAAGAACGGCGGCGGCGGCCTCGGTCAGGCCGTCACCGTGTTTGCGCCGATGTTGTTGAAAGCGGGAATGTCCGACGCGATGCTGAAGTCGATCCTCGTCGACAACTCGCGCGCGTTCCTGGCGTTCACGCCCGCCTCGGCCTAGGCGGCGGCGCCCCAGGCCGACCTCGCCGCTACTGCGCCGTGAAGGAGAAGTAGTCGGCGACCTGCTGCGCGATGCGGCCGATCGCATCCTCGATCGCGGGACCGACGAGGCGCGTCGGCACATCCGCCGGCATGTTGCGCTTGTCGGTGAAGATCGACATCACGATCTTGCGCTTGTCGCTCATCAATACGCCGACATCGTTCGCCACGAACGGGACGAAGTCGCCGGTCTTGTGCGGCACCTGGAAACCGACCACGTATTTCGGGAGGCGAGTGGCGTAGACCTGCCGCCCGAGGATGTCGAGCATCTGCGCGCTGGCGGACTTGCTGACCGCCTCCCCACGCACGATCTTCTCCAGCAGGCGGCCCATGTCGCGCGGTGACGACAATCCGAACGGCCGCTTGACGTCGTTGTGGAAGACGGCGGAGTTCGGCGCCGCGTTCAGCGCGCTGAACCAGCTCTCCGCCGTGCCGACCGCGCGAATGGTGTTCAGCCCGTAGCTCTTCATCAACGCATTGACGGCATCGGGACCGCCGACGCGATCGAACACGATGTCGGTCGCGGTGTTGTCGCTGACGATCGTCATCAGCGTCAGCGCATCCTTGATCGAGATCGTCGTCCCGTCGTCCATGCTTCGAAGCACTCCGGTGCCGGGGCGTCGATCGCCGGCCTTCAATGTGTACTTGTCGGCGAGTGCGAACTTGCCGGCCTCGATCTGCCGGAAGGCTTCAACCATGAGCGGGAGCTTGATCACGCTCATCGTGTCCATCGTTTCGTCGGCGTTGATGGCGATCTCTTCTGACGTGTCGAGGCACTTGATGTAAATGCCCCAATGCGTGTCCACGGAGCGTGCGATCTGCTCGATGTTGGTGCGAAGGCGATCGAACGCGGCGCCGCCTCGCGCGGTCGACTGGGCCGAGGCGTGGGACGCGATCCCCACGAACAGGAACAGGACGGCGGCAATGCGGCGTCGTGTCATACAGCCTCCGCTGCGGGTCTGATTACGTGGTCTTGATGGCCGTCAACACCGCGTCGATCATCTTCTTGGCATCGCCGAAGAGCATGCGGGTGTTGTCTTTGTAGAACAGCGGGTTGTCGACGCCGGCGTAGCCGCTGGCCATGCCGCGCTTCATCACGATGCAGGTCTTCGCCTTCCAGACTTCGAGGACCGGCATGCCGTAGATCGGCGATGACGGATCGTCGAGCGCGCCCGGGTTGACGATGTCGTTGGCGCCGATGACGATCACGACGTCGGTGTCGGGGAAGTCGTGGTTGATCTC
>CAZBYY010000231.1:0-6067 GCA_964495855.1 uncultured Acidobacterium sp. | reverse complement strand
GATCAACCGCACGCCGCCGAAGACCCAGGCGGCGCTGCTCGAGGCGATGCAGGAGTATCAAGTCACCGTCGGCGGCGTCCGCCACCAGCTCGATCGCCCGCTGTTCGTGCTCGCGACGCAGAACCCGATCGAGCAGGAAGGCACGTACCCGTTGCCGGAGGCGCAGCTCGATCGCTTCATGCTCAACATCGTCATCAACTATCCGACGGCGGCAGAGGAGCGGATGATCCTGGCGCAAACGACGACAAGCGAGGAACGCAGGGCCGCGGCGGTCGCGACGGGAGAACAGATCGAACGCGCGCGCATGCTCGTGCGCGACGTCGTCGCTGCGGACAACGTGATCGATTACGCATCACGGCTCGTGCGCGCGACGCGGCCGTCTTCGGCTCCGGCCGACGAGAGCGAACGCGTGCCGGATTTCATCCAGCAGTTCGTGCGGTGGGGCGCGGGGCCGCGTGCGGGCCAGGCACTGCTGCTTGCGGGCAAGGCACGCGCGGTGCTCAACGGACGACCTGCGGTCTCGCTCGAAGACGTGCGCGCGGTCGCGCCGCCGGTCCTGCGCCATCGCATCCTCATGAACTTCCAGGCCGAGGCCGACGGCATCGACAGCGAGCAGATCGTCGCGCGCCTGCTGGACGCGATTCCCGCGCGGTAACCCATGTCGCGACCGCACGTCGTGAGCCCATCGGAGCTGCACGCGCTCCGCGACCTGGAGCTCGCGACCAGGGCCACGGTCGAGGGACTTCGTCACGGGCTCCACCGCAGCCCGTTTCACGGCTACAGTGCCGAGTTCTCGCAGTACCGGCACTATCGCCCCGGCGACGATCTCAAGTACGTCGACTGGAAGTTGTTCGGACGGACGGATCGGTTCTATACGCGCCAGTTTCGCGAAACGACGAACCTTGCCGCGCTGTTCGTGGTCGATGTGAGCGCGTCGATGGGGTATCCGGCCCTCGGGCCTCAGGCCTCAAGCTCCAGCAAGACGAAGCTCGGTCTCGCGACCTCCGTCGCGGCCATCCTGGGCACGCTCGTCCTCGATCAGGGGGACGCGGCCGGCGTGCTGGCCGTCGATGATCGCGCACACTACGTGCCGCCCCGCAGCGGCGGCCAGCACCTGCGCTCGTTCCTCGCAGCACTTGGTGAGTTGCGCGCTTCGGGAGCGCGCAACGTGAGCGACGGGCTGCGTCGTGCCGCGGCGGTCCTCAAGCGGCGCGGGCTGGTGATCGTGCTGTCGGATCTCTACGAAGAGGAGGACGCCATCAGCCAGGTGCGGCGTCTTGCACGCATGGGCCACGACGTGATCGTGATTCACGCGCTCGCCTCCGAAGAGATCACGCTCGACGTGGGCGGTGCCGCGGAGTTCGTAGACGTAGAAAGCGGCGCGGCGCTCAATGTACAGCCGTCGGCGATCGCGGATGCGTATCGCTCGGCGGTCGGGCGATGGCTGGCCGACGTCGAGCGCCAACTGCGTAGTGATGGTGTGGATTACCTGCGGGTCACGACCGGCGAGCCGCTGGAGCCGGTGCTGCGCCGATTCCTCGTGGCCCGGCGGAGCGTGGCGCGATGAGCCTCGCCTGGCTCTCGCCGACCGCCTTCGCCGGCATCGCCCTCGTTGTCCTGCCGCTGGCCATTCATCTGTTCGTGCGCGAGCAGGTGCGGCGACTGTCGTTTCCGTCGCTCCGATTCCTTCGCGAGACGCAACTGGCGGCGTTTCGCGTGCGCCGGATCGAGGACGCCGGGTTGCTGCTGTTGCGCGCCGCCATCATCACGGTTGCGGCGATGGCCCTGGCGGCGCCGGTGTGGCGATCGGACGCCCGCCTCTCGGCTCACGCCGGCCGCGTGTCACGCGCGATCGTCACGGTCGGCAGCGTGGCTGAGGATGCGCTTGCGCGACTGCGGACAGGCGCCTTTCGATCAACCGTCGTGGATCGAGACGACATCACCGATGCGATCGCCGATGCGGTGCGCTGGCTCGACACGCAGCCGCCATCAGCGCGCGAGATTCTGGTCGCCGGGGCGCTGCGTCGCGGCAGCATCGATCGCGCTGACCTCGCGTTGATTCCGGCAGGCATCGGCATTCGATTTGATTCGATGACGCCGGCCGCGCCGCTTGACATGACGATCCCGCTCCTCACGCTGCGCAACGGAGCGCTCGTGCGCATCGATCGTCCCGTGCATCTCACATCGGACTCCACGCGGGTGACGAGCGAGGGCCGCGAGACCGCCGTGGCCGCCGACTTGGTACGCATCACTGGGAAGGATCAACGGCTCGCGGACGCCGCCCTGCGCGCAGCGCTCAGCGTCGGCATTCCGTGGGATGACTTCGAGACCCGCATCGCGCTCACGCTGCCGGACGACACGCCGCCGGCCTCGGCCGCCGACGCCGTGTTGCGGGAACTACAGAGGCGATCGCCCCCGCGCGTCATCGAGCCCATCGCGATCCCTGCCGAGCAACTCACGGAGTGGTCGCGTCAACCGGGCCCGCCGTCTGCCACCGCGCCGCTTGCCGACGAAGGTGATCGCCGGTGGTTGTGGGGGGCGGTGCTGATGCTGCTGGTGATCGAATGGGCCCTGCGCCGTCGCACCGTCGATGCGCGTGTCGCCGAGGAGGCGCGCGTTGCCTGATCAGCTGCGTGCGGCGCTCGGCCGCGTCCAGCTTCGGTGGCGGATCAGGACGATCTGTTACGCCCTCTCCGGAGCCGGCGCGTCATTCGCGGCCGCTTGGGTCGTGTCTGCATCCATGCCGATATCGCTCGCGGCCGGCGCGGTGATGGCGATGGCGATCGTCGCCGCAAGCTCGCGAATGTCGCTCGTCGGCGCAGCCATCGCGATCGAAGCCTGCGAGCCGCTCGATAACCTGATCGTCACGGCGGCCGAACTCGATCAACATCCACGGCCGGTGCGGGCCGAGGTCTTGTCGGCGATCCAGGGCCAGGCCGCTGATCGCATCGCGCGCGTCGACGTTGCGCACGTCGTCCCGCTGATGCAGCCGGCGCTGATGGCAGCGGGCATCATCGCCGGGGCGATCGCGATCGGATCGGTCGGGCCACGCTCGCCGGTCGCGTCGCAGGGCGCAGGTTCGGCCACGACCGTGCGCGGCGCATTTACCGTTCGCATCACGCCGCCCGCGTATACGAATCGGCGCGAGGAGATCTTCGATTCGCCCACTGATGTCACGGCGATTGCGGGCAGCCGGCTGCGGATCGAAGGCGCGGGTGGGCGCATCATCGTCGATCGAGTGGTGAGCGAATCGGCCGGCATCGAGGTCGACGCCGGAGACCAGTCGGGTAAGCGATTCCTCGCGTTGACCGTCGTGCCGGATGCCGCTCCTGTCGTTCGCGTCGTCACCCCAGGCAAAGATCAGGCGTTCACGGAGTCGCGCGGCCGTGTCGCGGTGAGCATTGAAAGCCGAGACGATCTCGGACTTGCGTCGTTGTCGCTCAAGCTCACCAAGGCATCCGGCGGCGGCGAGAACGTGGCCTTCACCGAGACCGAGCTGCCGCTGCGCATCGAGCGGCGTGACGACCGGCAGTGGAGCGCTCTCGGGGAGATCGATCTTGCCTCACTCGCGCTCGGTGACGGCGACATCGTCGTGTATCGGGCCATCGCGCGGGATTCGAACCCGGCGGCAAGTCCGGTGTCGTCAGAGCAGTACGTCATCGAAATCGGGA
Organism: uncultured Acidobacterium sp.; assembly: GCA_964495855.1. Lineage (GTDB taxonomy): Bacteria > Acidobacteriota > Vicinamibacteria > Vicinamibacterales > UBA2999 > 12-FULL-67-14b. The sequence goes on along the minus strand of CAZBYY010000231.1, from coordinate 2,396 downwards.
AGAACGCCGGCGTGTCCGACGCCGGCTTTGCGCTGCCGGCCGAGGAGCGGAAGTACGCAATCAGCCAGCAGATGGTGATCTACAAGACCGAGCAACTGATCGCGCGTCAGCGACCGGGTGCGGCGGCGGCGAGCGGCGGGGCACTGGACGAAGCGCGCGGCATCGCGATTGAGCAACGCATGGTGCGGGCGGAAGTGGTGTTCCTGGGGGGCGGAGAAGTCGAGGACGAACTCGAGGAGGCCGCCCGATCCGACGAGCTGACCGAAGGCCGTCTGCAGAACACCGGTCGCGTCGAAATGCTTCGAGCGATCAACGCGATGTCGCGCGCCGAAGCGCAGTTGAACGAGGGCCGCATCGCCGACGCGCTGGTGTTCGAGCGGCAGGCGCTCGCAAGCCTCGAGCGCGCGCTGGATCGCCGGCGATTCTTCCTGCGCACGCTGCCGGACCGCTCCCGCATCGACGCCAGCCGCCGTCTGACGGGCGAGCGGCAACAGGCGAGGTCCTGGACGCGCGAGCCGGCGGCGACGGCCGTAGGCCCGTCGCTCGAGGCTCACCGCTCCGTCATTCGCGCACTCGCCTCGTCTTCACCATCCGAGGCGACGACGGTGGCTGCGCAATTGACGACGCTTGATCCAGGATCAGCCGAGCTCAGGCAAGCTGCGGTGGCTCTCGCGGCGGCGACCGCCACTGATGCGCATCGTCGTGCCGTCGATGCGGCCATGCAGGCGGTGACCGCGCACGCGATGCGGAGCGTCCCGGCATCGGTCGCGATTCCCGGCGCATCGACGATGCTGAGCGGACTCCTTGTCGATCAGCTGTCGCGGGGAGGGAAGCGGTGACCGCGCGCTGGGCTGGCGTGAGTGCGAGGGCGCTTGCGATCGCGATTGCGGTTGCCGGCGTGATGGATCCCGCCTGGTCAGCCACCCGGTCTTCATCAAAACCGATCATCGTCGTGCGGGCCTCCGCGTTGGATACTCGCGCGGCTGAAGAACGTCTCCGTGCGTCGATCGGCAACAGGCCGATCGAGTTTCGAGAGCTGAACAGAAGTCGGGTGCCGTGCGCGTCGGACGAGGAATGCATCTTGACCGCGGACGGATCGATCGACGTCGCGGTGCCGTCGGACGTAAAGCCGGCGCTGATTCCGATTCGCGCGGACGAGGGGCCACACATCGCGATCGCATCCGTCAATATCGAAGGCGCGCACAGCGAGGCGGCATCGGTGGCGCGGGTGGAGGTCACTGCTGTGGGCATCGATCGCCGAGACGTCACGATCCGCGCTCGCGATGGGAATGTGATCGTCGGATCAACGCGCGCTGCGATCTCGAGCGGCTCGTCAATGATCGATGTTCAGTGGCTGCCGCTGTCTGCAGGGGCGCGTCATCTGCGCTTCGACGTTGATGCGCTCGATGGGGAGAAGGCGACCATCGACAACGCGATCGACGTCGGAGTGGACGTCCTCGAGTCACGGCTGCGCGTGCTCGTCTTCGATCCCCGTCCTTCATGGAGCAGCACGTTTGTCCGGCGTGCGCTCGAAGACGACTCGCGGTTCGCCGTGGCGCATCGCGCACGTGTCGCACCCGCAATCACGGTGGGGACGCGCGGTGGGGGACTGGACGTGGCGACCCTGGAAACAATGGACGTGGTGATTGTCGGCGCGCCGGATGCGCTGACGGCCGACGAGGAAGCGCTGCTCGATCGGTTCGCCCGCGAGCGCGGCGGCACAGTGATCTTGCTCGCCGAGCGGCCCTTGGAGGCTGCGCCGGCTGGTGCGTTCTTTCCGAGGTGGCAAGAGAAGTTGAGCACGACCCCGGTCTCGCTTGGTCCGTTGACGGCGTCGGAACTGCTCCTGCCGTCCGCGATCGAGCCGACCGATCTGGTGTTGGCTCGGGCAGGTGAATCGCCGGTGATCGTCAGCCGCCCGCGCGGGTTCGGCCGCGTGATTCTTTCCGGTGCGATGGATGCGTGGCGGTTCCGCGATGCGGCGGCCGCTGCATTCGATCCCTTCTGGCAGTCCGCAGTAGCGACTGCGGCGAGTGCGAGCCGGCCATTGCTGATTCGCGTGGCGCAACCCCTGCCGGCTCCGGGTTCGCGCGTGCCGTTCACGATCACGTGGCGATCGTTACTGCCCGCGGCAGCCGTCGAAGCAAACGCAGTGGTGCGGTGCGCCGACGGCGTCGCTCGAATCGTGCGGCTCTGGCCCGGCGGAACTGGGGAGTTCCGCGGCGACGTTCAGCTCGGGAACGACGGGGCGTGCACGCTCGAGGTGACGGTCGGAGACCACCATGCGATCGCCTCGATGACATCTGCAGACAAGCCGAATCGCGGTGTGGCGACCACGCTGGCGCGACTCGCGTCCCAACTGCCGGCCGCGCCGCCGTCGGCGGCCGCAGGTGTTG
>CAZBYY010000230.1:0-6071 GCA_964495855.1 uncultured Acidobacterium sp. | reverse complement strand
GTTTCTCGAACGCGTCGGCCCGATCGATCGCCATGCGCACCTGGCCGGCGTCGCGGGGATCGACGGCGCGACGCCGCTGAGCCGCCTGCTCGCGGTCAACTTTCACAGCTATCTGCACGACGATCTGCTCATCAAGGCCGATCGCATGTCGATGGCCAACTCACTCGAAGCGCGCGCGCCGTTCCTGGATCGGGCGCTGATGGATTACGTGGCGCAGTTGCCTGACGACTACAAGCTGCAGGGACCGACCACGAAGGCAATCCTGCGCGACGCCTTCGCCGACGTGGTGCCAGACGAGGTGATGCGCGGCGCGAAGCGCGGCTTCGGCGTGCCTCTCGACGGCTGGTTCCGAGACGAACTGCGCGACTACGTCCGCGACCTGCTACTTTCTCCATCGGCGCGCTACCGCACCTACGTGTCGCAGCCGTACGTGCAGCGCCTGCTCGATCAGCACGCGTCACGCGTCGCGAATCACGGCCACCGGCTCTGGACGTTGCTCACATTCGAGCGCTGGCTCCACCTGCTTCCCTCATGGTCCGCTCCGCAATAGCCGCGCTCGCGCCGTTTCTCGCGGGCTTCGGTCTGGCCGTGGCACTCGTGCCGCTGTGCCGCCAACTGGCGCACCGCACCAACATCGTCGCGCACCCGCGCAACGACCGCTGGCATCGCGGCACCGTGCCGCTGCTTGGCGGCGTGGCGATGGCGGGCGCGACGTTTTTCGGGGCGTTGCTGCTGGGCGTGGCGCCGACGATGCTCGTGCCGCTCTCGGCGGCGATGGCCATGTTCGCCGTCGGGCTGGTGGACGATGCGCTGGCGTTGAAGCCGACGACAAAGCTGATCGCGCAGATCGGGATGGCGGCGATCGTGCTGTATTTCGGCTACCGTCTGCACTGGTCGGAGTCGCGGCTGCTCGACAGCGTCCTCACGATCATCTGGATCGTCGGCCTGACCAACGCCTTCAATCTGCTCGACAACATGGACGGCCTGTGCGCGGGCATCTCGCTGATCGTGGCGCTGATGCTGATTGCCAGCCTGGTTGGCGGCGCGGCGTCCGAGCGCGCGGGGCCGGAAGTGACGTTCCTGTCGCTGCTCGCCGGCAGCGTGGCCGGCTTCCTGGTGTTCAACTTTCCCCCGGCCTCGATCTTCATGGGCGACTCCGGTTCGCTGCTGCTCGGCTTCAGCCTGGCGACGCTCACGCTCGGCCACGAAGGCGTTCGCGCCAGCCGTTCCGACGTGTTGTCGATCATCGCCGGTCCGCTGTTCGTGCTGCTGATCCCGATCTTCGACACGACGCTTGTCACCGTCTCGCGCCTGCTGTCGGGACGATCACCGGCCATGGGCGGCCGCGATCACTCCTCGCACCGGCTCGTGGCGATCGGATTGTCAGAGCGCGCCGCCGTGATGGTGCTGTGGTCGCTGGCGGCGATCGGCGGCACGATCGGCATTGCCTTGCGCGCGGCCGGCGACGGGTTGTCGATGGCGGCAGGCGGATTGTTCCTGCTGGCGATGTGTGCCTTCGCCGTCTACTTGTCGCGCGTGCACGTGTACGAGGACTTACCGCCCGACGCGAAGGTCACGCCGCTCTGGGGCGACTTCATGTACAAGCAGCGCATTGTCGAAGTGCTGGTGGACGCTGCGCTTGCCTTCGCGGTGTATTACGGGGTGAACAGCTGGTATTTCGACCCCGAAGCCTACCTGCGCAATGCAGAAGTGTTCTACCGCGCGCTGCCGATCGTGCTGTCCTGCCAGCTGATCGGCCTGTTCATCGTCGGGTTGTATCGAGGCAACTGGGAGTATCGCGGCGTGCGTGATGCGCTGGCCGTCGCCAGGGGCGTCGTGCTTGGGACGATCCTGGCCGAGCTCTCGCTGGTGGTCGTCTACAGCGCCTTCGATCACTCGATCGTGATCTTCCTGCTCGACATCGCCGTGCTGACGGTACTGGTCACCGTCACGCGCGTGATCGAGCGCGGCATCATCCGCTATTTCGCGACCCTGACCCGCTAGTCCCGCCCGCGCCGTCCGGCGCATCCAGCCGCAAGGCTGCCGCGATCGCCATCGCGACAAACGCGAACATCAACGGCTGCACCGTCACGGTGTAGCGCATGTTCGTCAGCACGAAGCCAATCGTCACCGGCACATACACAATCGGCACGAGGAACAGCAGCAGGGCGGAGCGCCGCCGGTACGCGATCAGCACGCCGCCGAGGAACACCGCGAGATAGCCGAGCGAGAGCAGCGTGCCGACACCGTAGACGACCGAGCTCCAGCGGAATTGTTGCGACGTATTCACGTCGTCTGTCCCGCGCACGACGAACAGGCGGATCATGCGGTACAGCGAGGCGCGAATGAAGGCGCTGCGGTCGCGGTTGATGTTGTCGAACGCCAGCGCCATGTAGCGCTGCATCATGTGCGGCTCGCCGAGATAGAACGGGCCGTTAAAGGTGATGTCCGCCGCCGGCTCGCACTCGCCCGGGCGCGCGCGGCGTGGCGGGTAGGTGAGCGACGTAAACGTGCGATTACGCGCGAGGAGTGCCGGGGCCATTTCCCCGTCGAGCGAGACGTCGACATCATCCTGCCGCCCGCCGAACTGCCGCGGCACCGAGATCCAGGATCCATCCGGCAGGTTCAGGCGCACCGCGTTGGCGTCGGCCTGAATCGACACCGGCCCGCTGAACTTGCCGGCGAGTTCCGGCACCATAAGCGCCACATACGCGGCCAGGTCCGCCTGGTCGACGATGCCGTCGTGCGTGAGATCGAGCCTGGCTTCGTTGCGCAGGTCCTCGCCCCATGCGGCATGGCGCAGCATGCGCACCAGGTCGAAGAAATCGAGCACGTCGCCGTGGGTGTCGAGATCGCCGAGGTGATCGTCGGAGATGAACGCGATCATCGGATCGCGCTCGCCGTCAAAGGGCGTCGCAAACGTCACCGCGGGTGCGTCGGCCGTGGCGGGCCGCGCCTGCTCGAAGTAGTAGTAGAGCGTCGTGTGATTCGGCTGCGCCGGAACCTCGTAGGTCACGCCGGCGCTGCTGTACCACGGCTTTGGCGCGACCACTTCGCGGTGCTGCGGGTCGCGATCCGTCCAGTAGATCAAACGAGTCGGGATGTTGGGATCGTTGAAGCAGTCGCGGTTAACGCCCTTGATGATGATCGGCCGCTTCCACAGGCTCGTGTAAGTGAAGGCGGGCGACGCGAAATAGAAGCGAGGGTTGTGCGCGCGGCTTTCGAGGTGCTCGCCGACCTGCAGCGTGCCGTACCACAGCTGCACTCCGCCGTGCGTGCTGGTCGGCAGGATTAATCCGGTCAGCTGGTAGTTCCTGACGATCCACGGCATCTGCATGGCGAGGACGAGCGCCGAGAACACCACCGCGCGCGTGAGCTTGTGCATCGTGCGCGGCGGCACGATCACGTAGAGCCCGATCATCACTGCCGGCAGCAGGACGAGGTTCGGGCGGAACTGCGGCACGATCCCGAGCAGCACGCCGCTTGCCGCAAACAACGACAATCGCGGATCGCGGAGGCCGCGCTCGAAGAGCAGCAGCGCAAGCAGGAACAGCACCGTGCAGATCGTGTCGGAGGACTGCGTCGACGCGTAAATGGTGTTGAACGAAAACACGCCGGCGAAGAGCGCCGCGAGCGTCGCGACGCGCCGCCCGGCCAGCGGCTGCACCAGCCGGTAGAGCAGGACCGGCACCGCGGCATTCAGCGTCGCCTGCACCACGATCGGGACCCAGATGCGATCGCCGAACACGCGGTAGAAGAACGCCGCATAATACGCGTAGCCCCACGGCACGTCGGTGGTCTGGAACGTCTCGCCGCGCGCCAACGACTTGGCCAGCTCGTGGTACGAATCGATGCCTTGCCAGGACCACGGGTGCGGCGCCCAGACGAAGGTGAAGAAGTAGCCGAGCAGCAGCGTGATCGCCGATGCGGCGTGCACCGCGTAAGGCCAGTCGAGCAGCTGCGCGATTCTGCGTCGCATCAGTCCGTCGGCCCCTGGATCCCCGGCCCGCCCGCCGCCGCGTAGCCGCGGCTGCGTCCTGACGCATCGGGGCTGACCCAGAACGCGTAGAGGCGGCCGCGGTTCATCGAAAAGCGCAAGCGCACATCCTGGCCCGCGAGGTCGCCGAGCGATCCTTTCGCCCAGGTCACGGCCAGACGCGTGCCGTCGCCGTTGACGGGCACGCACGCCTGTTGCGTGAACGGCTCGATTACCCGGCCGTTGCGATCGAGAACCTCGACGCGCAGGTCGCCGCCTTTCGCTGCGGCATTGACGAACAACTGCTTGCCAGTGAATCGGATCGGCCGCGTGGTCAGCGTCGCGCGCGCAGGCGAGGGCCGGCGGATCACGCGCGCCTCTTCTGGAATCCAATCCATCGAGGCGAAGCCATCGCGACGCAGCGTCGCCAAACCCGTGCTGCACACGCCGGGCTCGTCGGTCCCCGGGCGACCCTGCCGCCCGCTCACGTAGAAGTGCAGGCGATCGCCGACGATCGTGCAGCAGCCACCGGCGGACTGGATGTTGCCCCAGTTCCAGCTGCCCTGCTCGTCGGAGACGCCGATGAACGTCGACCGGTCGGGCCGATGCCAGTGGAAGCCGTCGCGGCTGAAGCCGACCGTGATCTCGTTGATCTTCTCGCGGATCGACGTTTCGCCCCGCCAGATCGAGAACAGCCCGAGCATGACGCTTTCGTAGGCGACGCAGTCTAGGTTGTAGAGCTCGGCGACCGTCGGCATGCCGGGGCGCGAGAAATCCGCCGAGTCGGCTTTCACCCACGCCACCGAATCGCGATCGGACCACGTCGGCGCGATGTCGAACGCGCGCGTCTCCCAGTAGCGGCGATAGCGGCCGCTGATCGATGAATTGAACTGGTTGGCGCGCAGGCTGAAGACCCACACGTCACGGAACGGATTGTAGAAGAACGTCGACCGGTCGCCGGTCTCGGCCGTCATGCCGAGGTCCGTCCAGTGAATGCCGTCCGGCGACACCGACAGCGTGAGGCGGTGGTCGTACCAGTACGACATCTTGTAGCGCCGCTTGGGATCGCGCTCGTTGAGGTCGAGCCACACGGTGCTCGAGTCCCGGGTGGGCTTGTGCACGATGTTCGTGCCGGGCACCACGTCGAACGACGGCCGCTGCCACGTCACGCCATCGGCCGACGTGGCCAGGCACGTGAACATGCCGTAGCCCGCCATGTACCACATCTTGAACAGCGAATCTTTCGGATCGAAGAACACGCCGTCGCTGAACACCATCGCCGCCGGATTGGTCGGCCGGTGGTTGCGCTCGTTGGCGTCGTCGCGGCGTTCCCACTCGGTGTCGGGACGCAGGATCGGGTTGGCGGGATGGTATTCGGCGTGATGCCACGTCCGCGCCAGCGTGGTGTCTTCGACCAGGAAATCGTCGACGAACAACTGGCGGCCGACGTCGATCGGCACGACCGCCGGCGGGCTCGCCAGGTACGGCGGCAGCACGGGATGCTCGTCGGGGAAGCGCCGCCGCGGCGGCCACGGCGTGCCGAGCGTGATGCCGTTGTAGAGCGTCTCGGGAGCGGCGAAGTCGAACCGCGATCCGAGCGGCAAAAGGACCGCGCCAGAGGCGGCGCAGCGGAGAAAGGATCGTCTCGAGATCAAGGGATCGGCGGCGCCGCGGCCTACGACGCGCAGACGCTGATGTACTATACACGCACGGTGTGGAGCAGACGAGCCCGGTGCCTCCTTCTGATGGCGCTCGCGTCAGGCTGGATGGGCACGCTGCAGGCGCGGCAGGACATGCCCGCCCCGCTTTCGTCGCTGACCTCCGCGCTTTACTTGCGCACCGAGCGGCTCACGCCCGCGCATGATCCCGCCGTCGAGCTTCGCTTCTTCCTCAAGCCGGGCGCCGGTTTTCGCGGCGACCGCGTCGTCGCCGTGACGCAGCAGTCGCTGGAGTTGCTGAGTGACTGGTTCGGACCACTTCCGTATTCGACCCTCACGATCGTCGATGCGCCCTGGCAGTCGCCGTTGGCAGGCGCATCCTATCCGGGCGCAGTCGCCACGAGCACACGCTGGATTTCAATCGAACGCGACGGCTC
>CAZBYY010000229.1:0-6079 GCA_964495855.1 uncultured Acidobacterium sp. | reverse complement strand
GCGACGACCACGTGCCAGGCGCCGCCGAATCGCGACTACACGCCTCACCTGAAGCGCGATGGGCTGAAGGGCGCGCGCATCGGCATTCCGCGCGCGAACTTCTACGAGCCCGTCACGCCGCCGGGTGAGAAGACGCCGCGCGGCGGCCTCAACGAATTCCAGAAGAAGTCGATGGAGGAAGCGATCGCCGTGCTCAAGAAGGAGGGCGCGATCGTCGTCGACGCCGACATCCCAAGCGTCGTCGATCCGGATCCGAAGAACAACTTCCTGCTGTGGGGCTCGTGCGGCGGTCCGGACGATGTGAAGGGCAAGGATGAGAACTGCTCCTATGCGCTGAAGTACGGCATGAAGCGCGATTTCAACAAGTTCCTTGCGTCGCTCGGCGCGGCGGCGCCGGTGAAGACGCTCACCGAGCTGCGCGACTTCAACAAGGCGCACGCCAACCGCAACGCGATCAAGTACGGCCAGGCGAATCTCGACGTGTCCGACGAGATGGACGTCGAGAAGGATCGCGCGCGGTGGGAAGCGGACCGCAAGAAGGATATTTTCCTCGCGGCGACGCATGGCATCGACGAAGCGCTAAAGGCGCAGAAGCTCGATGCGCTGCTCTTTCCGGGATCGAATGGCGCCGGCATTGCCGCCAAGCCGGGCTATCCCACGGTGATCGTGCCGTTCGGTCTCGTGCAGGTCGTCGCTCCGCCGAACGCGCCGTTTCCTCCGGGCTTCACGCCGAAGCCGGCACCGTTTGGCGTCAGCTTTACGGGAACCGCCTGCAGCGAACCGCGGCTCATTGAGCTCGCCTATGCGTTCGAGCAGGCGACGAAGCGTCGCGTCAAGCCGGACGTGGCGCCATGAATAGGGATTAGGGATTAGGGATTAGGGAGCAGGGAATCGTGAATCAGGATTCAAAAACGATCGCGATCATCGCCGGCGTCCTCGTAGTGCTGGTGGCCGGCGGCGCGTATTGGTTCATGCGCTCTGGCGACTCGCCCTCGAACGCCACACCGAAGGCGGTCACGGCGACCGAGGCGCCGATCGACAAGCCGGCGCCGGCGGTCAACCTGCCGCCGCTTGACCAGATGGACGCCTACCTGCGCCCGCTGCTGCAGGCGCTGTCCGCACGGCCCGAGCTGGTGCGCTGGCTCGCCACCGACGACCTGATCGGGCAGCTGGCCTTTGCGATCGACGAAGCGGCGTCCGGCGGAACGCCGGCGCGCAACTTCAAGGTCGTCGCGCCGATCAAGCCGTTCGCCGTAACCGGCCGCGGCCCGCGCCGCACGATCGATCCGAAGAGTTACAGCCGTTACGACGGCCTCGTGCTGACGGTCACGTCGATTGATGCGTCGCGTGTGGCGCAGATCTACAAGACGATCAAGCCGCGCCTCAACGAGGCATACCAGAAGCATGGCCACCCTAACGGCAACGTCGATCGGGCCGTCCAGCAGGCGCTCGACATCCTGCTCGCCACGCCGATCGTGAAGGATCCGATCGCGCTCGTCGAAGGCGACGGCGCGCGCTGGGCGTACGCCGAGCCGAAGCTCGAGTCACTCGAGGCGTCACAGAAGCAGTTGCTGAGGATGGGCGGCGCGCACGTCGATGCACTGCTTGTGTGGCTGCGCGCGCTGCAGAGAGGGATTTCGTAATCCCTAGTCCCTAGTCCCTAGTCCCTGAATCAGTGCGTCATCGAATACACGAGCACGTTGATGCCGAACGCGTAGCCCTTGGTCGAAAACTCGTAGAAGTATTGCGCGTTCGAGGCCTCTTCTTCCCACGAGTCACCGAGGTCGGTGTTGTGCGTCATCAGCGCCAGGATCCGGCCTGACGCATCGGTCACCGCGCGCGCGTGTGGCACCGCGCTGTCGCCGCCGCGTTCGGACGTATCGCCACCGCTGCCCAGCCAATAGCCGATCGACGGGATCTGTGGCACGCCGTTCGGCAGCTCGAACTGTGCGTGGAACATCGGGTGGTCTTTCGGCAGGTCCTTCACCGGGTACTGCGCGGTCGGCAGCACTTTGTTCCACTGCTCGATCCACGCCTCCCATGCGTACTCCCCCCAGAAATCGTCCGCCCACAGGAACCCGCCCTTGAGCAGGTACGTGCGCAGCGCGTCGGCTTCCGCGTCCGTGAAGAACGCGCGGCCGACCTCCGTCATCATGATGAATGGGCACTGGAACAACGTCGGATCGGTGAGCTGGATGACGACGTGCTTCGGATCTTCAGGGGCGGTGAAACCGACGGTGGTCTTGGTGAGTTCCGACAGGCGGATCGACAGGTTGATGTCGGCGCGCGGATAGTCCACGCTCCACCCGGCGCCGTCTCCGTACGGATTCTGCCGGAAGGCGACGCGGCAGAACTGCCAGGTGCCGTCGAAGTCCTCCGGCACTGCGGGCCTGACGCTGAAGCCGCCGCGGCCGCCGCCGCGAAAACCGCCACCGCCGCGGCGCTGCGCTTCCATCGTTGCGCCGAGCAAAAGGGCGACGATGACAAACGGCGTGATCCAGTTGACCGTTGACCGTTGACGGTTGCCAGTTGCGAGTTTCATTTCTCGATTCCCTCGCACTGCAACTCGCAACTGGAAACTCTCAACTCAACTGCCAACCGGCGAACTGTCAACTGTCAACTGGGCTAGGTCGGCAGTTGCAGTTGCGGCATCGGCGGAGCCGAGAACAGCTTCACCAGCGGCTTGGCCAGCATGCGCGCCATGCGGTTGGCTCGCGAGTGGCGGGCGCTGTCGGTGGAAATGCCGGTGTTGGCGTACATCTGCCTGTAGAGCTTGGAGATGAGCACGAACGCGAGCTTGGCCTTCATCGACTCGACGCACTTGGCGCGCTGCCACACGAGCGACATCTGGTAGAAGCTGTCCCAGACGCCCTGCGTCCGGTTGCGGATCTCCTCTGCCGACATCAACGGGTGCGGCGTGTAGACCTTCGGCCGCCGATGCTTGGGGATCAACCAGTGCCGCGTGATCGGCACGCCGTCCACCTTCTGCACCTCGTCGCCCACTGACGCTTCCCACTTCTGGAAATCGAGCGTGCCGGGGAACGGCGTCAGCATGACGAACTGCGCGAGCGTCACGTTGGCCTGTTGCGCGAGCGCCGCCGTCGCATCGAAGGTCGACGGCGTATCGCTCGGCAGGCCGAAGATGAACGAGCCGAGGATGTGCACGCCGTGCTTCTGGAACTGCTGCAGCCGCTCGGCCAGGGCATCGCCGTGGAGGTTGAAGTCCTTGTAGACGTCCTTCAACCCTTCCGGCGTCACCGACTCGATGCCAACCAGCGCGCCCCGGATGCGCGCTTTGCGCATCGCCTCGAGGTACTCCGGATCCTCGGCGGCCTCCATGGTGATCTGCGTGAAGAACACCATTTCGTCCGGCAGCTTCGCCATCCTCGCCATCAACTCGAACCGCTCGTCGCGGATCGCCTTGAGGCGGTTGTAGGTGGACTTGTCCGCGCGGCGATCGGCCATGCGAAGGTCGCTCAGCGTCACCGGGTAGAAGTTGTCGTCGGCCAGCGTGATGAACCGGAACCCCATCCGCCGCAGCTCGACCATCTCGTCGATCAACGCGTCCGAGGAACGCACGCGCGGCTTCTGGCCGTCCGTACGCCACACCGAACAGAACGAGCAGTGCTTCGGGCAGCCGCGCACCGTCTGCACCGACGCAAACATGTAGCGGTCGCGCGGCAGCAGGTCCCAGCGCGCGCGCACCATCGCATCGCCCTCGATGCGGCCGCCGTCGTAGACCTGGTGGGTCTTGCCGGCCAGCACGTCGGCGATCGCCACCGGCCACATCAAATCGCCATCGCCCTTGACGATCGCCGTCGCCGCACCGTGCTCGAAGACTTCGTCCGGATAGAGCGTCGTGTGGATGCCGCCGTAGATCACGTGGGCGCCGCGCGCCTTTGCCGCGCGTCCCACTTCGTAGCCGCGCAGGCAATTGAGCGTGTGAATGCCGATGCCGACGACATCGCCGGGGCCGATCGTATCGAAGTCGATCTGCTCGAGCGTTTCGTCGACGACATGAGGATCGCCGTACTGTGCCGGCGTCGCCGCCGCGAGTACGTAGAGCCAGCGCGGCGTAATGACCGCGACGCCAAATGACACGTCACTTGGGTTAATCAGATGGATTCGCAATACCTAGGACTTTGTGCGAGATTGCGGGGATTGTCAATTGCACGGACGAACGCCGGTGAGGCGGCCTACTTCACATTGCACGAAGCGGATGCGACGGATGGCAAACGCTTTCACCAAATCACGGTCGCGCTGGACCTCCCCCTCCGTCCACAGGCGGACCGGATCGGTCTGCATCGGCTCGAACGTAAGGTCGAGCTGGCGGCGGATCTCCGCCTCGAGCGCACCGAGGCTCGTTTGCGAGGCGCCTTGCTCCGCCGAATCCGCAGCCTCGCGGAGCGTCGCGAAATACAGCGCGCGATAATCAGGCACCTGCATCAACTTCTGGAACAGCGTGTTGGTGTCGAGAAACGCCGTCACCGGGTACTCGGGTTCGGCAAAGCTCAGGTCTTCATCCCACGCGATGACCTGGTGCTGGTCCTTCCCCTTCGGGCGCAGTAAGTAGAAGTTGTTCGTACCCCAGCGACCGGTGAAGCCGTCCTGCTCGCTGATGAAATTCTGCAGCGCCACGTAGCGCACGATCTCGTTCAGGTCGAGCAGCGGGCCGACCTTCGCCGCAAGATCCTCCGGCGCCGATTCGTTGATGACGCGCACCAGGTTTTCGATCGGCCGGTACAGCGTCTCGACGCTGCTCGATTCATGCGTCTTGGGGTCGAAGAACGGCCGGTAGGCGGCCAGATCCGAGCCGAGGTAGCTCAATCCCCATTCTGCCGCCCTCTTGAACTCGTACAAGTAGACGTCGTTCTGGGACCCGTCACCCTCGCTGAACGCGCGCGACACCATCGTCTGGTCGATGTACTCCGTGAGCCCGTAGAGGCCGGCATACTCGCCATTCACGAAGAGTGTGGCGAAAGCTTCGCGCGGCGCCGGGATCCCGAGCCGCGACAGGAACCACATCGCGACGCCTTCATGGATGCCCGACGCATCCTGCGCGAGGTTCTTCAGGACGATCGCCTTGAGTCCGAGGAACGTCTGGCCCGACGCGTAGTGGTTGAAGTCCACTTTGAGCGCCGGCTTCTGCCCGCTGCGCGAGGCGACGCCGTGCGAACGGATGCCGGTGTTGTAGACCTTCATCCCGTTCCAGCTGAAATCGGCCGGGTAATAGGTGTTGGTCTGGAAATCCTGGCGCAGCTGCGCCCAGTCCGCGGAGTGCAGGTCGAGATCGATGCGCTGCACGACGGTCGGGTTGAACAGGTCGGCCGTGCTTTCGGCACGCACGGCGACACCGCGCGCCAGGACGACGCCGATGCCGAGCGCCAGGGCAATTACTGCCTTGCCGAGAGTCACACTAATTCCCTTAGACCCCCATGTTGCGACAAAAGTTGAAGCCTGCGTATGACCCGAAGGGGTAACGCGGCTTGAAGAGGCCTGAATTCGGCACCGGGCCGCTATACTTGGCCCCCATGAAACGCACCGTTTTCCTCCTCGTCCTGGCGCTCGCCGCGGTGACGCTCGAGGCGCAGCAGCCGGCCGCGCCCGCCGCGACAAACGATCCCGTCCGTACGCTCGTCAGCCGCCTCGAGCTCGAACGGTACAAGGCGACCATCAAGGCGCTCACCCAATTCGGGGATCGCCGGCAGGGCACCAAGCGGAACCGCGATGCGGTGGATTGGATCGAGGCGCAGCTGAAAAGCTACGGATGCGCCAACGTCGAACGCCTGACCTACGAGTACAAGACACCGGAACGCCAAAACGCCGGGGGAGGACAGGCGGGCGGACAGAAACCGCTCGATCCGATCATCGCAAGCGGGGAGGTTCGGTCAGGGCCTGGCGGCTCGCGCTATCGCGGCATCACGAGACGCACCGGCGTCAACACCGATCCGATGAAGCAGCCCGACGAAAAGCTGCGCGCCCTCAACATGGAAGAAGCGAAGGACGGCCCGCGCCAGGATGTCTACTGCACCAAGGTTGGAGCAACGCTACTCCGCGGTTCACGAATTGGTGGATTGCA
>CAZBYY010000228.1:0-6125 GCA_964495855.1 uncultured Acidobacterium sp. | reverse complement strand
TGGCCGGCACTGCAAGGGGGCCTGGCCGAGGTGTGGCGACAGGTGGAGAGCCGCGCGATCACGATCGACACGCTCTCACAGGTTCTCTCAACTTCGACGGGCCGACACACGGCCGGCGTGTTCGAAGCCTACCGGCGCGCTGCTGCCACCGATCTGTCTGTCGTAAGCGTTGCATCCGAGCGATGCGATCGCCCGGGATGCGAGAAGACGGTCGTCTCGGTCGCTGCCAGCCACGCGACCGCGACCGGTGAAGTGCCGATCGAAGTCGAATTCTCAGACGGCCAGCGCGTCAGGGTCCCCTGGGACGGCGCGCACGCTCAGGCGTTCACGTTTGAATCGCCCACAGCGTGGTCTGCCGTGCTCGTCGATCCGGACCGCGTTGCGCTGCTCGACGCGAATTGGCTGAACAACGACCGGCTGGCGGCGCCGCGCGCCAATGTGCCCGTCGTAAAGTGGACCGCGCGCTGGCTCGTGTGGCTGCAGGACGCGGTGCTCGCCTACTCGAGCGGGGTGTGAAAGAACCGCCGGGTTCGTGCGGCGAGCCGGCCGGCGATCGATTCGGGCCACGCACGTTGGAATACTTCCGGCCACACCGCGGTGGCGGTGAAGAGTGCCGCGGCAACCAAGAAAACGGACCCCGGGATGCCCGGCGCCGAATACGGGGTCATGAACATCCGCAACGCGACAACTACAAGACTGGCAGTCGCCATCGCGACCGCACCATAACGCACGCAGTCGATTGAGCTCCATCCTGCGGTGACGTCGGCAGCCCTCGTCGCGGTGCGCCTCAGCTGCGAGTCTTGCCACGCCGCCGTCAGCGCTTGGGCGAGTCGCCGAAGAAAGGTGCCGACGATGCTTGCTTCCGCGAGCGCGCGTGCATTCGGGTAGTCGTCGTTCACTTCTTCACCGAACCGATCATTTCGACGCTGACCACGGTTCCCACGCCGACGTAGCGGTCGGTCTCCACGCGGAGCGTGGACCCTGGCTTCAACGACTGGTTGCGGTACTGCCATCCGGTGCTGGAGGGGTCGGCCCCCAGGCTGAACGTCGCCCTGACACCGTTGCCGACGCGTGTACCGAGAGCGGTGATGATGGCCGCCCGATCGTCGAGAAAGGTATCGCGGTCGCCGACTCTCAGGAGGTCGACTTGAGGCCCCTCGACGTTCACCACGACACGTGCGCGGCTGGGCTCGGCGTCAAGGATCAATTCGTCGGCGATAAACGCGAGGTCGCCTGCCAGTTTCAGTGCAATGGGCGTCGGCTGCGAGAGCGTGATTCCGCCGATGCTGCAATCGGTGCCCAGTCTGTCGCACCTGACCCGCAGCACCACCGGCCGTTCCGTCGAACCCGCAGGGATCTCAATGTCGCGATCGCCGAATCGCACATGGCTGAAGGACGGTCGGGGAGAGCCGAGCGCGAGGACCTCGAACCCTCCTCGCACATCCGCACGGGACTTGAAGCCCGGCGACAGGGACTTTGCCAATTCGTCGGAGACGTTCAACCGTCCTGACAGCCTCACCGTCGTTACGTCGTACGCCTGGATGCGGACCACGTCTGCGGCACGTGCAACTTCCTGCACGCCGTCAAACAGCACCAGGTCGTACTTCCCGGGGGGCATCTCGCCGATCAGGACGTCTGCCGAATTGGGATTTTCGAAGACGAACGACAGCGCATTCACGTCGCCTACGCGGGCCCGCATCAGCGGGTTGAAGCCTGTCCCACGGATCTTGAGCTTGGCGCCGATGGCGGTGCCGCTCGCGATTCGTAACTCCTCTTTGTTCAGGCTTACTTCGGTGACGGAATCGATCCGCGGTTGGGCCGGCCGGAACAGCAGATAGCTGCCGTAACCGATCGGAACGAGCGCAACAAGAAACGCCAGCAGGACGGCGTCGATCAGGTTCATCCATCCGAAGATCCGTCCGCGTGCATCAACGATGTTCATACGGCCGTTTCGAAACGTGAGGCGGGCTGCGCACGATCAAGCATCGACAGTGCGCCGAGCGTCGCCAACCACAAGAGGTACGGCATCACGAGCCCGCGAAGGCGCAGCAGCGTGCCGACGTTGCCGTTGGTCAGTGCCAAGGCTGCTGCAATCGGAATGGCAAACGCCAGCAGCAGCGACGTCGTGGCGCGATCTCGACGCCAGCCGGCAACGACACCGAAAGGTAGCATCAGCAACAACGCGTACCAGAATAGCTGCTCCGGCAGGAACATCAGTTCGCCGAGCGATACCATCTGCCATGGAAGCGGCGTCACGAGAAACGTCACCGCTGACCAGAACAGATAACGCGCGGCTTGTGGAGGCGTCAGAAACAGGTCCCACGACCCGGGCGCGGCCGGGTTGACGTAGAACTCATCCTCCAGCAGCTTGTAGGGATGTCCGACGGTGAACACGTGGCCGCCGTGAATCTGCGCGAGCTGTTCCACAATCGACACGCCTTTCGACCGCCACGACGGTTGGGCGATTGCCGCAAGGGCAAGGCTCAGCGCCAGCGCCGCTGCAATCCACGCGCGCCGCGGCTTCGCACACACGAAATAGAGCACGATCGCGAGCGCGATTCCGCCGCCGGCCAGCACCAGCGCCTCTCTTCGCAAATCGCTTAACAGCCATAGTGCGACTGCGGCCTGGCCAGCCAGGACAACACGCGAGCCGAGCGTACGGGCGCGAACCACGCGATCGCAGCAGTAGACGAGGGCTGAGGCGCACAGAAAGTACAGCGATTCCTTCAGCAGCGAGATCGATGTCCAGAGCAACGAGGGCATGAACAGTAACAAGAACAGTCCGACCAACGCCGGGGTCGGCCCGAACGCGCGCCGCGCCACCCGGAACAGCATGGCCGCACCGGCGATGAAGAACACGGCGTTCAGTAACCGCATAGCGAACGGCGTTGGACCCAGCACCATCTGAATGAGCGCAAGCAGGTCAAGATACCGGGTACGACCGTAATCCGTCAGCACAACGAAATAGTCGTACTTCGTAGCTGCGAACCCGAAGACCAGATCGCGCACCCGGATCGCGCGGCCAAGATAGTACGCATCGTCGCCCGAGAGCGACCCGACCGCCAAGTCGTTCAAGTGTGGTATCGCGCGTACAAACAGCGCCACAATGATCAACGCTCGCACGAGTAGTGCGGCTGTCAGCAGTACGCGCAAGCGACGCCGCTCGCCTGGTGGCAATCCGCGTTCGGCGGCGATCAGTACGACGAGGCCAGCCACAATGGCCACCAGCGTCAAGGGCGATGCCGCAGCGACCACGCCAAGCGCAACGCCAACGGCGACGCTAAGCCACAGCTTGTCCATCAGCTCGCTTATCATAGCCCTACTGATGTCACAGGGTGGCCGCGCATGATGCAGGGGGTACGACGAGCCGTCCTGATCGCGGCCGTGTTCTACAGCGCGGTGCACGTCGGCGTCTCCGGGATCTGGTTTGCGCTGCAGGTGCCCAACGTCGGGCAGGTCGTCGAGGAATTGCAGCCGCTGTATCGCCTGTTTACGAGCGGCGCGGCCACGGTGGACCATCCGCGCCAGTACGGCCCCGTCTTCTTGATGCTGTTCCATCCAGTCTACCAGCGAACGCTCGACAACGCGGCGTGGCTTTCGTATTACGCCTACGCGCTCGACGTGCTCGCGATCGTGGTGGCGTTTGTGGCCACGTGGGACGGGGTGCGCACGTGGCTGCGCGCGCGCGGCATCGAGCCCGGACGCGAGGTGCTGCTCGGGCTCGGGCTGCTGTGGGCGAACTTCAGCCCGCTTTACGGCGTGCTTGTGATCAAGAACGTCGAGCTGTGGGAACTCGCGCTGATTGCCGTCGCCGGCGCTGCGTTGCTGCGCCATCGCCATTGGCTCGCCGGGTGGTCGGTGGCGTCCGCGGCGCTGATCAAGATGTTGCCGTTTGCGCTCTTTCCGTACTTGATGCTGCGCGATCGCCGCGCGTTCGTCCACGCGCTGATCGCGCTGGCCGCCATCCTGACTGTCGCACAAATGCTCTACGGCACGCCGATGGGATGGGGATACTTGCCCATGCTCGTCAACGCGGGCACGGGCGGCGACGGGTTCGGCAACACGCTCGGGTTCACCTGGCACGAGAACGTGTCGCTCCGGGGCGTGGTCCTCAAGGCGTTCGGGTATCTCACGATGCCGGATTACCGCGTCGCCAACGTGATGAATCGCGGATTCTTCGTTCGCGCGTGGCCCGGAGTCGAGGGCACCGCGCGGCTGGTCGCGGCTGCGGTCGAGGGCGTGGCCGTTCTGTGGCTCGGCTGGTCGCTGTGGCGGCGGACGTTTGTGAAGGAACCCGGCCGGCGCTTCTGGGACTGGGCGCTCGTCGGCATCATGATGCTCGTCCTCGCGCCCCAGATCTCGCAAGACTATATGGTGCTGACGCTGGTTGGATTCAGCTACGTGCTGGCCGGGTGCCTTGCGATGGGGAATCGCCGCGCATGGGTCGAGTTTGCGGTTGCCGTGCTGCTCGTCGGCAACATCCTGCCGCGCGGTCTGTTCGCGCGACTCGTACTGATCGATCCGCTGATCACGTACTCCGGATTCACGCACCTGACGCGCAGCGAGGCCTACCAGTATTTCTGCTTCCCCCTGGTCGGCCTGCTCGTCCTGGTCCGCGTCTGGATGCGTGTGGCCGAGGCTGACGATGCGGGGCTGATCGGGCGGCGGCCATAGGGAAGCGCGCCGGGCGTTCGTATATACTCTTCTACTTGTGGCTTCGCAAAAACGCGCGCTGATTACCGGCATCACCGGCCAAGACGGTTCGTACCTCGCGGAACTGCTCCTCGACAAGGGCTATCAAGTGTTCGGCGTCGTGCGACGACTGAGCGCGCCGAACGTCTGGCGCATCCAGCACCTGCTGGAACGCGTGACGCTGCTGCAGGCGGACCTGCTCGATCAGCTGTCGCTGATCAAGGCGGTCGAAATCGCGCAGCCCGACGAGTTCTACAACCTCGCCGCGATGTCGTTCGTGCCGGCGTCGTGGGACCAGCCGATGCTGACGGGCGAGTACAACGCGCAGGGCGTCACGCGCGCGCTCGAGGCGATCCGCAGCGTGAACACCAAGATTCGCTTCTACCAGGCGTCCTCCTCGGAGATGTACGGCCGCGTCCGCGAAGTGCCGCAAACGGAGCTGACGCCGTTCTACCCGCGCAGCCCCTACGGCGTCTCGAAAGTGTTCGGCCACTACATCACCGTCAACTATCGCGAGAGCTACGACCTGTTTGCGTGCTCGGGCATTCTGTTCAACCACGAATCGCCGCGCCGCGGCATCGAGTTCGTGACGCGGAAGGTGACTGACGGCGTGGCGCGCATCAAGCTGGGCAAGTCCGACAAGCTGATGCTCGGCAATCGCGACGCGAAGCGCGATTGGGGCTTTTCCGGCGACTACGTGCGCGCGATGTGGCTGATGCTGCAACAGGACGAACCCGACGACTACGTGATCGCCACCGGCGAAACGCACTCGGTGCAGGAACTCGTCGAAGTCGCGTTCGCGCATGCGGGCCTCGACTGGCAGAAGTACGTCGGCATCGACCAGCGGTTCATCCGTCCCGCGGAAGTCGACCTGCTGATCGGCAGCCCGGCCAAGGCGAAAGCCAAGCTCGGATGGGAACCCAGCGTCGACTTCAAGGGCCTCGTGCACATGATGGTCGACGCCGATCTCGCTCGCATCGAGGCCGGCCAGCTGATTGCGTGACGACGGCCTTCTGGGCGGGCCTGCTGGCACTTGCGGCATTGTGGCCTGCGCGGCTGGCCGGCGCGCTGGACGGCGCGCCGCTTGACACTCCCCTCGAAGTCATCGTGCTTGGCGTCGCGCTGCCGCTCGCGGCGTGGCTGGCGCCGGGCGCCTTCAAGCACAAATCGACGCGCCTCCTGATCGCCGCCTTGCTGGCGTGGAAGGCGCTGCTCGCCGTCACCACGGTGCAGGATGGCTGGTGCGTGCGCTTTACCTCGCCGGTGCCGATCTTCGTTGACGACCTGCGCGTGCCGCATGCGTGGGACGTGCGCGCGGACTGGCGAACGCATCCGCCCGCGTGCTCGGCGATCATGGCCCGCGGTTACGCGTCGCTGAACGAGTTTCCCGCCTGGTTCTACAACCTGCCGCCCGACAACTTCCGCAACCCCGC
>CAZBYY010000227.1:0-6151 GCA_964495855.1 uncultured Acidobacterium sp. | reverse complement strand
AGTACCGGTCACACGACGACTGGGGTCCGGAAGTCATTCCGGAGGGCTACTACTTCGTGATGGGCGACCACCGGAATAACAGCTCCGACAGCCGCCATTGGGGGTTCGTGCCGAAGAAATACATCATCGGCAAGGTCCAGGTTCGATGGTGGCCGGTTCCGCACGCAACGATCTTCTAGAGGCGCACGGTCCTGCCGCCTCGCGCGCGGCTGACGTCACCACTGTCCTCAGCCGCGTCCTCTACCTCAACTTCCTCGTGGCCGGGGCGAAGATCGCCCTCGGCGTGTCCACCGGCGCGGTCTCGGTGCTGACCGACGGCTTGCACTCGCTCACCGATACCGCCTCGAACATCGTTGGCATCATCGGCGTGCGTGCCGCAAGCGCCCCGCCGGATGGCGATCACCCCTACGGCCATCGCAAGTTCGAAACGATGGCCTCGGTCGGCATCCTGATCTTCCTGCTGCTCGTGCTCCGCGAAGTGCTGTCGGCCGCGTGGGAGCGGTTCCGCAGCGGAGGCGAACCCACCATCACGCCCCTCACGTTCATCGTCATGGGCGGCACGTTTGCGATCAACGTCGCCGTGGTGCTGTACGAGCGCGGTGCGGGTCGACGGCTGCACAGCGAAGTGCTGCTGGCCGACGCGCACCACACGATGAGCGACTTGATGACGTCGGCGACGGTGATCGCGGCGTTGATCGGCGTCAGCTTCGGCTATCACTTCCTCGATCCGCTTGCGGCGATCGTGGTGGCCGGATTCATCGGCTATGCGTGCTGGGAGATCTTCCAGTCGACGTCCGGCATCCTGGCCGATCGCATCGTGATCCCCGAGGATGCGCTGATGGCGGTGGTGACGAGCGTGCCCGAGGTGATCGGCGCCGAAAAGATCCGCACGCGCGGCTCAGCCGACTTCGTGTTCCTCGATCTGCACATCTGGCTGCCCGCCGAGATGAGCCTGGACGAAGCGCATCACGTCTCTCATGTCGTCAAGGACCGCCTGATGGAACATTTTCCGCAGATCAAGGACGCGATCATCCACATCGAGCCGCCCCCTACCGCGTGATGCGCGTGGCTTAGTAGCCGAGCTCGGGCGAAATCCGGAACTTGAGCGGTTCGCCTTTCGCGAATCGATCGATGTTGTCGGCAAACAACTCGATCACCTCGTCCCAGTGCCCCTGGCGGAATCCAGATGTGTGCGGCGTGAGCAGCACGTTCGGTGTCGTCCAGAGGCGATGATCCGGCGGCAGCGGTTCGTGCGGAAACACGTCGAGCGATGCGCCGGCGAGATGTCCGGAGTCGAGCGCATCCATCAACGCGTCGGTATCGATGATCTTCGCGCGGCCGACGTTGACGACGAGGGCACCGTGCGGCAGTTGCGCAAACTGCGCGGCACCGAGCAGATTACGCGTCTCAGGCGTGAGGGGCGCGGCAATCACCAGCACGTGCGTCTTGGAAAGGAATTCGTCGAGGCGATCCTTGCCGTAGACCTTCTCGACATGCCCGATGACGCCGTAGGCAGGCTGGCGCCGCAACGCGATCACCTTCATGTCGAACGCCTGCGCGCGCCTCGCGATCTCCGATCCGATCGTCCCGACGCCGACCAGGCCGAGCGTCTTGCCCTTCAACAGCCACGGCAGGCGATCGCCGGTGAACTCGTTTTGCGCCCACCGCGCCTGGCGCTGGTTGTCGAGCACGAACGGCAGCTGCTTCGACAACGCCAGCACCACCGCCATCACGTGTTCCGCGATCGGTACCGCCTGCACGCCCCTGGTGTTGGTGACGATGATGCCGCGCGCGAAGAGGTCGTCGAGGCATAGCGTCTCGACCGCAACGGCGGACGTGTGGAGCCACTTCAAGCGCGTGGCCGTGGCCAGCTCAGGCGCCTTGAGGATCCACGTGTACGCGATGTCGCAGTCGCGCAAGCCTTCGGCACGCTGTTCCGGCGTGGTCGCGTGAACAAATTCAATGTGGGGAAACCGGCGGCGCAGCGTCTGCACCGCATCAGCGGGAATCTGCCACTGCGCGACGGGCAGCTGGATGGAAACCAGGACCTTCATTTCCGGTAGTGGCCTGATTGTCCGCCTTTCTTCTCGACCAGCTCAATGTCGCCGATGACCATCGCCTTGTCGACGGCCTTGACCATGTCGTACAGCGTCAGGGCTGCCACCGCGACCGCCGTGAGCGCTTCCATTTCGACGCCGGTCCTGCCTGAAATGCGAACCCGCGCTTCGATGGCGTATCCCCGCTTCGTCGGTGTGAGCTCGACGGCGACGTGCGTGAGGTTGAGCGGATGGCAGAGGGGAATCAGCTCGCTGGTCTTCTTCGCGGCCATGATGCCGGCCAGCCGCGCGGCCTGGATCGGGTCGCCTTTCTTGTTGGTGCCCGACTGAATCAGCGTGCGGGCGGCCTTCGACATCGCGATCGATCCGCGCGCAACCGCCTCGCGATCGGTGACCGCTTTGGCGCCGACATCGACCATGCGGATGCGGCCCTTCGCATCGACGTGGGTGAGGCGGTCTGACGTGCCTCGGGTACCTGGTGCCGAACGCCGAGTGCCGGGCTTTTTACTGCGCATCGTCGCCCCCCTGCGCAAGATAGAACGACAAGCTTTCGAGCGAGACGGTCAGGTCGACGTTCTTGATCTTCACCTCGGCCGGCGCCTTCAATGCGCCCGGCGAGAAGTTCAACACGGCCTTGAGGCCGGCGGCCACCACCTGGTCGAGCACATGCTGGGCCGATTCGGCCGGGACGGCAACCACGGCGATGTCAATGCGCTCGCGGCGCACGATCTTCTTCAATTCTTTCAGGTCGAAGATGGGCACGCCGCTGCGGGACGCATCGCCGATCTTGGCATCGGCGACGTCGAACATCGCGACGATCTCAAACCCTTCGCGCTTGAAGCCGGGGTAATCGGCCAGGGCGAGGCCGAGGTTGCCCGCACCCATGACCGCCACGCGAAGCTTGCGATCGAGCCCGAGAATCTGCCGCAGGTTGCGCTTGAGATCCTTGACGTAATAGCCAACCCCGCGCACGCCGAACTCGCCGAAGTAGGCCAGGTCCTTGCGGATCTGCGCGGCATTGAGGTGGAACTGCTCGGCGAGCGCCTGCGAGGAAATGGTCTCGACGCCGGCTGATTCGAGCTGGTTCAGGCAGCGCAGATAGACAGAAAGTCGATTCGTGGTGAGTTCGGAAACCGGCTCGGCGGCCGCCTTCCGCTTGTTCTGTGAATTCACAAGCCTCGAACAGAATAGCGCATTTCGGCTCAGACGGATTTGTTAGAATCGCGCGGTTTGGTCGTTCGCCCTCCGTCACATATGCCACGCCTCGTCCTGCAGGCAGCCCTGGTGACGGCCCTGATTGTTGGTGCGGTGTACACGCTGACCACCCCCGCCGACATGCTGCAACTGCCGTCGGCGCAGTGGCGTCTGGTGGAAGGCACGCGCGGTTCCTGGGGGCCCTTGGCCTGTGTCGCGGCCGTGCTCGCCTGGTCGCTGTGGCTCGAATGGCGCGGCCAGCGCTTTGGCACCGCCGGCTGGATCGTCGTCGGCGTACTCAGCGTGACGGCAATCGGATGGTTCTTCCGCGGCGGCCAGATCGATTGGCAGAATTCGCGCGACTGGCAGAAGGAATGGACCTACTACGAGGCGGTCAAGGAGACGCTCGCCACCGGCCGGCTGCCCTGGCACATCAACGCCGCGTTTCACTACACGAACAAGTTCTTCGCCAATCCTGAAACCGTGATCGCGCCGCACCTGGTGGCGCTCACCGTCTTGAGCATTCCGGCGTTTGTGTTCGCGCAGTCGCTGTTGGTGGTCGCGGTTGGCGTGCTGGCGTTCCGCGCCCTCGCGCTCGATCTCGAGTTTGGACCGGTGGCCACGGTCGCCTTCCTCGCAGTCTTCCTGTTCAATGGCTACATCCTCGGGCACCTCGGCGGCGGCCACCTGCAGTGGATCTCGTGCTTCCTCTACCCGGCGGTGTTCCTGTTCGTCCATCGATATGCGGCGGGCGATCGCTCGCGCCGAGCGCAGGCGGGCCTGGCGTGCGCGCTGGCGGGACTGCTGACGATTGGCGGATGGCACATGTTCGTGTGGGCGATCCTGTTCACCGCGTCGTTTTTTGCCGTCGACCCACGGCGCTGGCGCGACGGCGCGTTTGTCGCGTTGCTGACGATCGGACTCGGCGCCTATCGCATCCTCCCCGCAGCGATCGCGCATGAAGGGTTCCGGCTGGATTTTCTGGCAAGCTATCGCGACATCACCACGTTCGTCGCCGCATTCGTCGGCGATCCGCGGCCCTTCGACGGCCGGGTGCTGTGGATCGAGTACGACGCGTATGTGGGATGGATCGGTCTGCTCCTGCTCGGCATCGGCCTGACGACGCCGCTGAGCGCCACGTGGCGCACGCCGGTCGGATCGCTCTGGCTGCCGAGCCTCATCGTGCTGGTGCTCACCTGGGGCAACGCCTACCGGTTCACCTTGTTTCAGCTGCCGGCGTTTGCATCGCAGCGCGTCGCCTCGCGCTTCATCATCATCACCCTGCTGGGATGTGCACTGCTCGGATGTGCGCAGCTCAATAGGTGGCTCCGCGCGCGCCGCTTCCTGGCCGTGAAGCTGTTCGCGGTGGGGTGTGCCGGCGTCTTCCTTGCGGCGCAACTTCTCGTCCGGGCCGACGAGCGGCGGCCGGCCCCCGACACGGGCGCGCAGATCCCAGTGGTCCACGTCATCACCGACACGCCGCCCGCCCTGTCCGATCGGCTGGGCCTGCTGGCCGGCTGCGCCGTCACCGTCTTGACGAGTGCGGCGGTGCTGCGGCTGCGGCGGCGCGAGGAGTTCGGACCGCCAAGCACGGCGGCGGCGTAAGACCCTGCTATCATCCGGGCCATGGCAGATCCCGCGAAAGCCTTTCAGCCCTACGTTCCTGCGACACAGTCCATGGCGGAGTTCACCGCCAAGGCGATCGTGCTCGGCGTCCTGTTCGGCCTGCTGTTTGGCGCCTCCACGGTCTACCTGGGATTGCGCGCCGGCCTGACCGTCAGCGCGTCGATTCCGATCGCCGTGCTCGCCATCTCGGTCCTCAAAAAGCTGGGCGGCTCAACGATCCTCGAGAACAACATCGTGCAGACGATCGGGTCGGCCGGAGAATCCGTGGCCGGCGGCGTCGTGTTCACCATTCCGGCGCTCATCTTCCTGGTGCCCGACGGCCCGAAGTACTTCAACTACACGCAGATCACGATGCTCGCGTTTGCCGGCGGCATCCTCGGCGTGCTGATGATGGTGCCGCTGCGTCGCGCGCTGATCGTCAAGGAACATGGCCTCCTCCCCTATCCGGAGGGCACGGCCTGCGCAGAAGTCCTGGTCGCGGGTGAACGCGGCGGCCAGCTCGCCGCCCTCGTGTTCAGCGGCCTCGGCATCGGCGCGTTGTTCAAGGCCATCTCCAACATCTTCAACATCTTCCTCACCGAAGTCGGCTACAGCGCGCCACGCACCAGCCAGTTCCCCAACGCGACGATCAACGTCGACCTTTCTCCCGAATACATGGGCGTCGGCTACGTGATCGGTCCGCGCATTGCGGGGACGATGGTCGCCGGCGGCGTGCTGTCGTGGCTGGTGTTGCTGCCGCTGCTGTCGCTGCTCGGCAGCGCCATTCACGCGCCATTCCCGCCGATCCACCCGGCGATGGCGAACAACCCAGCCACCGGCCAGCCATTCCTGATCTCGGAGATGAGCCCCGGGCAGATCTGGAGCGCCTACATCCGCTACATCGGCGCCGGCGCGGTGCTCGCTGCCGGCCTCATCACGCTCGGGCGCACACTGCCGACGATCATCTCGTCGGCGCGAGAAGGACTGAAGGGATTCGGCGCGGCGACGACCGGCGGACAACTGCGCACCGAGCGCGACATCCCGATGACGGTCGTGCTCGGCGGCTCGCTGCTGCTCGCCATCTTCCTCGCGGTGATGCCGGGCCTGCCGACGCAGGGCAACATCCTCGTCTCGATCCTGATCGTGCTGTTCGGCTTCTTCTTCGCAACCGTGTCCTCGCGCATTACGGGCCTGATCGGCTCATCGTCGAATCCGATTTCGGGGATGACGATCGCCACGCTGATCATCACCGAGACGGTGCCGGGCTGTTACGCGGCGCTCGGGATCATCCATCA
>CAZBYY010000226.1:0-6212 GCA_964495855.1 uncultured Acidobacterium sp. | reverse complement strand
CTCGTAGCCGCCGTCGCCGAACATCAGCTGGGACGGACGGTAGTAGAAGTTGCGGTTGTTGCCGGCCGCACCCGTCGATGACGTCGACGAGGTCATGCTGTGGATCTGGTTGAGCCACGTGTAGCCGAAGGAGCTGAGCAGCATCCATTTGCCGGAGAAGCGGCGGTTCAGCGCCACTTCAACGGTGCTGAAGTCGGAGTGACCGAGCTTCGCGGGATTCGTGTACACGCGATTGGTCGGCGCCGTGGCCGGGCGATCGAGCAGCTGCACGGTCTTGTCGTCGCCCGTGCCGGCCACGCCGTCATTGCCGACATCGACGAAGTTGAACGGCACCGTGTAGAGGCCGATGCGTGCCGTGTCGATCTCGTTCCATTCGTCACGAATGTTCTTGTAGACGTATGACACGCGGCCTGACAGACCTTCGCGGATCTCGCGCTCGAGGCTCGTCGAGATTTCGGTCGACTTCGGGCGCACCAGGTTCGGATCGACGGTCACGAAGCCGCCGCCACCCTGCGTGCTGTTGAACGTGCCGAGTTCCTGCGGGCCGTCGAGGATGCGGTTGCCGTTCAGGTCGTTGAACGCGTAGCGCAACTGCGCGCGCGCCACCGGGTTCTGCTGGTCGGCCAGCGTATCCGCGGAGTTGAAACGGAACTGGCCGACAAATGCCTTCACCACCGTGCGGCCGTTGCCGGCGAGGTCATAGGCCACGCCGACGCGGGGTGAAAACGTCGTCGTCTCCGAAACCACCGTGGCCGGAACCGACTTTGCGGCGATGAAGCTGAAGTAGCGCGCGCGTTCGGTTGGGTTCACGTCAGCCGGCCAGTTGGCCAGCGCCGGAATGCCGTTCGGCGCCACCTGCTGTTCAGGCCAGCCGTCCTTGTATCGCTCGACGCGGCCGCCCCACGTGATCGTCATCTTGTTGGTCGCCTTCCAGGTGTCGCTGATCCAACCGGAGGTGTAGTCGACGTCGTTCACCGGCGAGACGGGCGTGTTGTAGATGTCGATCTGGCTCACCGCGCCGTTCTGGTCGCGGTAGAAGATGTCGAACGGCTGATCCTGGAAGAAGTTGCGGCGGTCCTTCTTCATGTCGAACCCGAACTTGAAATCGTGGCTGCCCGCCCAGCCATCCTTGAAGTACGACAGCGTGGCGTAGAACTGCGGCTTGTAGCGGCGCTGGTCCTGATAGGAGTTGTTCGCGCCGCCATCGAAGAACTGGTTGGTTGCCAGGTCCTGACGGCCCGCACCCCAAGGCCCGCTGTAGATGCCCTGTTCGATGGTCGGCCGCAGCGGGAAGAAGTTACCCCAGTAGCCGTACAGCACGTCGAGGAACGCCTTGTTGCTGATGACGCTCGTCCACTCGATCTTGCCGGGGTAGTTCGTCGACGCCTGATAGCGGGCGGCGCTCAGCGGAGTCGTCGGACCAAAGTCGCGCCGATCCTGCAGTTTGTTGCGCTTGTTGTAGAAGCCGATTAGCTGGTTCTTCTGGTTCAGCTGATACGTGAGCTTGAACGTGTAGGGGTTGGTCAGCTTCGAACGCGCCAGTGTGGGGAAGCCGAGCACCACCTTGTATTGGTCGTCGAGGCGATAGCTGTAGAACAGCCACGCGTGCCGCTTCCACAGCGGGCCGCCGACGTTGAAGTTCAAGTCGTACTGGTGATCGACCGGGTTGCCCTTGTTGAGCGGCGTGCGAACGAAGAACCCGTTGTCGTCCTTGCTGTTGGCGACGCGCAGGTTGTCCGGCAGATTGTCGCCGATGAACTTCTTGCCGACGTAGTCGGTGTAGTAGTTGCCGGTGACCTTGTCACCGCCCGACTTGACGCTGATCGACAGGTTTGCGCCCGCCGCGAAGTTGCCCGCTTCATTGCCGGCGCCGCTCACCTGGAATTCTTCGAACGAACCGAAGTCGAAGTACCCTGCATTGGCGCTGTTGCCTTCGGTCGTGTCGATGCCTTCGATCTTCGTCTGGTTCTGCACGTCCAGGCCGTAGGTCACGTAGCCGGTCTGCGTGCCGGCGTGCGAGCCGCCGACGTCGAAGCCCTGCATCTGGATGCCAGGCGCCTGCGACATCGCCGCCCACACGTCGCGTGCGTTCGGGATTTCCGTCAACAGTTCCTTGGTGAAGTTGGTGCCCATCGTCGTCGTGGTGGTATCGACGACGGGTGAGGCGCCGCTTACCGTCACCGTTTCCTGAAGGCTCGCGACCTGCAATTGCTGGTCGACCGTCAGCGTCTGGCCGATCACCACACGCACGCCGCCGCGCTTCATGTTCTGGAAGCCGGCGAGCTCGAATGCCACTTCATACACGCCCGGCGGCAACGCCAGGAAGCGGTACTGGCCGTCCGCGGAGGTGACTTGTACCTGGGGCTGGATCAGCGCCGGGCTGCTGATCGTCACTGTCACGCCGGGCAACACCGCGCCGGTGTTATCGGTGACGGTGCCATTGATACGACCACGGAAGTCCTGCGCCGATGCCGATGCCGCAACGACCAGGGCGACCGCCAGCATCGTGCATGCCTTCAAAAGACTCCTCAACCTCATTTGGTTCTCCTCACAACAGGGAAACGCACGTCGACTGCAAAATCCGAAAGCGGAGTTTAGCAAACCAGATACCACCGAGGAACGGGATTCAGCCCCTCGGAATGCGCTGGGAACGGCCTGTCGGCCCGGATTCTGGCATTCCAGCCCAGCTATCCACGTGTGTTTCGGACGGCGGGATTCGGTTTTTTGTTCCTTCAGGCCAAAAAAATGGGCCGCCACTTTCGCCGATTTGTTGGCATCGCGTCCTGAGGTCCCTTCCCGTGAGGCGCAAGAAGCGACGGCGTCATAATCGCGCCATGGGCAATTCTTCTCTTGTCATCCTCGCGTGCATCGGTCTTGTCGCCGGCATGTTGTCAGGCGTTTTCGGCATCGGCGGCGGCGTCGTCATCGTGCCGGCGCTCGTCTACCTTGCCGGCTTCGATCAGCATCTCGCTACCGGGACCAGCCTTGCGACGTTGTTGCCGCCGATCGGCCTCGGCGCTGCTCTCGAGTATCACCGTCACGGCTCGGTCGATGTGCGCGCCGCCATCATCATTGCCATCATGGTCGCGATTGGCGCGTGGCTCAGCGCGATGCTGGCGTCCCGAATGTCGGGGACGTATTTGCGGCTGGCGTTCGGCGTGTTCGTGGTCGGCCTTGGCGCGTCGATGACGATCGATGCGGTGCGGAAGCTCGGCTGGCTCTAGCCGAGTCAGGATCGCAGTGCAGCTGCGATCGTGGTTCGCGCAGCCGTCAGCGGTCGTGTGCGCGATCAGCCGCGGTCGATCGGCGCGGCATCGCGAAGCGCGCGGAATCGCGCAAGCTCCACGTCGCGTTGTCGACGCATGGCCCGATCAGAAGACACCAGCCAGGCGAGAAACGCGAGATGGGGCACGGCGAGGGCGATGAGTTCGACGGATGCGGGCCCGGGGAGCAGGACCGCGAGGTAGTTAGTCAGTGTCGCCAATAAGAAAAGCGGGACAAACAGCGGATGCCCGCCCGCGCCAGGTACGCGGCCGAACTGCATGGCGACCCGCTCCCACGCGGGCGTCTCCACCAAGGGCCGATTGGGCTCGCCGCGCTCCTCGTAAAACACCTGCAGGTAGCGGCCGATGCGCTCCACGCCAAAGTGTAAAGGGCGGATGATTTCGAAGGTGGCGACGAGGACGAGCAGCGGGGTGACGGATGCGATCGGGTAGGGCAGCAGGACCAGCACGGCCGTGAAAATGGCGCTCCAGATACCCAGGCCGGCCAGTCCAAGGATGGGCCTCAGAGCGCCCCGCGCTGCGATCGTTTGCCGAAAGACGAGGTACTCGGATCGTGACAGCCGGTCCATTAGGCTTGCAGTGTAATCCATCCCTGCTAAACCCTATTGCTTATTGGAGATAGTCTCGTTACAATCCCGCCTAACTTCATGATGGCGACCGCAACCCGCATCCAGAAAATAGTGGTGTCTCTGGCCGTTGTCGCCGCGACGCTCGCTCCATCGTCAACGTTCGCATCCGTCAGGTCAGCGTCGAAGACGCCGGCACGTGCGCAGACGACGAAGAAGCGCGCCTATTCGCCGGCGGTCGCGAATGAACGTCGCGTGCAGCTTGCGGCCGCACGCACGGTTGCCGCACGCCGCGTCGCTGAACTGCGGGAAATCCAGACGCCGCGTTTCAAGGTGGACGAGTTCGGCCGCGAAGTGCCGGACGTGCGCGCCGAAGCCGCAATCATCTACAACCCCGAGACCGGCGAAGTCCTCTGGGAGAATCACTCGAAGGATCAACGGTCGATGGCGAGCATCACCAAGGTGATGACCGCGCTCGTCTTCCTCGAAACCGAGACGCCGCTGTCGACGATTGTGACGGTGCAGCCGAGCGACGTGCGCGCGGCCTCAACCACCTATCTGCGCAACGGCTACAAGTTGCCTGCGGAAGATCTGCTGAACCTGCTGCTCGTCGGATCGGACAATGCGGCGGCCCGGGCGCTCGCGCGTTCGTCGAACATCGGCTACGAAGCGTTCATCCAGCGCATGAACGCGAAGGCCAAGGAACTGGGGCTGGACAATACGTCGTACGTGGAGCCGTCAGGACTCTCGGCGGAGAACATGTCATCGGCCTACGACCTGGCGCGGCTGATTGCCTATGCCGCGGCGGACGAACGCATCGGCAGCATCATGCGCAAGGCGACCTACACGACGCAGGCCGGCCGCATCACGATCACCGCACACAGCACCAACCAGATCGTCCGCACCGGCGACATCGACGTCGTCGGCGGCAAGACCGGCTTCATCGGCCGCTCGGGCTACTGCCTCGCGACGCTGCTGCGCTTGCCGCAGTCGGGCCAGCAGGTTGCGTTCGTGGTGATGGGCGCCAAGTCCAACGCCAGCCGCTTCTGGGAGACGCGCCACCTGTTCAACTGGATGGCGAGCCGCACCAAGTCACTGCTCGAAGGCGACTTCCAGCAGCACCAGCAGCAGAATCACTAATCAGCTTTGCGCCTTCATCACTGCCGCATCCAGCGGCAGTGTGGCGATCACATCCACATTAGGCAGGAGCGGGCGCGCGGATTTCCGCGCGTCGAGCGCCTTGATGTAGCGCCCGCAGGGCGCGCAGATCATCACGCGGTACATGCCGTCTGGCGTGGCCATCGACTTGATCCGCGTGCGATCGTCATTGCCGCAATACGGGCACGCGATCGGGCTGTAGAACCAGCGGACATGGCACCGGCCGCAGACCAACTGGCGTTCGCCGGTCGTCGTGATCACCGAGAATTCCGGTTCGGCCGCGCACACCGGGCAGGTCCGCCGCGTCCACGCATCGAGGCTCACGCGCTGCTGCAAGACCTCGGCGGTGCGCTGCAGGTACGGCCGCGCCGCCCAGCCGAGCACCTCGTCGATCATCTCGATGTCCATTGCGGGCCGCTGTTCGAACCAGGCCTCCATGAGGGCGGGCAGCGTCGCGCTGCGTCCCACGGCATGCAGTGCGGCGGCCGTTGCGGCCTCGATCACCTCGTGGCGGCGAAGGACGTCGGTCACCTGGCGGATGAGCAGACGGACGTCGTTCCAGTCGAACGCGATCTGTGAAAACTCCAGGAGGCGCGTACCCGCGGCCAGCCGCGCGGCGAGGGCGTCGTCGGTCGTTTCGATCCACGGCGTGGTGATGCGTCCCTGCACACGGCGGATGGCCTCGAGCAGGTCCACCTGGAGGGCGGCGGCAGAGGCGAGCGCCGGCTGGCGCTCCGCCAACGACTTCAGCTCGAGCACGTCGCGGGGCAAGAGGCGCGAGCCGCTCGACGGGGTGTGGGACACTAGAGCGGATCATACTGCTTTCAGACGTCGCCATTTCGTGACGTCGCTCGCGTAAGCTGGTGAGAACCATGCCTCGCTCGTCAGTGAAACCCTCAACACCATCGGCCCGCGCTCGCCGGGCGCCAGTCCGGACGCCGCGCCGGTTCCGCATCCTGATGATCGCCTCGGAAGCGCAACCGTTCTCGAAGACCGGTGGGCTTGCCGATGTTGCCAGCGCGTTGCCGAAGGCGCTTGCGGCGCTCGGGCACGAGGTGACGGTGATCACCCCGCGGTACCGCGGCGTGACGGATGGGCCTCTGGCCGGCCGCGTCTCGCTCGAGCTTGCCGGCTATCGATTCCACGCCGCCTTAATGGAAGCGCCGGTGGCAGGCATGGGTGATGCCGCCAGGAACGGGACCAC
>CAZBYY010000225.1:0-6226 GCA_964495855.1 uncultured Acidobacterium sp. | reverse complement strand
CGGCGTGCTTCTCCATGTATTCCGACATGTCGAAGCGCAGGAACTCGACGTTCAGGATACGCGCGAGCACCTTGGCGAGCTCCGTCTTGCCGACGCCGGTCGGGCCTGCAAACAGGAAGCTGCCCATCGGCTTGTCCGCGGCGCGCAAGCCGGAACGTGTCAGCTTGATTGCGGAGGCGACTTCGTCGATCGCCGCATCCTGCCCGAAGATCACGGCCTTCAGCGCCGAGTCGAGATTCTTCAGCGCCGTCTTGTCGTCGCTCGACACCGCCTGCACCGGCACGCGCGCGATCTTCGCGACAATCCGTTCGATGTCCGCGACGGTGACGACCGATGCGTCTCCTGAGGCCTGAGACCCGATGCCCGACGCCTGAAGCTTCTTGGCCGCGCCCGCTTCATCAATGATGTCGATCGCCTTGTCGGGCTGATGCAGGTCCTTCAAGTGCTTCGTCGAGAGCGTCACCGCCGCTTCGAGCGTGTCGTCGGGATAGCTGACGCCGTGATGCGTCTCGTACGACTTCTTCAAGCCCTTCAGGATCTCGATCGTCTCGGCCTCGGTCGGTTCGAGCACTTCGATCTTCTGGAAGCGACGCGACAGCGCGCGATCCTTGTCGAACGACTGCTTCACGTCGGAGAACGTGGTCGAGCCGATGCACCGCAACTTGCCGGACGCCAGCGCGGGCTTCAGCAGGTTGCCGGCATCCATCGTCCCGCCCGAGGCGGAGCCGGCGCCGACCAGCGTGTGGATCTCGTCGATGAACAGGATCGCGTGCGGCTGCTTGTCGAGCGCATCGAGGACCTGCTTGACGCGTTCCTCGAAGTCGCCGCGATAGCGCGTGCCGGCGATCAGCGCGCCCATGTCGAGCGCGTAGACGCGCGCGTCTTTCAACGCGTCGGGGACGTCACCCTGGTGGATGCGCAACGCGAGGCCTTCGGCCAGCGCGGTCTTGCCGACGCCGGGCTCACCGACGAGCAGCGGGTTGTTCTTGCGGCGCCGGCAGAGCACCTGCACCATCCGCTCGATTTCGAGTTGCCGGCCGATCAGGGGATCGATGCCGCCTTGCCCGGCCCGCGCGATCAAGTCGTCGGCATACGCCTTCAGCGGATCGGTGACGGGCACGCCGGCTTCGCCGCCATCCGGCGCGCGGCCCGGCGCGGTAGGCTCGGGCGAACCATGCGAGATCGCGCGCAGCAGCGCCAGTCGATCCACGCCCTGCTTGCGCAGGAAATACGCCGCGTGACTCTCTTCTTCCTGCAGCAGGAACACCAGCAGCGCGCCGCTTTCGACCTGCTGCGCGCTCGACGAGGCCGCATGCACGACGGCGCGTTCGACGACGCGATCGAAGCCGAGTGTCGATTCAGGCTTGACCGCCTTGCGGCCGGGCACCGGCGTAAACGCCTTGTCGAGCACTTCGTCGAGGTCGGCCCTGAGCGTGTCGAGATTGACGCGGCAGCGCACGAGGATGTCCCTTGCCTGTGGATCGTCGACGAGCGCGTGCAGCATGTGCTCGAGGCTGACGAGATCGTGCCGGCGATCGGCGGCGGTACGGAAGGCGCGACGGATGCTCTCGAGCGTGTCGGGCGCAAACGGAACGGGCGTGCGGCTCATGAGCGGGCCTCCGGGGCCTCAGGCTCGATGGTGACGAGCAGCGGGAATTCGTGTTGTTCGGCGAGCTGCTGGGTCGCCTTGAGCTTGGTCTCCGCGACGTCGCGCGTGAACAGGCCGGCGACACCCACGCCCGACTGGTGAACGTGCATCATGATCGCAAACGCCTCTGCGTGGGGCAGATTGAACACCGTCTCGAGGACCCACACCACGAATTCCTGCGTGGTGAAATCATCGTTGTGCAGCAGCACCTTCCACAGTCGCGGATGGTCAACGCGCTCTTCCACCTGCGATTCGCTGTCGATGCGCTCGCGAATCTTCGGATCTGCCACACCTCGATCATACGGCATCAGGCCTCAGGCATCAGGCCTCAGCCTGCGCGGCGCGTGCGCCGGATCGCCCGCCAGGTCGGGGTCCATCACCCACGGCGGGGCCGGTTCGGCCACCAACCGCCGCACTTCGGCGATGAACCGGCGCCGCGGCATCGGCTCGGCGCCGAGCGACATCAGGTGCCCGGTCTCGAGCTGGCAGTCGACGAGCGGCATCTGCCATCGCTCCAGCTGCGCACACATCCGCACCATCGCGATCTTCGAGGCATCGGTGCGGCGGGCGAACATCGACTCGCCAAAGAACATCCGCCCGATCGCCACGCCGTAGAGGCCGCCCGCCAGTTCGCCGTCCATCCACACTTCAACCGAATGCGCGAGGTTCGCCGCATGCAGCGACGTGTAGGCGCGTCGCATGGGCGCGCTCAGCCACGTGCCGATCTCCGTCGTGCGCGGCGCGGCGCAGCCGTCGAGGACACGCGCAAACGCCTGGTCGATCGACAGGAAGAACTGCTGTTTCTTGAGACGCTTCCGCAGCGAATGCGATACGTGAACCCTGTCTGGACGAAGCACGGTCCGCGGATCCGGCGACCACCAGAGGATCGGGTCGCCCTCGTTGAACCACGGAAAAATGCCGCGCTGATACGCGTCCACCAGCCGCTTCACGTCGAGCGTACCGCCCGCCGCGAGCAACCCATCGGGATCATCGAGCGCCTCATCGATCGGCGGAAACGGATCGGCGGGGCCGAGAAAAGGGATCATGCTAAGCTTGGCACCCGGTCATGGTCTGGTTCTACGAACGACAAGGCAATTTCATTCGTTGCGAGACGCGTACCGCGGCGGCCGGCACGGGCTTCGAACTGGTGGTCATCCAACCGGACGGCTCGGAGCGAGTTGAGCATTTTGACGACTCTGCCACATTGGCGCGGCGCCAGGCCGAGCTCGAAAACACGCTGACCCACGACGGCTGGACGGGGCCGTTTGGACGGACCATCTGAGCAAGTCGGCGCGTGAAACTCAACTGGCAACCGTTTCCTTTTCCCATTAAAATAGTAGTTTCTGTCCCTATGGTGGATGTAGCTCAGGGGTAGAGCTCCGGACTGTGGCTCCGGCTGTCGCGGGTTCGAATCCCGTCATCCACCCCACCTCTCAAGTTGGCAGTTGGCCAGTTGGCAGTGACCAGTTTTGACACGTACGTCGCGGCGCTCGAAGAGCGCCACCTCGCCAACCTGACCTTCAGCGAGGTCACGCGGGCGTTGCGCGCGCTGTCGTCGACGTATGTCGAGCGGCGCGAGACGGCGCTGGCCGCCCACAAGGCCCTGGACGGCGCCGGCAAGCGCGCGGCGTTTGCCCTCTACTACGGGCCGCTGCACTTCCTGTTGATTGCGCACATCGCGCGCGAGATCGGCATCGAGTTATCGCCCGGCGTGATCGTCGATCTTGGCTGCGGCACGGGTGTCGGCGCGGCGGCGCTGGCCTCATCGGGCGCGCGGCTCTCCGCGCTTGGCATCGACTCCCACCCCTGGGCGCTGGACGAGGCGCGATTTACCTACACGACGTTCGGCATGAGGTCCGACGTGCGGCGCGGCCACGCTGCCAATACGCGCCTGCCACATGACACGTCGATCGTGGTCGCAGCGTTCGTGGTGAATGAACTGAATGCAGCGGATCGCGAACGGCTGCTGGAAGCCTTCACCCGCCAACCGCGGCCGGGCGCGCGGCATCGGGTGTTGATCGTGGAACCGATCTCGCAGCGCGTGTCGCCGTGGTGGGATCAGTGGGCGGAGGCCTTTACGGCGATCGGCGGCCGGGCGGACACGTGGAAGGCCCGCATCGAACCGCCACCGCTCGTCAGGAAACTTGCGAAGGCATCCGGGCTGCGACCCGAACTGCTGACCGCGCGCAGCCTGTTCCTTTAGGTCGCCGCGATCTTGACTTCCGGATTCGGCGACGTCGGCAACGCCAGGTCGCCGGCATCGTGCAACTCCACCGCCGCTTTTACGACTTGCGGATCAAAGGCCTGGCCTTCCAGGTCCTTGACCATCTGCAACGCTTCTTCGAGCGGCAGGCCCTTCCGGTACGAGCGGTCGGAGGTGAGCGCGTCGAGGAAATCGGCGACGCCGAGCACGCGGCCAAGCAGCGGAATGTCCTCGCCCTTCAATCCTTCCGGATACCCTTTGCCGTCCCAGCGCTCGTGGTGATACTTCACGCCGGGCAGCAGGCTGACGATCTTGGCGCTGTTGATGTTCGACAGGATGCGCGCGCCGTGCAGCGGATGCTTCCGCATCTCCGCGAACTCCGAATCGGTCAGCTTGCCGGGCTTGTTCAGGATCGCGTCCGGCACGCCGATCTTGCCGACGTCGTGCAAGAGGCCCGACAACTCGACGACAGCGCGGCTGTCGGCATCGAAGCCGAGGTGACGCGCGAGCTTCACGCCGAACGCGGCCACCCGTTCTGAGTGCTTGTGCGTGTAGCCGTCCTTGGCGTCGATCAGTGACGCAATCGCCTTCATGACGTCGAGGAACAGCCGCTCGACTTCCGCCATCAACCGCGCGCGATGCAGCGCAATGCCGGCTTGATTGCCGACGGCGGCCAGCAGCTCGAGCTCGGCCTCGCTGAATTCGCGCGCCGCCTGGCTGTCCACATACAGCACGCCCAGGATGTCGTCCGTCGTCCGCATCGGCGCGCACATCACCGACCGGATGCGCTGCCGGACGATGCTCTCGCCGCCGACGTAGCGTTCATCGGCAAGCGCATCGTCGGTAAACGAGGAAATCCCCTTCTCGAGGACGTCGTTGACGACGCTGCGCGAGACCTTGACCTCGCCGGACGCCTTGCCGTCACGCGTGCGGACGGCGATCATGTCGACGTTGTGCGTCTCCGTGTTGCGCATCAGGATCGCGGCGCGATCGCCGTGCGCGACTTCGAGGATGGC
Organism: uncultured Acidobacterium sp.; assembly: GCA_964495855.1. Taxonomy (GTDB): domain Bacteria; phylum Acidobacteriota; class Vicinamibacteria; order Vicinamibacterales; family UBA2999; genus 12-FULL-67-14b. Next base: position 1,359 of record CAZBYY010000225.1, on the reverse strand, counting down.
GGACAGGATGGAGTCGAACAACGCCTCGACGCTCGCCGCGCGCGACAGGATGTCGGACACCTTGTGCAGCGTCGTCAGGTATTTCTGGGCCGACTCGAGCAGTTGCGATTCGTCCTTGCGCTTGTAGACCTGCGACAGGAACTCGAGCCGGGTCGGATCGACCGCGCGCTGCACCAGCGTGCTGCTGCGCGCTTCGACGAGGCTCAGCGACGTCGTGCTATGCGTGGAGCGAGTCCGCGGAGTCTCTGCGGCGGCTGAATCGATCAACTCGAGGACGGTGGAACCGATCCGCAGCTTGTCGCCTCTGGCGAGCTCGACCGTGGTCACCCGGCGATCGTTCACGAACGTACCGTTCGCCGACTGCAAGTCGGCCACGACGCAGACGTCCTCGCGAGCGGTGATCGTGCAGTGGCGTCGCGACGCGGCCTCGTCGTCGACGACGATGTCGCAGCCCTTCAGCCGGCCGAGCGTAACGCTCTGTCCGCTGTTGACCGCGATCGTCCGGCCCAGCTCCCTGCCGGATCGGACGACGAACTCGAAACGCATGAGGCAGATAATACTAGGGCTCCGGCCGCTTGTGGCATCCCGGCCACAAATCGGGGAAGATCGTGGAGGGGGCGCTGGCCCTCGTGCCCATGCCTGACTCACTCGTCGACAAACGCCTTCGCTACATCGAACGCCAACGTGAACTCCACAAGGAGCGTGTCAACGTCGCCTTCGACGGCCGTGCGCCGGAAGGCACGGGGCCGATCAATCGCCACGGCATGCCCAAGCTGCCCGTGGGCCAGCGACAGGTCCCCAACTGGCCGGTCCTCGATCTCGGCGACGTGCCGGACGTCTCCACCGACACCTGGCGCCTCGAGGTCGGCGGGCGCTGCGAGAATCCGCTGACGTTGACGTGGGCGCAGTTTCTCGAGCTGCCGCAGGTCGAAGACGTGAGCGACTTCCACTGCGTGACGACGTGGAGCCGCATGGACAATCACTGGAAGGGCGTTCGCTTCCGCACGATCGCCGAACTGGCGGTTCCCTCGGCCGAGGCTACGCACGTGCTGTGCACGGGCTACGACCACATGCCGGGCACACGCATCCCGTACACCACCAACCTGCCGCTCGCGCGCGCGATCGACGAGGACGTGCTCCTCGTGCACACCTGGGAGGGCAAGCCGCTGCCGCACGAACACGGCGGCCCGTGCCGCATGATCACGCCGAAGCTGTACGCGTGGAAGGGCACCAAGTGGATCCGGAAGATCGAGTTCCTTGCGGGCAACAAGCCCGGCTTCTGGGAGGAACGCGGCTATTCGGATACGGCCGAGCCGTGGTTTGACGATCGGTATTCGGGCTAGGGATCAGGGACTAGGG
>CAZBYY010000224.1:0-6245 GCA_964495855.1 uncultured Acidobacterium sp. | reverse complement strand
GGGGATCGGGGATCGGGGAATGAAATGACCATCGGCGTGTCGATCGCGGTGCTGACGTTGGTCGCCAACCTGTTGATCATGGGCGGCGAGGCGGTGCTGTCATCATTCAACGAGCGGGTGCTGCGGGCGCGGGGAGCAGTCGAGCCGACAGACGATGTGATCGGCGTGATGTCGTGGCTGTATCCGGGCTCGTTCATCGCGATGGCGGTTGAGGGCGCGCTGAAGGGACCCGCGCCGCGCGACGTGCTGCTCATGGGCCTGGCGGTGTTCGGGCTCGCGAAAGCGCTGAAGGTGTGGGCGATCTCGACGCTCGGCGGGCGCTGGTCGTATCGCGTCCTCGTCGTGCCGGGCGAGCCGTTGATCACGCGCGGCCCCTACCGTTTCATGTCGCATCCGAACTACCTGGCAGTGGTCGGCGAGTTCATCGGCGTCGCGATGATCGTGTGGGCGCCGATCACCGGCGTCGCCGCGCTGCTCGCGTTTGGCCGCCTGATGGTGGCGCGTATTCGTGTAGAGGATCGCGCGCTCGGGAGAATAAAATAGCCGCCGTGAAACTGCCTCGGTGGGCGACGTTGCTCGACGTCCTTGCGATCGCCTTTGCCCTGATCGCGCTCTCCGTGGCGGTCGGCGGCGGTTTTCGCGTCTGGGTCTTCGACTCGCGGATCTCGGTCATGGACTGGTGGCGACCGGCGTTGTGGAGCCTCGCCGCGATCGCGCTGCGCCACGCGATCATCCGCACCCACCCGTTACCGCAACACATCTTCTCGCTGTTGGTCGGCTGGTGGCGTTCCGAGGACCGCCGCACCGTGCTGCCGATCCATCTATCCTCACGCCTCGGCGTCCTGGCGGTCGGCTTCCTTGCGGTGATCCTGGTCGGCTTTCCGCCCGAGGCGGCCAATCGCTGGCGCATCTACAACAACGACTTCCTCGACTTGCCCGCGCGGTGGGACACCGGGTGGTACCTGGGCATCGCAACGGACGGCTATCGCTACAACCCGAGGCTCCGCTCCGATTATCAACAGAACATCGCGTTCTTCCCGGCGTTCCCGATGGCGATGCGCTATCTGTCGGTGCCGCTCGGCCGCCAGCCGGTCTGGACCGGCGTCGGCATTTCGCTCGTCGCGTTCTATTTCGCGCTCACATACTTCCTGCGCCTCGCCCGCAGCTTGCTGAACGACGAAGAGCAGGCGTCGACGGCCACGATGCTCCTTGCGGCGTACCCCTTCGCGGTGTTCTTCAGTGCCGCCTACACCGAAGGCCTGTTCCTGTTGACGGTGATGGCCACGGTGTATCACTTCCACCGCAACGAGCTCGTGCGCGCGGCATTCTGGGGCGTACTGTGCGGGCTGTCGCGTCCAAACGGCGCGCTGCTGTCGATCGTGCTGGCGCTGATGGCGATCAGGCCATTCTCGCTCGTGCGGATGCTGGTGGCCGGGGCGCCCGGATACGGCATGTTGATGTTCTCGGCGTTCATCTATTCACTCACCGGAAATCCGTTCACCTGGACGGCGCAGAACATCGCGTGGGGGCGCGTGTATCGCGGTCTTGATTCCATCGTGACCGATCGCGTTGATTACATTGCGGCCAACGGCCTCTACAACTACGCGTCGACGCAGACAATCGACTTGTTCTACGCGCTCGCCGTCCTGCTCGCGCTCGCGGCGGTGGTGCCGGTGTATCGCCGCTTCGGTGCGGCGTTTGCCGCCTTCATCCTGATCACGGTGCTGCCGCCGATGTCGGCCGGCGGCATGCTGTCGATGGGCCGCGTCACGTCGGTGCTGTTTCCCGTGTTCCTCTGGCTGGGCGGGGCGGTGCCGGCGCGCCACCGGCAGACGTGGATCGCCGTGTTTGCGATGCTCCAGGGCTTCGTCGCGGTGATGTTTTTCACGTGGCGGCCGTTGTACTGAGCCGTTCGTCCTATTGATATAGTTGCCTCGATGGCCCGTCGTCTTTTGTTTCTCGCGCTGGCGGTGGTCCTCACGGCCGGGCTCACGCCCCGGGTGACGGCCGAACAGGCCAACGTCACGTCGGCACGCACCAACGCTGAAAAGTCCTATCGCGGTGGACGCTACGACGAAGTGGCGTCGATTGCGCAGGCGTTTCCCAAAGACGAGCAGGTCGCGGTGTGGCATGCGTTGTCGATCGCGGCCCGCGGTGACTACGCGCGCGCAGAGTCGACGCTGCAGCCGTTTGCCTCGGCCAACGCCGGCGGCGACGCCACGCTCGAACTCGGGCTGCTGCAGCTCTACGTCGGCCGCCGGCCCGAGGCGCGGCGCACGCTGACACTGGTGCTGAGCGCCGACGTCAGGACCCCCACGGCCCGTGATTACCTTCGCGCGGCTCGCGCGGCGCGCGCGCTCAATCGCATCGACGATGCGCAGTCGTATTTCAAGGATGCCATCGGCGTGGCGCCGGCCGATCCGCACGCGAATGCGGAATGGGGCGACCTGTTTTATGACACGCACAACAATGCGGAAGCGGGGAAGTCGTACCAGGAAGCGCTGAAGGGCGATCCGGAATTCGCGCCGGCCTTGATCGGCATGGCGCGCGCGTTGATGGACGAGAATCCGCCGCAAGCGGTCGGCTTCGCGCAGCGCGTGCTGAAGCAGAATCCCAGCGATGCGGAGGCCAACCTCGTCCTCGCGCACATTGCCGTCTACCAGGACAAGAAAGAGGACGTGCAGTCGGCCCTCAGCAAGATCCTGGCCGTCAACCCGAAGAACCTCGACGCGTTGTCGTTGAAGGCGGCGATGGCGTATGTCGAGGGCCGCACCGCGGACTATGAGCAGGCCGTCGCCGATGTCTTGAAGATCAACCCGGTCTACGGCGAAGTGCATCGCGTCGTCGGCGAAGTGACGGCGCGCTACTACCGGTTCGACGAGGCGGTGGAGCACACGCGCAAGGCGATCGCGCTCGATCGCGAGAACGTCCGCGCCGTCGCGGATCTTGGCGCGCAGCTGATGCGCACCGGTGACGAGCGCAACGCCCGCCGCAACCTCGAAACGGCCTTCCGCATCGACAAGTGGGACGTGCAGACCTACAACCTGCTGGAGCTGCTCGATAATCTCGAGCCGTTCGACACCATTCCCGAAGGCGACATGGTGATTCGCCTCGCGCCGGGTGAATCGGCGGTGATGCGTCACTACGTTCCGGCGCTGGCGCGCGAATCGCTGGCGACGCTGAGCAAGCTGTGGGACTTCACGCCGAAGGGGCCGATCCTCGTCGAGATGTTCCCGAAGCACGACGACTTCGCGGTGCGCACGCTCGGGCTGCCGGGCATGATCGGCGCCCTCGGGGCATGCTTCGGCCGCGTCGTGACGCTGGATTCGCCGACGGCACGCGGTCCCGGCGAATTCAACTGGGGCGAGACGCTGTGGCACGAGCTCGCCCACGTGATCACGCTGCAACTGTCCGGCAACCGGCTGCCGCGGTGGTTGAGCGAAGGCGCGTCGGTGTTCGAGGAGCGTCGCGCGCGGCCCGACTGGGGCCGCGAAATGGACATCCCGTTTGCGCGCGCCATCGATCGTGGCCAGGTAATCAAGCTCAAGGAGCTGAACTCCGGCTTCAGCAGCTCGGCCACCATCAACTACGCCTATTACCAGGCCTCGCTCGTCGTCGAACACATCTTCGACACGTACGGGCAGCAGAAGCTGCGCGCGTTCGTCGCGGCATACGCCGATGGCAGCGACACCGAGCAGGCGCTGCAGAAGTCGCTCGGCATCGGCCTGGACGAATTGCAGAAGCAATTCGACGCCATGCTCGAGAAGCGGTATGCGTCGCTGCGCCGCGTGCTGAAGGTGCCCGAAGGTCTCGAGCGCGATGCGCCGGCCGATCGCATCAAGGCGATTGCCGACAAGAATCCTGACAGTTTCCCGGCGCAGATGGCGCTTGGCGAATCGTTGGCGGCCACGAACCCGGATGGCGCGATTGCCGCGTTCGAAAGAGCCGCTGCGCTGATCCCGACCGCGCGTGGCGAAGACAGTCCTCAGGCGATGATTGCAGCGATCGCGTTGAAGAAGGGGGACAAGGCCAGGGCGGCGCGCGCGCTCGAAGCGCTGATCGGCGTCGATCACACCGCGGTGGTGGCGGCTCGCCAGCTCGTCACCTTGCTCGATCCGAAAGACGTAACGCGCATGCCAGCGGCATTGCGGCGCGTCGTCTCGGTGGATCCGTTCGACGGTCTTGCGCACACCTCGCTCGGGCGCGTCGCTTACAACAACGGCGACACCACCGAAGCGATCAAGATGTTCCGCGTCGCGCTCGCGGCCAAGCCGCTCGACAAGGCCGGTGCCCACGCTGACCTTGCCGAAGCGTTGCTCAAGGGCGGGCAGCGAGACGAGGCGAAGAAGGAAGTGCTGGACGCGCTGCTGATCGCGCCGAGCTACACGCGCGCCCAGGACCTGCTGTTGAAGCTGCAGGAAGGCAGCCGGTGATGCCCTCGCCGCGGTGGGCAATGCTCGTCGCGATCGCATCCCTCGTGTGCTCGGTCACCGTAGGGGCCAACGTAGGGGCGAACTTTAGTTCGCCCGTCTTGCCCGATTCGCCCGCACAGACTCCCGTCGTCGACGGCAACAAGTTCGCCGGCCTCAAGTGGACCTTCGTCCGCATTCACTACAGCACCTACGACGATGAAGGGCTGGGCGGTGTTGGCGGATCGCGGCTGCAGTATTGGGATGAGCCGTGGTACATCGATGCGCCGGCCATGGACGACAACCTGTCGCGCCGCTTGAAATCCGTCACGGCGATCGACGTGGGTGATCCAGTCGTGCTCACGCTCGAGGACAAGAAGCTCTGGGAGTACCCGTGGATCTACATGGTCGAACCCAGCAACCTGCTGCTCAAGGACGCCGAAGTGCCGATCCTCCGCGAGTTCCTGCTGCGCGGCGGCACGCTGACGTTCGACGATTTTCACGGGCCGTACGAATGGGAGCTGTTCGAGCGGCAGATGAAGCGCGTGTTTCCTGACCGCGACATCGTGGAAATCGCTCCTCCGCATCCGATCTATTCGTGCTTTTACAGGCTCGAGAAGTACCCGCAGATCCCGGGGCTTGGCTCGTTCCTGAGCGGCCGCACCTGGGAGAAGGGCGGCTTCACGCCGCACCTGCGCGGCATCCTCAACGACAAGGGCCGGCCGATGGTGCTGATCAACTGGAACACCGACATCGGCGACGGCATCGAGTGGTCGAACGCGCAGGAATATCCCGGTTACATCAAATGGACGGCGATGGCCTACCAGATGATGATCAACGAAGTCATTTACTCCCTCACGCACTGATGATGAACCAGACTGTTGTCCCCGAAGGGCTGGCCGAAAAGGTCGCCGGCAGCCGCGACAAGATCCTGTCGGAACTGCGCAAGGTGATCGTCGGCCAGGATGATGTGGTCGACGAGGTGTTGATGGCGCTGTTTTGCGGCGGCCACTGCCTGATCACCGGCGTGCCCGGCCTGGCCAAGACGCTGCTCGTCAAGACGCTGTCGCAGATCCTCGACCTCAGCTTCAAGCGCATCCAGTTCACGCCCGACCTGATGCCGGCCGACATCACCGGCACCGAAATCCTGGATGAAGATCACGGCTCGCGCGCGCTGCGCTTCGTGAAGGGCCCGATCTTCGCGCAGATCATCCTGGCGGACGAGATCAACCGCACCCCGCCGAAGACGCAGGCGGCGCTGCTCGAAGCGATGCAGGAGTATCACGTGACGGCGGCGGGCCGCACCTACGAGCTCGAGCGGCCGTTCTTCGTCCTGGCCACGCAGAACCCGATCGAGCTCGAAGGCACCTATCCGCTGCCCGAAGCGCAGCTCGACCGCTTCCTCTTCAACGTAGTCATGACCTACCTCTCGGAAGACGATGAGGTGCGGGTGGTGACGGATACGACGAGCACGCGGCGTCCGGAGCCGCAGCGCATCCTGACCGGCGCGGACATCCAGTCGATCCAGGAGTACGTGAAGCAGGTGCTGGTGGCGGAGGACGTGGTCCGCTACGCCGTGCGGCTGACCGACAACTCGCGGCCGGGCCGCGGCGCCAAGCTCGATTTCATCGAGAAGTGGGTGAAGTGGGGCGCCGGTTTGCGGGCTTCACACGCGCTGGTGATCGGCGCCAAGGCGCGCGCGTTGCTGCATGGGCGGCACCACGTGTCGGTGAAGGACATCCAGGCTTTAGCGAAACCGATCCTGCGCCACCGCGTGCTGCCGAACTTCTACGCGGAAGCGGAGGGCATCACGTCCGATCAGATCGTGGATCGGCT
>CAZBYY010000223.1:0-6257 GCA_964495855.1 uncultured Acidobacterium sp. | reverse complement strand
GAGTTGCTGGCGGATCTGATTGGCGCCCGTCGTCCGATCAACTTCATACGCCGCCGGATAGTTCGACAGCAGGAACCGCAGGTCGTGGTTCACGTTCGGAAACGACGGGTTCACGATCTTCGCGGCCATGAAGTTCGCGAACACTTCCTTCATCCACACGTCGTTGAACCACCGCATCGTCACCAGGTCGCCGAACCACATGTGCGCCGTTTCGTGGGAGATCACCGAGGCGCGGCCGAGCAACTGGTTTTGCGTGGCGGATTCGTCGAGTAACAGGCCGGAGGCGTTGTAGAGAATCTTGCCGGCGTGCTCCATGCCGCCGAACTGGAATGCCGGGATCGCGACGAAGTCGAACTTGCCGAACGCGTAAGGGATCCCGGTATATTTTTCCAGGAATTCGAGCGCGCGCGCGTGCAAGTCGAAGATCGCGTCGCGATTGCGCGCCACTTTCGCGGCGTCGGTCTCGCGATGGAACATGTGAAAGGTGCGGCCGTTGCGCTCGGCCGTTTCCACCTTGAAGTCACCGCAAATGAACGCGACCAGGTAGGTCGGCAGCGGTTGCGTTTCCGCGAACTTCACCGTGACCCGATCGCCGGCCGTGGTCTTCGACAGTTCCGCGCCGTTTGCGGCCGACACCCATTTGGCCGGGTGCTCCAGCGTCAGCGTCCAGCGGCCTTTCAGGTCGGGCTGGTCGAACACGGGAAAGGCGAGCCTGGCCCGCGCCGGGACGAAGAGGGTGTAGAGAAAGTCGGCGCTCCGATTGAGGGATGCGTCGCCGGCGTTGAACACGATGCGAATCGCGTTCGCGCCCGCGACGAGTGACGCCGGCGGCACGACGATGTGGCCGTTGATGTAGGTGAACGTGGCCGGCTTGCCGTTGGCCTCGACAGAGGTGATGTGCTCGCGGCTCGTCTCGAAGTCGATCACCAGCGGAGCCGTCGCGTCCTTCAACGCAAACCGAATCGTCTCGACACCAGTCAAAGGTGATGTGAGTGCCTCCGGCACCGACAGCGACAGCTCGTAGCGCAGGGCGCTGATGTTGGCGGCACGCCGGGTTGCCACATCGAGCGGCACGCCGGAATCCGGCGTCGATGTTTGCGCGAACAAGGGTGATGCGGTGAGGATCAGCAAAAGGGCCGGGAGGGCACGCATAATGGCGACCATTCTACAGGCCTCAGGCAGCTGGCCTCGGGCCTCAGGAATAAGAAGGGGAGCGTCATGATCAGTCGACGGGAAGTGATGACAGCCGGCGTTCTTGGCCCGTTGGCCGCCAAAGGCGGCGTTGAAGGAGCCATCGAGCAGGCGGTCGAGGAAGTACAGGCGTTGCGCCAGGGATTCAAGGACCTGAGCGACCGGCTGTCGGCGTTGAGCAGCAGCATCGACCAGGGACTGCGCGGCAACTCAATGGCATTCGGCGGAGTGGGCGCCGTGCGGACGAAGATCGAGGAGTATGCGCGGACCGGCGGGAAGTTTCCCGAGTATTGCGATATCGGTCTTGCCGTTTTCTACGACGTCTACGACTGGCACGTGCGCCACCAGCAGCAGATCAACGTGACGCGGATGGCCGATCAACGCATGGCGATCCAGTTCACGTTCACCCAGCTCATCTTGCGCTGGGAGCAGGATCGCAACTACGTCGGCACGCCGTACGCCGCGGTGTAACGGAAGGCTCAGGACTGGCGAAGGTATCTGCCGAGGCGCGCAAGCCCCTCGTCGATCTTTGCCGTGTCGTGCACCAGCGGACCGAACGAGATGCGTACGCCGTTGCGCAGTGATTCGCCGAAGCCGCCCCCCGGTACGACGAGCACGCCCGTCGCCTTGAGCGCTTTCGGCACGAACTCGTCGGCGTTGGTGCCGATGTCGACGACGGTGTAGAGCCCGCCGAACGGGACGAGCCGCGGTCGTGCGAGGTGTGTGTCCACGGCCTTGATGGTCACGTCCGCCGCGTGCTTGTAGAGGGCATTCGCCCGCTCCACGTACTGCTTCAGCGAACCGTCGGCGATCGCCTGCTTCACATACCGCGCCATCGTCATCTGCGACAGCGTGTCGGGGCAGAGGATGCTGCACTGCTGCACGCGCTCAATTGCGTCGATCACTGACGTATGCGCCTCGATCCAGCCGAGCCGGCGTCCGAGCCCGCGTGCCCACTTCGAGTTGGAATGAATGCCGACAACGTGATGATGATCGGCCGGCGACCAGGCGTAATAGGCCGGCGGCGTCTTGAAGTACTGGCACTTGTAAGCGAAGTCGATCGCGAGCCATGAGCCGGCTTCAGCGGTCTTTGCGAGCATCACCTCGGCCAGCGCCTGAGGCACTACCTGGCTCGTGGGATTGTCCGGCGCCCCGAACAGCACCATGCGCGGCCGGTGCATATCGAACAGGCGCGTGAACTCGCGCGCGATGCCCGCTGGATCGGATTCCGGCAGGTACGACCATGTCTGGGGATCAAGGACGCGCAGCTTGACGATCTTGACGCCCGGCACCGAGAAGGCGAGTTGACCTTCGTAGTTCGCATACGTCGGGTCGAGCAGCATCACGGTGTCGCCGGGATCGAGCAGCGTGCGGAACAGGTCGTGCGTGAGCTGCGTGCTGCCCATGCCGATCGCGATGTGCTCGGCGCCGAGGCGCGGCACGCCGAAGAGGTGCTCCTCGAATCGCGCAATCTGCTCGCGGCATTCCAGTTCGCCGAGCGTCGCCGTGTAGCCGCCGCTCTTGTGGAACAGATCCGCATCGGCGACGACCGACTCGTACGCCTGCCTGAACGCGTCGGGCGCAGCGTGATTCACCCATCCGCCGCCAAAGGAAATCACCTGTGCAGGATCCAGGCCCATCGCCAGGATGTTCTGGCGCTCGGCCATCTTCATGATCTGGCGGATCGGCGAGGGGCGGTTGATCTGGTCGCGGACGAGGGTAGACAGCGTGGGTGCTGCGGCGGTCTTCATGAGTCTTGTGATCATACCGCCGGCGTGGCAACCCTGCGCCCGTCCTTGCCGTCCAAGCTCCCATGCTGGACACCTTCAGGCAGGACCTGGCGGGCGCGGTTAGAGGGCTCGCGAAGAGCCCGGGCTTTGCCGCGGCTTCGCTCCTCACGCTGGCCCTCGGCATCGGCGCCACCTCAGCCATCTTCAGCGTGGCCAAGGCCGTGTTGCTCACACCGTTGCCCTACGCCGCTCCCGAGCGCACGGTGCAGTTGTTCACGCGTTGGACGGCGTTCGACAAGACGTGGATCGCCAGTCAGGAAGTCGTCGATTTTCGCAACATGTCGAAGACCATGACGGCGATTGCGGCATGGAATTCGGGTCAGCAGAACGTGACCGGTGCTGGGAATCCGGCCCGTGTGGGCGTCGGCTTCGTGACCGCGAATACGTTTGACGTGCTCGGGGTGCGGCCGTTGCTTGGCCGCGTCTTCACCGCCGAAGAGGATGTGCCGAACGGCCCGCCGGTCGCGGTGCTTGGATATCCGCTCTGGCAGAGTCGTTACGGCGGTGACCCGTCCATCATCGGGCGGACTATGACCATCAACGAGATTCCCGTGCAGGTGATCGGCATCATGCCGGCGACGTTCCGCTTACCGACGGATTTCAATGACGATGCGGCCGAGCCGACGCAGTTGTGGCGCCCGCAGCAGCTCAACCTGCAGCAACTCAACCGCAGTCATGGCTACTACGCCGTGGCGACGCTGGCGCCGGGCCAAACGGCGGCGTCCGTCACGGCGGAACTGCGCGGCATCTGCGACCAGCTCACTGCGCAGGGCGCGTATCCGAAGCCGATGAAGTTCACCGCGTTTGCAGTGCCGCTCGAAGAGGAGATTCGCGGGGGCGTGCGGCCCGCCATGTTCCTGTTGATCGGCGCCGTGGCGTTTCTGCTGCTGATTGCGTGCGCGAACGTCGCCAACCTGTTGCTCGTTCGTGGCGACGGCCGTCTTCGCGAGATGGCGGTCCGGACCGCGGTTGGCGCGTCGCCGGATCGTCTGGTTCGCCAGTTGTTGACCGAGAGCATCGTGCTCGCCGTTCTTGGTGCCGCGCTCGGGCTGGGGCTGGCGGCGATTGGATTCCGCGTGATCATGACCGTTGACCCGACGAGCCTTCCGCCATTGGCGCCGGTGCGGCTGGATGGGACGGTGATCGCCTTCACGCTGGTGCTCGGCGTGGTGACGACGATTGTCTTCGGCCTCGTGCCCGCGCTTCGCACCTTGCGCATCAATCTCGTCGAGTCCTTGCGCGAAGGCGGACAGGCGACGGTCGGCGGCACGCGCCAGCGGTTGAGGAGCACGCTGGTCGTAGCCGAAGTGACCATGGCAGTGATCCTCGTGATCGGCGCGGGGCTGATGATCCGCAGCCTCTCAGCGTTGAATCGCATTGATCTTGGCTTCAAACCGGATCACGTCCTGACATTGCGTCTCGCGATTCCGCAAGAGCGCTACGACACTCCGGAGAAGACGATCGACTTCTACCGGCGGCTCAATGAGCGCGTTCGCGCGTTGCCAGGCGTGCAGGCGGCTGGATTCGTCCGCGTCCTGCCGCTTGCCACAACGATTGGTGATTGGGGGTTGCAGGTCGAAGGGTACCAGCCGCCTGCGGGGACCAACCCGAAAGGGGACTGGCAGATCGTGACCGATGGCGCGTTCGAAGCGATGGGCAGCCGCCTGTTGCGCGGGCGCTGGTTTACCGCCGCCGACACGGCACAGTCAGCGCCCGTCGTCGTAATCAACGAGACGATGGCGCGCACCTACTGGAAAACTCCAGACGACGCACTCGGTGGTCACCTCGGCAGCCGGTTCGGCAATCCACCGCCGCCACCGATGACGGTGATCGGCATCGTCGCGGACGAGAGACACAACGGCGTCACCGGCAGCGTCAAAGAGAAATTCTTTGTGCCGCACTCGCAGTGGGCGGCGTCCATGAACACGGCACCGATTCGCAACGGCTTTCTGGTCGTGCGGACGGCTGCTGACCCGCTGTCGATCGCCGGAGCGGTTCGCTCCGAAGTGCGCGCGCTCGATCCGACGATCCCGGTCGCCAACGTGCGGCCCATGACCGAAGTTGTCGCCGCAGCGCTGGCCACGCCGCGACTGACCGGCGTCCTGCTTGGCACCTTTGCCGCGATCGCGTTGACGCTGGCGGCTGTCGGCATCTACGGCGTGCTGTCATACCTGGTCGCGCGGCGGACGCATGAGATCGGCATCCGCCTGGCCGTCGGCGCCAGCCGATCGCAAGTGCTCGGTCTCGTGGTGCGACAAGGACTGACGCTGGCCGCGTGTGGTCTTGGAGCGGGAACCGCCGCCGCGCTCGTGCTGACGCGGCTGATGCAGTCGCTCCTCTATCAGGTTCGCCCGGCCGATCCGCTGACCTTCGGAGCAGTGTCGGTCGTGTTGATGGTGGTCGCGGCGATTGCCAGTGCGTGGCCCGCCTATCGTGCCATGCGCGTCAGCCCGTTGATCGCGCTACGGACGGAGTAGCCGCTACCTTGCAGCGGCTATTTGCTGCCGGCTTCCCAACGCGACGTAAAGCCGTTTGTACCCGTGTGGCTCCACGACTGCGCGGCGCTCGTGTGCGTGTGCACGATCGACTTGAACTGCGTGTAGTCCTGGTAGGCCGGATTGGGCAGGTTCAGCACCTTGACCGCCTTGCCGTTGAAGCCACGCATCACTTCCATTTCGACGGATGACTCCGGCCCGGAGAACTTGACGCGGGATTCGGTCGCCTCCATGGTGATCGGCGCCTTGGTGAACGACAGCATGCCGCGATGGAAGCCGGCAAACGCCAGCGGCAACAGCGCCTCGACGGCCTTCATCTGGCGATCGCTGACCTTGTCGCTGACGTAGATCTTCGACCAGTTGCGCATGTTGAAGGTGACGAGCACCTGCACGCCGGCAAGGTCGACGTCGTCGTAGTGCCCCTGCTCGATCGAGATGATGCGGTTGCCCTCGCACGGCAGGTGCGACGGCTCGCCGCCGAAATTGCACGGGCACGAGATGGTGCAACTGCAGCTCTCGGCCACGGTCGCGGTCATCTTCCACGAGGGCTGGCGTGCGGCCGACGGCACCACCAGCGCGAGCACCAGGACGGTCACGAGGGCAAGGGTCGTTCGCATGGGCACAATCTATACTGAATGGCCGTGGCGGCGACACCGGCGATCCATTTTCTGCGGCAGCGCACCGTGGCGTTCACCGAGCACCACTACCGCTACGAAGAACACGGCGGAACGGCGGTGTCGTCGAGCGCGCTCGGCGTCGACGAACACATCGTCATCAAGAC
>CAZBYY010000222.1:0-6266 GCA_964495855.1 uncultured Acidobacterium sp. | reverse complement strand
CCGGCCGCGCCAATGACTGGCCACCGGTGCGCGAACGCCGTGCGCGCGCCTTCAACGCACAACATCACGCCAAACGGCAACAACAGCAGCGCGCGGGCAATGTAGTAATGCGGCGTTGGCGGCACGGCGATCACGATCGGCAGCGGCGCCAGCAGGAAGCCGATGACGATGACGCGGCCGATCGCGCCGCTGCGCCAGAACGATCCAAGCCCCGCCACCATCAGCGCTGCACACGGGAGCAGGAACACGCCCGCAGACAAAGTCGTCTGTGTCGGATCCGCGCCGCCGGCAAAGAACAGAAATGACGGGCTGAAGTATTCCCAGTACAGCGAGACGCGGAACAGCGCGCCCTCGGTGTTGTGCTGCTGGTAGCGGTTGAGCGTCTGCTGCAACGCGTCAGGATGGCGCGCGAGCCAGAGAAGCACCGCCGCAATCGGCGCCGCGAACGACGCGCACACCGACGCCAGCGCGCGTCCGCGTTCGCCCCGTATCCACAGCACGACGAGCGTGATCAGCAGAAAGATCGGCGTCAGCGCCCACGCTGCCACATAACTGAACGTGGCCAGGCCGAGCGTCACACCCATCCACGCCGGCGCCGGCCTTCGGAGCTCGCCGTGACGACTCAGCATCCACAGCCAGGTCAGGATGAACGGCACGGGGCACAAGTAATCGAGTGCCTGCCGGCTCATGATCAGGTGCGCCGGCGTCATCGCCAGCACGGCCGCGGCGAGCAGGCCGTACCCGCTACTGCGGAAGATCTGTCGCGCGACGATGAACATCAGCGCGATATTCAGGACGCCGATCACGGCCACCGGCAGACGAACGGCCTCCGTTGAAAACGGCACGACGCGCAACGTGGCGGCGATCACGTAGAACAGCAGCGGCTGGTACCAATAGGTGCTCGACGAGCCTGATTCGAGCGGATCGCCGATCTGGATGAGAACCGGCCACGGCCGGCCGTTGAGGTCGTGACCGGTCCGCGCGAGCGAGAGCGCGTGATTGCCGAACTCGATCTCGTCGCCGGTCATCGCGGCCGGCATTTGGTCGAGCCGCGCAGTGTAAAGCGCGGCAGCGCCGGCCAGCAGTGCGAGAATCGCGAGGAGCGGCCAGCGGCTGGACACGAGTTGGCGGGTCAGCTGCCGACGACGCCCTGGAGCGGGCTGCTCGCCGTCGCGTACGATTTTTTCGCGATGCGGCCGGCCAGAAACGCGAGGCGCCCGGCCTCGACCGCGAGCTTCATCGCGCGCGCCATCATCACCGGATCGGCCGCACCGGCGATCGCCGTGTTCATCAACACGCCGTCAGCGCCAAGCTCCATCGCCACCGACGCATCAGAGGCGGTGCCGACACCGGCATCGACGATCACCGGCACCTTCGCCTGTTCCTTGATGATGCGGATGTTGTTGGGATTCTGGATGCCGAGGCCTGACCCGATCGGCGCGCCAAGCGGCATCACCGCCGCGGCGCCCGCCTCGGCGAGCTTCCGGCACATCACCGGATCGTCGTTCGTGTAGGGCAGGACGATGAACCCTTCTTTGACGAGGACGCGCGTCGCCTCGAGCAGGCCTTCGTTGTCGGGGAACAGGGTCTGCTCGTCGCCGATCACTTCGAGCTTGACCCAGTTGGACATGCCGGCCTCGCGGCCGAGCCGTGCCGTGCGGATCGCATCCGCCGCGGTGTAGCACGCGGCGGTATTCGGCAGCAGGAAGATCTTTGACGTGTCGATGTAGTCGAGCAGCGACTCGGTCTTGCGGGTGATGTCGACGCGCCGCACCGCAACGGTGACCATGTCGGCCCCCGACGCCTCGTGCGCCGCCTTCATGATCGGGTGTGAGGGGTATTTGCCGGTGCCGACAATCAGGCGTGACGCGAAGCGCCGCCCGGCAATCACCAATGAATCGTCCATCATCAATCCTTCAATCACCCAATCCCGCAATCGCCAATCGCCGAATGTATTTCAGCCACCGCCGACGAAGTTCACGATCTCGACTTCATCGCCGTCCTTGATCACCGACGAATCGTAGGCGGCCTTCTTGACGACGGTGAGGTTGAGTTCGACGGCGACGCGGCGGGCGTCGATGTCGAGCTGTTCGAGGAGCGCGCTGACGCTCAGGGGACCCTGGATTTCGCGCGGATCGCCGTTGAGGGTGATCGTCATGTCGGCCGAATCCCAATTATAATTAAAGATTGTTCATGTCAGCCGAAACACCACTGGGCATTCCGGGATTTTCCTTCGCCGACCTGCAGCAGCCGGCAAAGCTTCGCGAACTCTACCAGCGCTTCGTCGATGAGGTGAAAGCCACCGAGCCCGATCTCTGGGCCCAGTGGGACCAGTATCGAGAAGTGCCCGAGGCGCTTGGCGAGATCGCGCGCTCCAACCTGGTCGTCGCCATGGCGCCGCACGTGTCGCGCTTCGTCACGCGCTTGTTTGGCGTCGGCGCTGATGCAGACGCGCTCGTCACGGCCACGCGCGCCTACGACGTGCTGTTCCGCTTCAAGATCGACTTCGTCCGCCGCCGCGCCCTGCCGCTGCTGAAGGGCGGCGCGCACGTGACGGCGACCGCCGAGGATCACGCGCTGGTTGCGCCGTACCTCCACGATGATTCGGAAACGGCGCTGGCGGCCTACGGATGCGCGCTGCTCGATCGGGAAGTCGCGGCCAAGGCAAAGGCAGCAGCGGGCGAGGGCGAAGAGCTGGCCGCGGTGCTGACGGAGATCGAATCCCTGAAGCGCTGGTGTGCCGCGCACATCCACGATCCGCGGTATCGCGGCTGGGTCGTGTTCCGCTTCCCCGAGAACGTCGACTACGACCACCTCGTGCACATCCAGCGTCCGGACCCGAAACTGCCGGAAGAGATGTTCGGCCCCGACGACAAGCTGCGCCGGCGCCAGGGGTTCAAGCTGACCGACCAGCGCTACTCGCGCCGGGAAGTCTTGAGCGAGATCCACTACTGCGTGTTGTGCCACGAGCGCGACAAGGACAGCTGCTCGAAGGGCATCAAGGACAAGGAAGGCAAGGTCACGACCAACCCGCTCGGGTTCGTGCTGCAGGGCTGCCCGCTCGACGAGAAGATTTCCGAGATGCACACCCTGCGCAAGCGTGGCGATGCAATCGGCGCGCTCGCGATCGTGACGGTCGACAACCCGATGTGCCCCGGCACCGGCCACCGCATCTGCAACGACTGCATGAAGGCCTGCATCTACCAGAAGCAGGAGCCGGTCAACATCCCGCAGATCGAAACCGGCGTGCTGACCGACGTGCTGAACATGCCGTGGGGCGTCGAGATCTACGGCCTGCTGACGCGCTGGAACCCGCTCAACGTCAACCGCCCCTACGCGCGTGACTACAACGGCAAGAACGTGCTCGTCGTCGGCCTCGGTCCCGCAGGCTACACGCTGTCGCACTACCTGCTCAACGAAGGCTTCGGCGTCGTCGCCATCGACGGCCTCAAGATCGAGCCGCTGCCGGACGAGTGGCTGAAGCATCCGATCAAGCAGTGGAGCGACATCTATCGCCCGCTCGACGAGCGCGTGCTCGAAGGCTTCGGCGGCGTGTCGGAATACGGCATCACCGTGCGCTGGGACAAGAACTTCCTGACGCTGATCCACCTCACGCTGGCGCGCCGTCACAAGCTGCAGATCTACGGGGGCGTGCGCTTCGGTGGCGCGCTGCCCGTTGACGAGGCGTGGGGCGCGGGCATCGATCACATCGCGATTGCCGCCGGCGCGGGACGCCCGACGATCATCGACATCCGCAACAACCTGATTCGCGGCATCCGCAAGGCGAGCGACTTCCTGATGGCGCTGCAGTTGACCGGCGCGTTCAAGAAGGACGCCCTGTCGAACCTGCAGGCGCGCCTGCCGGCGGTGGTGATCGGCGGCGGGTTGACGGGCATCGACACCGCCACCGAGTTGATGGCGTACTACCCGATCCAGGTCGAGAAGATCCTCGATCGCTACACGTCGCTCGTTGCGGAACTCGGTGAGTCGCGCGTGCGCGGCATGATGGACGCCGAAGAGCAGCAGATCCTCGACGAATTCCTCGCGCACGGCAAGGCCGTGAAGGCCGAACGCGCGCGCGCCGCATCCGCCGGCGAAGCGCCGAACTTCATCGACCTCATTCGCGGCTGGGGCGGCGTGACGCTCGCCTACCGCAAGCGCATGCAGGATGCGCCGGCATATCGCCTCAATCACGAGGAAGTCGCGCTCGCGTTGCAGGAAGGCATCTCCTTCACCGAGAACATGAATCCGGTGGAGGCGATCCCCGACGAGTTCGGCCACGTGAAGGCGATGGCGTTCACGCGCGAGGACGGATCGCGCATCGAGTTGCCGGCGCGGACCGTGCTCGTCGCCGCCGGCACCGTGCCGAACGTCACCTACGAGAAGGAACACCCGGGCACGTTCACGCTCGACGGCAGGAAAAAGTTCTTCCAGGGCTTCAAGGCGGTTCGTAACGCAGGGGCGCACTTCAGCGCGCCCGACGCGTTCACGCTCGAGCCCGACGCGAACGGCTTCTTCACCTCGCACAACACCAACGGCAAGTTCGTCACCTATTACGGCGACAACCACCCGCGCTACAACGGCAACGTCGTCAAGGCGATGGCCTCGGCGAAGCACGGCTACCCGCGGGTCGTCGAACTCTTTGCCGAAGAGATTGCCGCGCTCAACCCGGCGCAACAGCCGGAGCGCGAGCGCGCCTGGCAGGCGTTGGTCGCCCGGCTTGATGAGCAACTGCTCGCGCGTGTCGAACGTGTCGTGCGGCTCACGCCGACGATCGTCGAGGTGATCGTGCGCGCGCCGGCCGCGGCCCGCCACTTCCACCCCGGACAGTTCTACCGGCTCCAGAACTTCGAGCGGCTGAGCCCGCACGTGCGCGTCAACGACCATGTCGCGTCGATGCTGATGGAAGGCATCGCGCTCACCGGCGCGTGGGTCGATCGCGAGAAGGGCCTGCTGTCGCTGATCACGCTCGAGATGGGCGTGTCGAGCCGGCTCTGCGCCTACCTCAAACCGGGCGAGCCGGTCGTCGTCATGGGGCCAACCGGAACGCCGACGGAAATTCCCGAGAAGTCGGCCGTCCTGCTTGCCGGCGGCGGTCTCGGCAACGCCGTGTTGTTCTCCATCGCCAAAGCGCTGAAGGCGCAAGGCAATCGCGTGTTGTATTTCGCGGGCTACAAAAACGGCGCCGACGTCTTCAAGCGCGAAGACATCGAGGAGAGCACCGACCAGGTGATCTGGGCGACCGACACGGGCAACGCCATCGAGCCGCATCGGCCGCAGGATCACCACTTCCGCGGCAACATCGTGCAGGCGATGGTGGCCTACGCGGAAGGGAAGTTCGGCGATCCGCTCGTGCCGCTGAAGGACGTGTCGCGCATCATCGCGATCGGGTCTGATCGCATGATGAATGCCGTGCGCCTCGCGCGTCACGGCGTACTGCAGCCGCACCTCAGTCCGAATCACGTCGGCATCGGCTCGATCAACTCGCCGATGCAGTGCATGATGAAGGAAGTCTGCGCGCAGTGCCTGCAGCGCCACGTTGATCCGGCGACGGGCAAGGAGGAGTTCATCTTCTCCTGCTACAACCAGGACCAGGAGCTCGATCGCGTCGACTTCGACAACCTCCAGGCGCGGCTGCGGCAGAACAGCGTGCAGGAAAAACTCTCGAACCTCTGGTTCGAGCACGTGCTCGACCAGGCGGAAGCCGAGCTCGTTCACGTGTAAGCTCGGCACCACACCGATGCTGTCGCCCGGGAGCCGGATCGACGACCGCTACGAGATCATCGATGCCCTCGGCGCCGGCGGGATGGGCGCGGTCTACCGCGCCCGCCGCGTCCGCCTCGGCGATGACGTGGCAATCAAGGTGATGCAGGCGACGCCGGATGCGCCGCCTGAATCGCGCGACCGCTTCCTCCGCGAGAGCCGCGCCTGCGCGCAACTCCGCCATCCGAACATCGTCGGTCTCCTCGATTTCGGGTTCGACGCCGCCAACCAGCCCTACATGGTGATGGAGCTCTTGAGCGGGCCGAGCCTCCGCGAGGAGATCGATCTCGAATCGCCGATGGCGCCCGCGCGCGTGGTCGAGATCCTGGACCAGGTCGCCTCGGCATTGCAGCTCGCGCACGATCGCGGCATCACGCATCGCGACCTCAAGCCTGCCAACATCGTGGCGCATCGCTATGAATCAGGCGAGCGTGTCTACAAGGTGATCGACTTCGGCCTTGCCGCGATCAAGTCGACGAGCGACGAGACGCGATTGACCGATC
>CAZBYY010000221.1:0-6327 GCA_964495855.1 uncultured Acidobacterium sp. | reverse complement strand
CAAGCTGATCGTCGAAGGCGCCAACGGCCCCACGACTCCCGAAGCGCATAAGATCCTGCATGAGCGCGGCGTGTTCGTCGTGCCGGACATTCTCGCCAACGCCGGCGGCGTGACCACGTCGTACTTCGAGTGGGTCCAGGATCGCCACGGCTACTTCTGGACCGAGAAGGAAGTGAACGAACGCCTCGAGGCGAAAATGGTGCACGCGTTCAGCGAGGTGCTCGAGACGGCCAAGAAGTACAAGGTCGACATGCGCGCCGCCGCCTACGTCGTGGCCATCGGCCGCGTCGCCACCGTCACGAAGCTGCGCGGAATGTACGCCTGATGGCCTGATGGCCTGATTACGATCCCACGCGAAAGGCCACGAGCTCCGACACGGGCTTGTGGCCTTCGCTATTTGCGGTGATCTCCAGCAGATACTGCCCCGCCGCAAGGTTTGCGAGCGGCAAGTCAATCGAGTAGGACGCCACGGCATCGGTTGGCGCGCTCACCGGGATGTCGGACATTTTCGTGCCCTGCTGATTCAGCAAGTGCGCGGTAAGCGTCACGGGCGTTGATCCGGACGCATAAGCGTCGGTGCGGATCAACAGGCGATCCGCGCGGCTGAACTCGCGGATCGCGGTCGGGGCCGGTGGGGTCGCGCCGGTGAGCTTGTTGAACTCGAGCGCGCTGCGAGCAAACCACACCTTCGGCGTGGCGAGCGTCAGGTCCGGCGACGTCAGGTCGGGCACCGTCAACTCGCGATCCTCTGAATCGAGCGTGCCCGTCCCGTCTCCCTCGATGGTGAGGCGAAGATCGAGCTTCCCCGGCGGCGCGTCGAAACGGATGATGCCGCCGTTGCCAGGCGCCGCAAGCTCGGTTGGCACCTTGCCCCGGTACACGATGTCGCCAGACGGCGAGGTCGCGAGCACCGTCACGCGCCGGGGCTGGTCGCGCTTGACGCCCGGCGACGGCGGCAACGGCTCCCAGAGCAACGTCACGCGCGTCTTGTCGTTCACGCTCCGATCCGTGCCGATCCACGTGCGGATATAGCGGCGGTTGGTCATCGGCGCAATCGCCGCCAACGCCTTGGTCACTTCGCTCTTGGGCCCTTCCTTGGGTCCCGCCAGCGCCTTCCTGACGTCTTCGGCCGTGTAGGCCCAATACCCTTTACGATGCCGCACCTGCAGGCCCGGCCGCTTCACGCGCACCTTGATCTCGTGGAACTTCCCGTCCATCGGCGCGTTCGACGAGGTGTAGCCCACGAGGTAGTACGCACTCGAGTCGCGGATGATCTGCTTCATCGCGCCCGCAAGGTCGTTGCGATTGACGATCGCGCGGCCGTCGGTGTTTTCCGACAGCGAGCGGAGCGTGTCCTGCGAGGAGCCGAGGTATTGCTGGCTCGTCCGCATCGAGATGTTCGCGGTGATGTCGAACCCGCCAGTCGCCAGCCCTCGAGGATCGACCGAGTAGATCGACGTGTTCGCGCGGTTGCAGGCGTCCCAGACGTCCTGCATCTCGCGATTGAGGTCCATCGATGCCGACAGTTGCGCGCGATCTTCCAGCGGATTGTTGTCACCCGCAAACGGGTCGGCCCCCAGCCGATCGGCGCCCGCGCGGCCGACGATACCGCCCGCCGTGTTGCTGCGCATCTGCGGCGGCAGCGTGGCGTTGAAGCCTTCGCTCAGCAGGATCAGCGTCTTGCGGCCTTCGCGGAGCGAACCAAGCTTGGTGCAGATGCCGCGCAAGGCGGTGAACGTCACCTGGCGGCGGATCACCTCGATGCCGTCGGGGGTCATCTTGTACACGTAGCCGCGCTCGAGGTCGTTAACCGGCTCGTAGTCGTACTTGCGACCCTGGAATTTCTCGACGGCGTTGATCACGCCCTGGGGGTTGCGGTTGACCACCGCCGCGTCTGTCGGCGTCAGCGCATACATCACGCCGACGAGATCGTTGGGCGCCAGCTGGTTGGCAATGAAGTCCATCACCGGCTTCTTCATCGCCATGCTGGAGTCGCGCATCACGTGATAGTCGTCCAGGAAGAACATGAAGATGCGCGAGTTCTCGTCGGCGGCCGCGATCTCCTCGTCGTTGCGCGTGCGGATCGATCGCGAGGTGTAGGCCGGCTGCGTCGTCGTGTCGACGCGCACCAGCCGGAACGTCTCGGGCTTCTGCGGCTTGCCGTCTTCCTCGATCTGGAAATCTTCCAGCTTCAGGTCGTTGACCGGGTTTCCCTGCTTGTCGGTCACGATGACGTCCACGCGGACGGTATTGATGCCGGCGCGGAACACGGGCTGCTGATCTGGCGAAGATTGAGGTTGGGCGGGCTGGGCGGCGGCCGGAGCTGGCTGTTGCGCTCCCGCTGCGGCTTGCGCAGACACCGTCACGCACACACCGGCCGCGGCGGCCGTTGCCGCGATCATTCCCGCCGACACGACACGAGCGAGCGTGGTGCGCATGGTCTAGCGCCGATGATAACATTTGGAGTTGATGAGCCAGACGATGACCGCCTTCCCTGCGTTGACGCGGTTGGCCGAAGACGAAGCGATCTTCCGCGATAGCGTGTACGAGTTTGCCGACAAGGAAGTCCGCCCGCTCGCCCGGGAGATGGACGAGCACGCCAAGATGTCGCCGGCCCTCATTCAGAAGCTCTTCGACCTCGGCGTGATGAACGTCGAGATCCCCGAGACCTACGGCGGCGCCGGCGGCACGTTCTTCCACTCGGTCCTCGCGGTCGAGTCGTTGTCACGCGTGGATCCGTCGGTGGGTGTCCTCGTCGACGTGCAGAACACCCTGGTCATCAACGCGGTGATGCGCTGGGGCAGCGACGAGATCAAGCGCACCTACCTGCCGAAGCTCTCCCGGAGCATCGGCGCCTACTACCTGTCGGCAGCCGGGTCGGCCAGCGATGCGTTTGCCCTCGCCACGCGCGCGACCGAGGCCGGCGACGGCTTCAAGATCACCGGCCGCAAGCTGTGGATCACCAACGGCAACGAAGCCGACGTCTTCATCGTGTTCGCCACGATCAATCCCGAAGCAGGCTATCGCGGCATCACGGCGTTCATCGTCGATCGCGGCACGCCGGGCTTCACGGTCGGCAAGAAGGAAGACAAACTCGGCATCCGGGCCAGCAGCACGTGCGAGTTGCTGTTCGAAGATTGCGTCGTGCCGAAGGCACAGATCCTCGGCGAGGTGGGCAAAGGCTACAAGGTCGCGATCGAAACGCTCAACGAAGGCCGCATCGGCATCGGCGCGCAGATGCTGGGCCTCGCCCAGGGCGCGCTCGATCACACGGTCGCCTACGTGAAGGAGCGCAAGCAGTTCGGCAAGCCGATCGGCGATTTCCAGGCGGTGCAACACCAGATCGCGCGCATGGCCACGGATGTCGAAGCGACGCGGCTGCTCGTCTACAACTGCGCGCGCCTGCGCGACAACGGCCTGCCCTTCCTCACGGAAGCCGCGATGTGCAAGGTCTATTCGTCAGAAGTGGCGGAGCGCACCGCCTCGATGGCCGTGAACCTGTTCGGCGGCAACGGGTTCGTAAAGGAATACCCGGTCGAGAAGCTGTATCGCGACGCCAAGATTGGCCAGATCTACGAAGGCACGACCAACATGCAGCTCGGCACGATCGCCAAAGGCCTGCTCGGCTAGCGCAGGATCACCTGCAACGTTCGAGCGTCTCTCGAGAGGCGCTCGAGCAATCCGCCTCTCGTATATCCGCTCGTTCCTTCGATACGAATCGCCGCATCCACCGCCCGCTGCGCCGCTTTCGACGCAAACTCCAGCGCACGCGCGATCAGGCTGTTTGAATCTTCCCCGCGCTCCAGCGACTGCGCGGCTGAATAGGTGAGCACGCGCGCGGCTTCCACCTCCGTCGCGCCGTCGGCGAGCGCCCAGTGCGGCACGGCCGTGTCGGGTCCCGGCTTGACGTCGAGCTTCTTCATCGCCGCGACGGCATGCGCGACCGCCGCTCGTCCAATGCCGAGGGCGACGGCCGCCGCCGCCAGCCTGCCCTTCGCGCGCGCCTCGGTGCTACCCACTTCGACCGCGGCCAGCGGTACCTCGGCGCTGCGCAGCCCGGGCCACGCGTGCGGAATCACCGTCTTGCGTTCGCCACCGGTCGCCGCGTCGAACCCGACGTGCGCCGCCAGCCCCGCGCTCACCGTGGCAAGCTCCTCGATGACGATCAGGGCGCTGGTCACACCGTGTTCGAAGACGTGCCTGAGCGATTGCGCCTTCAACAGCTTCGAGACATCGTCGGGCACGGACCCGAGCGTGTCGATCACGTGCGCGACACCGTCGCCAATGGAGGCGGCAACGTCGCGGGTTTTCTGGGCGAGGGCGTGCTGGTCGGGCGTGAAGTCGAAGGTCATTGGTCGATAAGCCACCTCGTGGGTGGCAATAACCACCAATTATAGCGAAGAAATCTTCTCGAACAGCGGCCGAAGTCGCGCCGCCGTTTGCGACAGCTCCTCCGGCAACACGCGCACATCGCCCACCACGGTCATGAAGTTCGTGTCGC
Source organism: uncultured Acidobacterium sp. (assembly GCA_964495855.1). Classification (GTDB taxonomy): domain Bacteria; phylum Acidobacteriota; class Vicinamibacteria; order Vicinamibacterales; family UBA2999; genus 12-FULL-67-14b. The sequence continues at coordinate 1,826 of CAZBYY010000221.1, read as the reverse complement.
CGTTCCATCGCGGCACGAGGTGGATGTGCAGGTGGTCGACGATGCCGGCACCGGCGGGCCGGCCGAGATTCATGCCCACGTTGATGCCTTGCGGCGAGTACGCCTCGGTCAGCACGCGCTCGCACAGCTGCGTCAACGCCGCCATTTCGTTGAGCTCGGCCCGCTCCAGCCGCGCCAGCTGCGCGATGTGCCGATGCGGCACGACCATCAGATGGCCGGAGTTGTACGGGAACTTGTTGAGGATGACGTAGGCGAGCTGCCCCTGGTGCACGACGAGCTCGTGCCCGGCGCCGGCCGACCCGGCGATGCAGAACACGCAGCCGGCGTCAGCGTCGGATTTGGTCACGTAAGCGTGGCGCCATGGGGACCAGATGCGTTCCACGGCCCGTTGAGCTCAGATCTCAGAGTGATCTGAAATCTCAGACCCGAGATCTGCAGTCGGCGCGAGTTCCTCGCCGGATTCCTTGTTGATCAAGTCTTTGAGTTCCTTGCCGGGCTTGAAGTACGGAACTCGCTTCGGCGGCACGTCCACCTTGTCGCCGGTCTTCGGATTGCGGCCCTTGCGGGGCTCGCGTTTACGGAGGCGGAAGCTGCCGAATCCGCGGAGTTCGATTTTCTCGCCACGCTTCAAGGCATCGATGATGCTCTCGAACACGGTGTCGACAATGACCTCAGAGTGCTTCTTCGTGAGGTCCGAAACCCGCGAAACTTCTTCGACCAGCTCCGCCTTCGTCATTGGTATGTGCCCAGCCAATGCCTAATGCCGATGCGGTGCGAGGCACCAGCATGCGGCATGTGGCACGTTATCTGTTCTTAAAGTGATCGCCGAGCGTCGCCGTGCCATCACCCTGCGACGATGCGTACGATTCCCAGTCGGTCCGCGTTTCCGCTTCCTTCATGGCGCGGATGCTCAGGCCGATCTTGCGCTCGGCCGGGCTCAGCTTGATGATCTTCATCGGATACGACTTGTCGACCTCGAGATCGATCTTCTCGCCACCCTGCGAGTCATCGAACTCGCTGACGTGAATCAGCCCCTCGATGCCTTCGTCGAGTTCCACGAACGCGCCAAAGTTGGTCATGCGGACCACCTTGCCCTCGATCGTGTCGCCCACCTTGTGGCGCGAGAAGAAGTCTTCCCAGATATCGGTCGCCAGCTGCTTCAGGCCCAGTGACAGGCGCTGATTCTCGGCGTCGATGCTGAGCACCATCGCCTCGACCACGTCGCCCTTCTTCAGGACTTCGCTCGGGTGCTTGACGCGCTTGCTCCACGACATGTCGGAGATGTGGATCAGGCCGTCGATGTCTTCCTCGACCTCGACGAACGCGCCGAACTCGGTCAGGTTGCGGACCTTGCCCTTGATGCGCGTGCCGACCGGGTACTTCTCGGCCAGCTCATGCCACGGATTGCTCTCGACCTGCTTGAGGCCCAGCGAAATGCGGCGGGCCGCCGGATCGACGCCCAACACCTGCGCTTCCACCGAGTCGCCGACGTTCAGGATCTTCGACGGGTGCTTGACGCGCTTGCTCCACGACATCTCGCTCACGTGGATCAGGCCTTCGACGCCCGGTTCGAGCTCGATGAACGCGCCGTAATCGGTCAGGCTCACCACCTTGCCGCTCACGCGCACGCCAGCCGGGAAGCGGTCCATCACCGTCGTCCACGGATCGGCCATCAATTGCTTGTGGCCGAGCGAGACGCGCTCGGTCGCCTGGTCGTACTTCAGCACGACCACGTCGATCTCGTCGTTGACCTTGAACAGTTCCGACGGATGGCCGACGCGGCCCCACGACATGTCGGTGATGTGCAGCAGGCCGTCGATGCCGCC
>CAZBYY010000220.1:0-6348 GCA_964495855.1 uncultured Acidobacterium sp. | reverse complement strand
AACGAAGGCCGGCCGAGCCTGGCCGACGAGCTCGTCAACCGGAAGATCTCGATGGTCATCAACACACCGCATGGCCGCGAATCGTTCTTCGACGACAAGGCGGTCCGTCGCGCTGCGATGATGGCGGGCGTGCCCTGCATCACGACGATTACCGGTGCAGCCGCGGCGCTGGAAGCGATTCGCGCGTTAAAGACCGAGGGCCTCGACGTGCGCGCGTTGCAGGACTACTACGCGGCCGTGGCGGCGCAGTAAGAACACCACCGAGACACGGAGGCACAGAGGCAGATTCTTCATTGCCTCTGTGCGTGCCTGATTGCAGTTCCTTCAAGTCGCGAACGCCTGATCGCCTGATTTCCGCCTGAATCGATTTGCCCCTCGGTTTGCAGTTCCGTGGGGCATGCCAACCTCCGTCATTCTCGCTCTCGCGGTCAGCGCCGGCGTTGCCGCCGGCGTGTGTTTCGATCCAACGATCGTCGGCTTCGCCCGTGATGCCGCCGCGGTGTTCGGCGTGCTGTGGTTCGTGATCGCCGCTCGCGGCTACATGTCGATCGCGAAGTGGTGCTTTGCCGCCGCCCTGGCCGCAGGCGCGGTGATCGTCGCGGCCGACGCGCAGCAACGGTCGCTGCATTCGCCGCTCCGTGATTACCTGGAGCAGCACGTCGGCGGGTTTGCGATGGAGAGCGCAGACATCGGCCGCCACGACACGCCGATCCAAATCGAAGGCCGATTGCTGAGCGATGCTGCCCTCAGCGACGCTGGCGCAAACCTGCGCGTGCACGTCGATCGGGTGGCCATCGATGCGTGGCCCGATCCCGTTGAAGGCGGCGTCTCGCTGACGGTGGTCGGTGTGATGGCGGCGGACTCGGTCGATGCCTGGCGCGCCGGCCGCACCATTCGCGCGTCTGCGGTGCTAAGGCGCCCGGCACGGTACCTCAACGACGGCGTGCCGGACATGGAGCGCATGCTGGCCCGCCGCGGCGTGAGCCTGGTCGGGACGGTCAAGAGTGCGTCGCTCGTACAGGTCGTGCGGCGCGGATCCGCGCTCGACGAAGCCGCCGCCGAACTCCGCGCCGTGGTTCGGCGTGCGATCGCGCGGCACGTTGCGCCGTACGATCCACAGTCTGCTGCCATCGCCGTCGCAATCCTGATCGGTGACCGCGGGTCACTGGATCCCATCGTCGAGCAGCGCCTGCAGGAAGCCGGCACGTATCACGTGATTGCGATCTCCGGCGGCAACATCGCGATTGTCGCCGGTGTTGTGCTGGGGCTGCTATGGGTCGCGCGCATTCGCGGCGGGTGGGCGGCCGGAGCGGCGATCGCCGTCCTGATGGCGTACGCCTACGTGGCCGGCGGCGGGCCCTCGGTGGTGCGGGCCACCGTCATGGCGACGATCTACCTCGGGTTGCGGCTGATCGATCAGCGGACCGCGCCGCTGCACGCGATCTCGTTGACGCTCGTTGCCGTGTTGCTCGCGACGCCGCTGGCGATTGCCGACGTCGGACTGTGGCTGACCTTTGGCGCCACGGCCGCGATCGTCGCCGGCGCCGCGGTGTTGCCCTTGCCGACGCATCGTTGGCTGCGCGCCCCGCTGACGCTGCTCGGTGCTTCGCTATCCGCCGAGGTCGTGCTCATGCCGATCGTGGCGTTCGTGTTTCAGCGCGTCACGATCGCCGGTCTGGCGGCCAACCTCACCGCCATTCCAGCGATGGGCGTTGCGCAAGTCGCCGCGATGGTGACGGCCGCTGCCGATGCAGCCGGGGTGCCGCCGGTCGCCGCAACTGCCGGTTGGGTGACGCACGTTGGCGTGTGGGCGCTGCTGCAAAGCTCGTCGATCGTCGATGCGGCCCCGTGGCTCACCTGGCGCGTCCCGGCGCCGTCCCTCATCCTTGTTGTCGGCTACTACGCGTGCCTGGCGGGCGTCGCGCTCCTCAGGAACTGGATCCGTCCCGCGATCGCCGCGTCGCTGTTGTTGATCTGGATGGTGGCGGCGCCGCACACGTGGATGGGCGTGTTCGGCGACGGCCGGCTGCACGTGACGATGATGGATGTGGGACAGGGCGACGCGGTGCTGCTTACGCTGCCGAACGGCCGCACGCTGATGGTCGATACCGGCGGGGTGTCGCAGGGCGGCGAATTCGACATCGGCGATCGCGTGCTCGGACCGGCGCTGCGCTACCGCGGCATCCGCCGCCTGGATTATCTCGTCGTGACGCATGGCGATCGCGATCACATCGGCGGTGCCGCCTCGATCGCCCGCGACTTCAGCCCGCAGGAGATCTGGTACGGCACCTACGTCAATCACCACGACGCGTCGATGCAACTGCAATCAATCGCGCAGTACAAGCGGATCGCGTGGCGGTGGCTCCTGGCCGGCGACCGCGTCGAGCTCGGCGGTGTCGAACTGCGCGTTCACCATCCGCCGGTCGCGGAGTGGCAGCGGCAGAAGGTGAGAAACGATGACTCGATCGTGATCGAGCTGCGCTACGGGCAGGTATCGGTGCTGATGACCGGCGACATCTCGCGAGAGGTCGAGGAGAGCCTGCTGCCGTCGCTCGACCTGCTGCCGCTCGTGATCCTGAAGTCGCCGCATCACGGCAGCGGCACGTCGAGTTCGGCGGCGTTCATCGACGCGCTCAAGCCGCGTTATGTCTTGATCAGTTGCGGGCGGGGCAATCCGTTCGGGCATCCGCAGCCATACGTGGTGGAGCGATATCGGGCGGTAGGAGCCGAGATTCTGCGCACGGATCTGGACGGGCAGATCGAGCTTGTTACCGATGGCACATCAATAGCCGCCACGACGTACACGAAGCACGCCCAATGACACGAAGGCTTCTTTCCAATCACGACTTCGTGTTCTTCGTGGTGGCTTTGGCTTTCTGCCAATACGCCTCGAGCTGGTCGAGACTCCGATCGCGGAACGCATGGCCGTCTGCCTTCATCGATCGCTCGAGGTGATCGAATCGCGCCTGGAATTTGTCATTCGCGACACGTAACGCCGCTTCGGGCTCGATTCCAAGCTTGCGCGCGACGTTGACGAGCGAGAAGAGCAGGTCTCCAAACTCTTCCTCGGCGTGAGCGGAATGGGCGCCCGAGTTGGTGACGGCCTCGCGAAGCTCGCGAATTTCCTCTTCCACCTTGTCGATCACGTCGTCTGTCCGCACCCAGTCGAAGCCGACTTGCGCGGCGCGCGAGCTGAGCTCGTAGGCGCGCAGGAGCGACGGCATCGCGCGCGGCACGCCGCTCAGCACCGTCTTCTCGGGCTCGCCGGCGTCACGCCGCTCCTTGGCCTTGATCTCTTCCCACTGTTGTTTCACTTGCTGCGGCGTCAACGACGCCTTGCCATCGGCATCGAAGATGTGCGGATGGCGGCGGATCAGCTTGTCGGCGATCGACTGGACCGCGTCGGCGATGGTAAAGCGGCCTTCCTCGGCACAGATCTGCGCGAGGAACACGGCCTCGAAGAGGAAATCGCCAAGCTCGTGCTGCAGCGCGTCGTAGTCACCGCGGTCGAGCGCGTCGAGCAGTTCGTACGTTTCCTGCAGCACGAACGGCCGCAGCGTCTTCAGCGTCTGCTGCCTGTCCCACGCGCAGCCGTGCTCGGATCGCAGCGTGCGCATGATGTCGACGAGGCGATCAAAGCGCGCGCCGGCGCTGTCAGGCATGGTCCGTATGCTAGCATTTCATGTTTGTGATGCAGGCGCGCGTGACGGTTCTTGGCAGCGGCACTTCACACGGCGTGCCGATGATCGGCTGCGCCTGTGCCGTGTGCGGGTCGGCGGATCCGCACGACCGCCGGACGCGGCCGTCCATCTATCTCGACGTCGCCGGCGGACCGAAGATCCTGGTCGATACCTCCACGGACCTCCGTTTCCAGGCGCTGACGCACCGGGTGCCGCGCGTCGACGCCATCCTGTTCACGCACAGCCATGCCGACCACATCATGGGCATGGATGAAGTGCGGCGGTTCAATGCCATCAAGGGCGGATCGATTCCGGCGTACGCCGACGAGCGAACGGCGGACGATTTGCGCCGCACGTTCTCCTACGTGTTTACTCCGCCAAAAGAGAAGGGCGGCGGGATTCCGCAAGTCGAGTTGTCGGTCATCACCGGCCGCTTCGCCATTGAGGGTGTGGCGGTGCAGCCAGTCCCGATCTTCCACGGCTCGCGGCCGATCCTCGGCTTCCGCTTCGGATCGTTTGCGTACGTGACGGATTGCAACCGGCTGACGGACGAAGCCTGGCAGATCCTCGAAGGGCTCGACACGTTGATCCTCGGGGCGCTTCGGCACCGCCCGCATCCGACGCACTTCACCGTCGCGGAAGCGCTCGAGGTCGTGGGCCGACTGAAGCCGCGCCAGACATATTTCACGCACATCTGCCACGACCTGCCGCACGCAGAGACGAACCGGTCGCTGCCGGAGCGCGTAGCCCTGGCCTATGATGGGCTGACCTTCATGATCGAGGCGGCGTCGTGGACGTAATCCACTATCCCGACGATCCGCGGCCGGCCGGCTGGCGGTCGCCGGTGCTGGCCCTCGGCAACTTCGACGGCCTGCACCGCGGCCACATGAAGATCATCGAACGCATCCAGCGCGGCGCTGCCGAACGCGCAGGCACCAGCGTCGTGCTGACGTTCGACCCGCATCCGCCGCGTGTGCTGCGTCCCGAAAAAGCGCCGCCGCTCCTGATGACGAAGCCGCAGAAGCTCGACGCGCTGTCACGCGCCGGCGTGCAGGGCACGGCCGTGGTCCGATTCACCCATGAGATGTCGCAGTGGGCACCGGAGCTGTTCGTGCGCAACGTCCTGGTGGAATGGCTGCGCGTGTCAGAGGTGTGGGTCGGCGCCGATTTCCTGTTCGGTCGCGAGCGCAGCGGCAATTTCACGCTGCTGCGATCACTGGGCGCGCAGTCCGGGTTCCGCGCCGAGAAGATCGACCCGGTCCGCTACAAAGACTTCATCGTCTCGAGCACGCGCATCCGGAGGCTCGTGAGCGAGGGCCGCGTCGACGAGGCGGGCGCGCTCCTGGGGCATCATTACGCCATCGACGGCGTGGTGGTCGAAGGTGCGAGGCGCGGACGCGAAATCGGCTTCCCGACCGCGAACCTGCAGACCGAAAACGAATTGATCCCCCCGCACGGCGTGTACGCGACGGCCATCACGATCGACGGCACGGTGCATCCCAGCGTGACGAACGTCGGACAGCGCCCGACCTTCGGCGACCAGCTGGCGATGACGATCGAGACGCACGTGATGGGGCAGTCGTTGGACTTGTATGGCCGGCGCGTCAGGCTTGCGTTCGTGCAACGGTTGCGTGACGAGCGCAAGTTCCCGGACCTGGAGGCCCTTCAGGAGCAGATTTCGGCCGACGTTCGCCGTGCGACGCGGTTGTTCGATAGACTATCGGTCTAAGCGGATGAGCCCTCAGGACTTCTTACTCAAACTGTCTGTCCCGAACGACCCCGCGGGGGTCGCCGTGGTCGTAGCGATTGCCCGTCATGCGGTCACCTACGCCAACGTCGAATCCGCCAGGGGCGACGCGTTTGTCGAGCGCGCGCGCGCGGCAGCCACCCTGGTGTTGAAGGGCGGCACGCCGTCGCACTGCGCGGTGACGTGCGCGGCCGGCCAGGGGCAGTTGACGATGGCGATGGGGGGGCAGACGGTGTCGGAACCCCTTCCGGCCTGAGCTCGCGATGCGTCTTTACAACACCCTGACCCGGCAGACCGAGGAGTTCGTCCCGGCGCGTGACAACACGGTCCGCATGTACACCTGCGGCCTGACCGTCTACGCGCGCGGCCACATCGGCAACTTCCGCACGTTCGTGTGCGTGGACGTGCTGCGTCGCGCGCTCAAATACGTCGGCGGCTTCCAGATGCATCACGTCATGAACTTCACCGACGTCGACGACAAGACAATCGTCGGATCGGCGAAGTCGGGACTGCCGCTGCGCGAGTACACCGACCAGTACATCAAGGCGTTCCGCGAGGATGCCGCCGCCCTTGGCATCGAGCCCGTCGAAGACACGCCGCGGGCGACCGACCCGGAAAACCTGCAGGCCATGGCGGACATGATCAACGAGCTCGATCGCCGCGGCCACACCTACACGAGCGACGGCTCGATCTACTTCAAGATCGCCACGCTGCCGACCTACGGCAAGCTGGCGCGGCTCGACCACGAGGGCATTCAGTCTGGCGCGCGCATCGACTCCGACGAGTACGACAAGGAAAGCGCCCGCGATTTCGTGTTGTGGAAGGCCACCAAGCCGGGTGAGCCGACGTGGGACTACGGCTGGGGCCGCGGCCGGCCCGGCTGGCACATCGAGTGCTCGGCGATGGCGCTGCGGCTCCTCG
>CAZBYY010000219.1:0-6363 GCA_964495855.1 uncultured Acidobacterium sp. | reverse complement strand
CCCGAGCTCGCCAACTGGTACAAGCACGAGATGCCGAAGGCGCTGGAGAAGGTGCTCGCGCTCGATGGCAATCATCTGAGCCAGATCGTTGAAACCTGGGGCATGAAGCTGCCGTCGGTCACCTATCTGATGTTCTGCAACAACCACATGATTCACCATCGTGGCCAGCTCACCACCTACATCCGTCCGACCGGCGGCAAGGTGCCGGCGATGTACGGCGAAAGCGCCGACGAAAAGATGGGTGGGTAGAGCTGACGTGAACGGCCGCGTCCTGTCGCTAGCGGTTGTTCTGGCAGGTACGTTCGTGCTTCCGCTCGGGCTGCGCGCTGTCAACAGCGCGTTGCCCGGCGCGGACGCCCGCGACAGTTATCTCCCCACGATTGAATCCCCACGGCCGCGCGAGCCGTTCGATCAGGCTGCCGCCGACGCCGTACGCGAGGTGCAGCCGGAATTCGTCGTCATCGGCGACTCGATGGCAGGCATCCGTATCGATCCGCTGCAGTTGTCCCGCCTCACGCACACGCGGACGATCGGTCTCTACCAGCAGGGCAGTCCCGTCGCCTACTGGTATCTCGCCTTCAAGAACCTCGTCGTCCAGAACGACCTGAAGAGCATTCGCGGCGCGATCTTCTTTTTCCGCGATGATCAACTGACGACGCAAGTGCAGGTGAGCCCGGGAGCGCTCGATCGCGTCGCGCGCGAGACGGAACCGGAGCTCGATCGCATATTGGCGGCTGATCGCCTCGGCGCGTTGTCGGACGTGCATCGGGCCGCGCGAACGGTGTATCAATACGACCGTACTCGCGTGTGGCTCGAGCCACGGTTGAATCACGCCGCCGCTTCGTCGCCGCAGCTGCTCGACACCATCAACACCGACATCTTCGCGCTGGACAAGCTGCGCAAGTTCGAGGCGGCCGACCTGGCGCAGGCGCAGGAGTCCGCGTTGAACTTTGCCGATCGCGTGGACGGATCGCTTGTGCCGGCAATGTTGCGGCTGGCGCGTGACGCGAAGGTCCGTCTCGCGTTCATCCGCGCGCAGCGGCGGCCGACGACGGATGGCCCGCCGCCGCAATCGCCGGCGCTAAAGAAATACACGGCGGATCTTGCGGCATATCTCGCGGCCAACGGCGCCTACTTCCATGACGACTGGGGTGATGCGAGTGAGCCGCTGTCCGCCTACGCCGACGGCGATCACCTTACCGCGGCGGCCAGGCAGCAATACACCGAGGTCTTTGCCGCCCGCCACGCGAGGTTCTTCCAGTGACGTTCCAGACGATCGAGTTCTTCGTCTTCTTCGCGGTGACGCTCGCGGCCTACTGGTCGCTGCCGCATCGCGCGCAGAACGTGCTGCTGCTCGTCGCCAGCTACGTCTTTTACGGCTGGGTGCACCCCTGGTGGCCGATCCTGCTGTTTGCGACGACGTTCATCGACTACTGGTCTGCACGGAAGATCGCTGAGACCGGCATCCGGCAAGCGGCACCCGGCACGCGACTGCGGTGGCTGTGGGTGAGCATCATCACCAACTTTGGCCTGCTCGGCTTTTACAAGTACTTCAACTTCTTCGTCGAGAACGTGGCCGCGGCTGGCGATGCGATCGGCTGGCACATACCACACTCGACGTTGCGCTTTGCGTTGCCGGCGGGCATTTCGTTCTACACCTTCCAGTCGATGAGCTACACGATCGACGTCTATCGCGGCCATGCGCCGGCGCGCACCCGCTTTCTCGACGTCGCGGCGTTCGTGTCGTTCTTTCCGCACCTGGTCGCGGGGCCGATCATGCGTGCGACCAACCTGCTGCCACAAGTGGAGCAGCCGCGCCGCTTCGATCCTGCCGCTGCGCGCGACGCCGCGGTGCTGATCGTGTGGGGCCTGTTCAAGAAGCTGGTCATCGCCGACAACGTCGGTGTCATCGCGAACAAGGTGTTCGCGCTGCAGCATCCGGACTTCTACGTGCTGTGGGCGGGCGTGTTCGCATTCGCGGTCCAGATCTACGCCGACTTCTCGGCGTATACGGACATTGCCCGCGGCGTCGCCAAGTGGTACGGCTTCGACCTGATCAAGAACTTCGCGCATCCGTACCTCGCCGCGGGTCCGGCTGATTTCTGGCATCGCTGGAACATCTCGTTGTCCACCTGGTTCCGGGACTACGTCTATATCCCGCTCGGTGGGTCGCGCTGCGGATCGGCGCGCATCGCATTCAACGTGATGGTCACCTTCCTTGCCTCAGGCTTGTGGCACGGAGCGAGCTGGAACTACGTGCTGTGGGGCGGCTATCACGGGCTGTTGTTGGTCGCGACGCGCTCGATGCCGACGATGCCACGGTGGATGCGACCGTTGCAGATCGCCGGCATGCTCGTGCTGACGTGCGTGGGCTGGTTGATCTTCCGGGAAACGGAGCTGCATCAGTTGGTGGCGGATCTCCGATTGACGTCGTTGGCGTCGACCGATCTGGGTCGCCAGGCCGGCGTGTACTTGTTCGGCCTGGTGCTGTTGTACTCGGTGCCGCTATGGGTCCACGATCTGTGGGCGGAATTCCGGGCGCCTGATCTCGTCGAGGCGATCGAGCGGCCGGAAGCGGCGCCGGGCTGGCCGCGGGTGGCAAGCCAGGCGGTGTTGTGCGGGGTGTTGTTCGCGCTGATCCTGACGTTGCGCAGCCAGACCGCGCTAAACTTCATTTACTTCGCCTTCTGAACGCCACGGAGACACGGAGGCACGGAGCCACGTTGGGGTTTCAGGGGTCAGGACACGCATGATTCGCCACACTGCTGCGTCGCTCGCGCTCATCCTGTTGGCGGCGTGTGTCGGCACACATGGCCCCGACGCGATCATCGTCAATGCCAAGGTGTTCACGGCGAATCCGTCGCAGCCCTGGGCGCAGGCGGTGGCGATCACCGGCGATCGCATCACGGCCGTTGGCGACTCTGCGGCCATCGCCGCGCTCGCCTCGTCGTCTACCCGCCGCATCGATGCGGGCGGCCGCACGGTCATCCCGGGATTCAACGATGCGCATCAACATGTCGGCATTGCGCCGCCGCACGAGCGTCTCGAGATGCCCTTCGATCCGGCCCTCGAGCAGATCGCAACGGCACTCAAGGCCGAGGTCGCGACGGTTCCGGCAGGTCGCCTGATCTTCGGCGAGTTCGGCCAGGTTGCGTGGGGTAACCCGCAATTCACGCGCGCGTGGCTCGATGCGATCGCCCCCAATCATCCCGTGCGGCTGTTCTCATTCACGGGCCACGGCCAGGTGCTCAACAGTCGCGCGCTGGCGTTCATCGGACTGAAGGACGACATCCAGGATCCGGAGGGTGGTCATTACGGTCGTGACGCCCAGGGCCGCCTCGATGGCCGCCTCGAGGAGTACGCCGACTACTTCGCCGCCCGCGGGTTTGCGTTGAAGACCGAGACCGCCGATGCGGTGGCGCTCTACCGGCGATTTGCCGCCGAAGCGCGCACCTACGGCATTACGTCCGTGCAGCTGATGGAGGATCCGCTCCCGATCGACGACGCGGTCAAGGACCTCGTGCAGGCCGACGTGCCGATTCGCTGGCGCACGTATCGCTTCCCGATGCGCGCGGCCGGAGGCGACACGATCGACACCAAGCCGCCGGTGCCGCCGCAGCCGACGCGGTTGATCGACACGCGTGGGATGAAGTGGATCATCGACGGTACTCCGATCGAACGGCTCGCCTTCATGCGCGCGCCGTACGCGGATGCGCCCGGCGAGCGCGGGCGCTTGAACTTCTCAGCGGACCGCATCGCGCAATTCGTCGGCTGGGCGTACGGCACCGAAGATCCGCTCGCGGTTCATGCCATCGGCGACGCGGCCATCGATGCCTACCTCAGCGCCATTGAAAAAGGTGGCCGCCCGGAAGTGTGGCGGGAGAAGCGCCCGCGTATCGAGCACGGCGACATGATCACCGCTGAGCAGATCGCGCGCGTCAAGGCGCTCGGCATGGTCATTGTTCAGAACCCGATTCACTTCACCTTCGCGGATGCGTTCGTCGCGCGCTACGGCACGGCGCGCGTCAACACGATGGAGCCGATGAAATCGCTGCTCGCCGCCGGGATCCCGCTGGCGATTGGATCGGACGGGCCGATGAATCCGTTTGCGCAGATTGCCGCGGCGATCACGCATCCCGCGAATCCGAAGGAAGCTCTGACGCGCGAGCAGGCGGTCACCGCCTACACAGCCGGTTCAGCGTTTGCGGAGTTCCAGGAAAAGAATAAGGGACAACTGGCCGTCGGCATGCTCGCCGACCTCGCGATTCTCTCCGCTGATATCTTCTCGGTGCCCGCCGATCAGATGGAGAAGATCCGCAGCGTCATGACGATGTTCGGAGGCCGGGTCATCCACGACACCGGAGTCGTGCACTGATGCGTCGGCCCACGGCAGCCTCGCTGGCGCTCGCTGGCGTGCTGGGGGCGATGGTCGTGATGCCCCTGGCCCTGCGATTCGTCGACGCGCGACTGCGAAACAATTCGGATCCGCCCAGTTTCGTTCCGTCGGTCGAATCGCCGCATCCGCGTGTGCCGTTCGATCAACTGCGCGCGGACCGCATGCGCGATGCGCGCTTTGACTTCGTGCTGATCGGCGATTCTACCGCCGCCGGACGCGTCGATCCGAGTCTGCTGTCGCAGCGTGTCCGCCGCCGTGTCGCCGGCATCTTTCCCCCGGGAAGTCCGGTGCCGAACTGGTTCCTCCAGTTCAAGAACTTCGTCGTCGAAAATCGCGCCACGAGCGTGCGCGGCGTCTTGATCTTCTTTCGTGACGACCAGTTGACCACGCAGGTGATGAGCAACGCGTCGGTACTCGAGCCGCTGGCGCAGCCCTTCGAGCCGGAACTCGATCGGGTCTGGTCGGCCTATCGCAACGGGTCGTGGGCGTCGGCCACGGCGCGCGTGCGTGCCGCCTACCGCGCCGATCAGCCGCGCGCGTGGCTCGGCCGCCGGCTCGCTCGATGGCCGGCCGCGATGGTCGCACGCGAGGGCCCCGACGATCTCCTCGGTTCGATCAACGGCGACTTGTTTGGACTGAAACGGCTGCGGCATTTTACCGGGGCGGATCTCGCCGTCTCCGATCAAGGATTGCTCGATTTCGATGCGAACGTGGATCGGTCGCTGCTGCCGGAGTTCATTCGGCTCGCCCAGCGGGCGCGTGTGAGGCTGGGGTTCATACGCGTACAGCGACGACCGACGGCCAGCGGTCCTCCGCCGCAGAGCGAGGCGCTGCGGCGCTATGTGCAGCGCCTGGCGGCCTATCTCGATCAGCACGATATCTATTTTGCCGACGATTATGGCGATCCGGTGGAGCCGCTTGAGGCCTACGCGGATGGGGACCACTTGAAGGACGGGCTGGAGCCCGCCTATACGGAGCGTTTCGCGAGGAGACGCGCGAGCTTCTTCCAATGACGTTCCACTCGGTCGAGTTCGTCGCGTTCTTCGTGCTGACGCTGGCCGCGTACTGGTCGCTGCCGACGACGCCCCAGAACGTGTTGCTGCTGGCGGCGAGCTACGTGTTCTACGGCTGGGTCCACCCATGGTGGCTCGTGTTGCTGTTTGCCACGACCACGATCGATTACTGGGCCGCGCGCAACATCGAGGATCGTCCTGCAGGGCGGAAAGCGTGGTTGTGGCTCAGCATCACCGCAAACCTCGGGCTGCTCGGGGTCTACAAGTATTTTGATTTCTTCATTGAGAATGCCTCTGCGGCCGCAGCGGCCCTTGGCTGGCATGTGCCGACGATCGCCCTGCGCCTCGCGCTGCCCGCCGGGATTTCGTTCTACACCTTCCAGTCGATGAGCTACACGATCGACGTGTACCTTGGCCACGCGCCGGCGCGCCGGCGCTTCGTGGACGTCGCCGCGTTCGTCTCGTTCTTTCCGCACCTGGTGGCGGGGCCGATCATGCGGGCCACGAACCTGTTGCCGCAATTCGAGCAGCCGCGCACGCTGTCGATGTCAGCCGCACGCGATGCAAGCGTGCTGATGCTGTGGGGATTCTTCAAGAAGGTCGTGATCGCCGACAACGTCGGCATGATCGCCAACAAGGTCTTTGCCGTCGCCGACCCCGGCTTTTTCGTCCTCTGGGCCGGCGTGTTCGCGTTCGCGATTCAGATTTACGCCGACTTTTCGGCCTACACCGACATCGCCAAAGGGGTGGCACGCTGGTTCGGGTTCGAACTGATTACGAACTTCCGGCAGCCGTATCTCGCGACGAGCCCTGCCGACTTCTGGCATCGGTGGAACATCTCGTTGTCCACCTGGTTTCGCGACTACGTCTACATCCCGCTTGGCGGGTCGCGGCGCGGCCGTGTGCGTCACGCGATCAATCTCGTCGTGACCTTCCTCGTGTCAGGGTTCTGGC
>CAZBYY010000218.1:0-6417 GCA_964495855.1 uncultured Acidobacterium sp. | reverse complement strand
GGCGCGCTTCAGCGCGCGCGTCATCAGGAAGTGCTGCCGGACCACGTTCCCGATCGGATCGAAGTACCCCGAGAGCAGTGACTCGAACTCGGCGCGGAATTCAGCCACGCGTTCCGGCGGCGCCGTGCCGATCAATTTCGTCAGCGGACCGACGGTCGTCTCGAAGAACTGGCGCATGAACGGCACGCCGAGCGCCGGCGTGCGCATTTCCTCCCGCCCGAACTCGATGTCGGTCACCGCGTCGCCCAGCCGCTCGCGCACGATATTGGGATCGCCCCACGCCGGTGGAGGCGCTGGCTTCGGTGCGTCCGGAGGAGGCGGCATGTACTTGCCGACCAGCGAGAACATGCGGCCGGTAAAGAGTTCGGGTGGCCACGTCGAAAAGGCAATGCGGCCTCCCGGCTTCAGCACGCGCAGCATTTCGGCGACGACCACCTCAGGACGCGGCGCGAACATGTGGCCGAACTGGCTGATGACGACGTCAAACGACGCATCGGCGTAGGGCAGTGCTTCGGCGTCGCCGTCTTTGAAGTCGATCTGCAGGCGGCCGGTGGCGGCGTTTTCCTTCGCGCGCGCGATCAGCACCGGAGAGAGGTCGATGCCGCTCACCGTTGCGCCGCTGCGGGCGGCCGTGATCGCCGCGACTCCGGTACCGCAGGCGACGTCCAGGACCTTTGCTCCAGCCTTGATGCCGGCAAAGTTCACCAGGTGGCCTGCCGCCATGGTGGTGACGACTTCGACAGGCGTGAAGAGCGCCCAGCCCTCGCGTGCTGTCACCTTGAACTGTGTAAACGGATCCTGTGCCATCTCTGCTGCTCCTCTGAACTACGCTCGGCCGACCACGGCCACGAATTCGCCCGGGACATGATATGCGTCACCGCGCCGGTGCATCTCAATCGACTGCAAATATTCGGCATACGCGCTTTCGCGTGTCGCGTCATCGAATCGCGAGTGGGCGAGCGCGACAGGGCCGCCGACAAACGCCGCGCCGATGGCCGCTTCTGCCGTCGGGAAGACGATGGGCACCGAGATGCGGGCTTCGCGGACGTCGGTGAATCCGGCCTCGCGAAAGGCGTTCGCCATGGTGCTTCCGGTGCCGAGGGAGAAGAACATGGGGCAGACGTCGCTTGTCGTCCGCGCCTCGACGATGGGGAAGATCTCGGCCCAGCCGCAGTTCTTGCGAGCGCCCCACACCGCCGCGGCGGCGCGGCCGCCGGGTCGAAGGACGCGACGCATTTCACGCAGGGCGTTTGGCGGCTCCGCTACGTACATCAACCCGAGTCCGCAGAGCACCGCGTCAAATGAGTGGTCCGGGTGATCGAGGCTCTCGGCGTCCATGCGCCGAAAATCACCCGCGATGCCTCGGGCGGCTGCCGCGGCCGCAATGACGCTCACCATGTCCTCGGAAATATCGGATGCGGCAACCACGCCTGTCGGCCCGACGGCCTCGGCGGCGCGGAACGTGACGAGGCCGGTCCCGCAGGCGATATCAAGGACGCGCTCGCCGGGTTGCAGCGCAGCCATCTGCAGCATCAGGTCCTGCGCCGGCTTGAGCTGCTCGGACCAGAACGATTCGTAATGCGCCGCGGCCTTGTTCCATCCGTAGCGTTGGACGCGACGCTGCAGCCTGGGTTCCATGTCAGCCGGTCTGTCCGCGGACGATGTGCACTTCGCGTGAGACGGGAACGGGATTGCGAATGTCATCGAGCCACGAGCTGTGTCGATCGGCGGTGTCGAGCACGCGCTGCACGTCGGCATCGCTCGCGTCCGTGTCGACGGTGACGACGTAGACGATGTCGGCGTAGCCCGGGCGCACGGATGCATCGACGCCGAGCTCGCCGCGGACGTCGTAGCGGGCGCGGATCTCCACGGTCAGCGATCGAATGGGGACCTGCAGTCGCGCGGCCCACATGCCGTAGCCGATGGCGAGGCAGGAGCCGAGCGCGGCGCGGCCGTACACTCCAGGGTTGGGGCCGCTGTTGTCGCCGCCGTACTTCTCCGTCATGCCGACCTTGAATTGCCACGGCCCTTCCTGGACTTCGCAGGCCAGATCGGCGTGCAACGTAACTTTGGTCACGGCCGTGCCCTGGCCCACCGAGGGCCGGGCAGATACGACCTTCACGTTGCGTTCGAGCGCGTCTTTGATCGCGTCCGGTGCTGCCATGCGTAATCCCGTGCCGCGATTCAGCCGGCCGGCAATGGCGAGCTCTTAGCTGTGTCCACGTAATGCATCGAGACGGTTGGTGGCGGCGAGGATGTCGCGCTTCAGCCGCCGCACCATGTCCTTGATGAGGTCCTGGCCCTTCGCCGCCTCAGCATCGACCATCGTCTTCAACTGCCACAACGACGATGCCTGCATCGCGGATAGATCGCGGTCGAGCTGGGCCAGGTGCACTTCGATCTGGTCGATGCGGCGATCGAGGCGGAGCCGCATCGCCTCCTCGTCGCTGCCTTGCACCGCCTCGGGGCTTCGCTCCCACGCCTGCAGGATGAGCCGCAGTTGCTCTTCATCCCCGAGCGCATAGGCGCGGTTGGCTTCGATCATCAAGGCGTGACGCCGCTCGCGGGTCTCCTCGTCCTCGGCGAGATCGGGATGGATCGCCTTGGCCACGTCGCGAAACAGCTTGCGGACCGCGTCGGTCGTCAAGGCTCGCGACGCCGATTCGATCGCCGGGCCGATCTGCGGTTCGTTGGCCGTGTCGTGATTGGAGACGCGCTCCGACAGGATGCCCAATTCGGCTTCGGCGAGTGCCAGTTCGAGGCGATCGAGCTCGTCGTGCAGCAGGCCGACTTCATGGCGGTAGCGAATGCGAAATGCGTCGAGCTCGGACTTGGTGCGCGCCGCCAGATCGCGCTGCTGGCGAAGCTGCTCCTCGAGTTCCGAGACGCGCGCGCGCAACTGATCGATCGTGGGCTCGTGTGACGGCCCGGACGGCACCAGCGAAGTCACCTCTTGATGATACCGAATGGCGGTATCATCCCGGCCATGGTGTCCAGACGATCGATGCTCGTTGCGCCGGTGGTGCTGCTGGCGACAGGGGTGGAAGCCGCGCCGAGAGGAAAAATGTCGCTCTGCATGCACAGCAACACGTCGAATGGCGCCGGCTATCGCAAGGCGCTCGAGGGCTGGTCGAAGGCCGGCATCAGGTTCGTCGAGTTGAACGCGCCGTTCGTGGAGGCGTTCATCAAGACCGATACGCTCGACGGCGCCAGGCAGGTGTTGGCCGATCACGGGCTGACGCTGGTGCACGGGGCGGTCGGAATCACGAACCTGATCGAACCGAATCCAAATCATGCCGCCGCGCTCGAGACGCTGAAGCGGCGATGCGAGATGTTCTCGGCGCTCGGGCTGAAGAAGGTCTACACGACGGCGAGCGGCACGCAAAAGCCCACCGCCGACAGTTACAAGACCATCGTCGAACAGATGCGCGCGGTCGGCGATACGGTCAAGGCGTTCGGGATGACCTGCAGCGTCGAATGCATCCGGTCATCACCGTTCATGTCCACGCTCCTCACCGGGTTGAAGTACACGCGCGAGGCCGCGCACCCGAACGTCGGCGTGATGTTCGACTTCTATCACTTCTGTTCTGGCATGAACCGTCTCGAAGACATGGACGCGATCAAGGCGGGCGAGATCATGCACGTGCACTTCCAGGACGTGCCCGACATGCCGCGCGAACTGCTGGACAACAACACGCGCATCATTCCCGGCGACGGCGTGTCGCCGCTCGTGCCGATGCTGCAGAAGCTGGCGGCGAAGGGCTACGCGGGTCCGCTGTCGGTCGAGTTGTTCCTGCCCAAGTTCAGCGACGGCGATCCGTTCGCGGTCGCGCAGGAGATCCGCCAGAAATGCGAGGCGGTGATGCGCAAGGCGCGCGTGCTTTAGCGGTATCATTTCGAAACGATGCTCGATCAGACGCTGCTCATTGTGCATTTTCTCGGCCTCGCGATGGGGATGTCCTCCGGCTTCGCCAACATGGTGTTGGCCGGTCTCGTCCGCCAGGCCGCACCGGCTGATAGAGCGATCCTCGCGCGTGTTCCACCGGCCATGAGCCGCATCGGCGTGATCGGCCTGGCGTTACTGTGGGTCAGCGGCCTTGCGCTCGTCATGACCCGCTATGGCGGCTTTGGCGTGCTGCCCGGCACGTTTCACGCGAAGCTCACCGCGGTGGTGTTGCTCACGCTGGTGGTCGCCTACATCAACGTGCTGATGCCGAAGGCGCAGCGCGGCGATGCCGCTGCGATGGTGCGCATCCAGATGCTCGGCAAAATGACCGGGCCGCTGGCCATCCTCGCGATCATCTTCGCGGTCATCACTTTCGGCTAGCTCGCGCGCCGCCGGGATGGAGCAGCAGCCTTACAGCTTCGATCAGGTCGCGGCCCTTCACGCACCTCCGCCACAACACACGATCACGTACGGATCGGCGCCACAACAGTTCGGGCATCTCCGGCTGCCGGCCGGCACGGGTCCCTTCCCGGTGGTGATCTTCATTCACGGCGGGTGTTATCGCGCCGAATACACTATCGCGCACGCGGCTGCATACGAGCAGGCGATCGCGGATGCGGGCTACGCGGTGTGGAGCCTCGAGTACCGACGCGTGGGCGATCCCGGCGGCGGCTGGCCGGGAACCTTCCAGGACGTCGCTTCCGGCGCCGATCACCTGCGCGCGCTCGCAACCAAGTACTCGCTCGATCTCACGCATGTTGTGGCCTCCGGCCATTCAGCCGGCGGCAATATGGCGTTGTGGCTTGCCGGCCGCGCGGCGATCGCGCGCGAGAGCCCGGTCTGGGTCAGTGAGCCACTGCCGATCGGCGGGGTGCTTGCGCTGGCGCCTGCCGGCGATCTTGCCGAGCTCCATGAGAAGAAGGGCTGCGGCGGGATGGTCGATCCGCTGATGGGGGGATCACCGTCGGCACATCCGGATCGCTATAAGGCGGCGTCACACGCGGCGTTGCTGCCGGCCGGTGTGCCGGCACGCGTCATCATCGCTGAACGCGATGAGGGCTTTCGCGATTTCGGCCGTTCGCTGGCGGCGAGGTTGGTTGATCGGCGGCAGTTGCGCGTCGTGAATGCGCCCGGCGCAGGCCACTTTGACGTCATCGCGCCGCCGACGGCGACATGGCAGATCGTCCTCCAGGCGGTGCGTGACCTGATGGCGATGATGAAATAATCATCTCCACGAGGTCTGCATGTCTCCATTGATCAACCGGCGCGAGGCGATTGCCGCACTCGCTTCGACCGCCGCCTTGCCGTTGTTGCCGGCATGCAACGAGAAGCCCGCGGCGCCGCCGCCTGCAGCGGAGAACAAAGACGCTGAAGCCCTGAAGCTGCTCGACGACATCGCCGATCACTACGTGCGGCTCTTTCCCGAGAAGGCGACCTCGCTTGGCATCGATACCGGAGCCAGGGCGGGACTGCGCTCGCAACTCACGGATCGCTCGGCTGACGGCGTGCGCAAGATTGCCGACCGCGTGAAGCAGGACCTCGAGCGTGCGAGAGCGTTGAGTACGGACGGCTTGTCGCATGCCACCCGGACGAGCGTCGAGGTCGTGCGGAGCGCGTACGCCACCGCGCTCGAGGGGTTCGCGCTGCCCTACGGAGACATTACGGTCGGCGACTGGCGGAACACGCCGTACGTCGTCATCCAGAACGTCGGCGCGTATCTCGACATCCCGCGCTTCGTTGACAGCGATCATCCGTTCGAGACCGCCGCCGATGCCGATGCGTATCTCGCCCGGCTGCAGTCGTATGCGAAGCAACTCGACGGCGAGCTCAGCCGCATCAAAGCGGCGCGCGAACAAGGCATGGTGCCGCCGGACTTCCTCGTCGACAAGGCACTGTCGCAGATCCGCATGTCGGCGAAGGGCGCGCGCGACGGTGGCGCGCTCGTCGAATCGATCGAGCGGCGGACGAAGGCGAAAAACATTCCGGGTGAGTGGGCAGCCCGCGCAAAAGCCATCGCCGCGCAAGAAATCGCGCCGGCGCTCGACCGGCAGATCGCGGAGCTCGAAGCGCAGCGCAAAGTGGCGAAGGCCGACGCGGGCATGTGGGCCAGGCCCAACGGCGATGCGTTCTATACGTGGGCGCTCAAGGCATCGACGACGACGGCGATGACGCCGGACGAAGTGCATGCGATGGGGTTGAGCGAGCTCGACCGGTTGCAGTCCGAAATGGACGCGATCATGAAGGGCATTGGTCTCACGAGCGGCTCGGTGGGCGATCGCATGAAGGCCATCGCGAGAGATCCCAAGTACAAGTTCTCTGACGGCGACAAGGGCCGGGCCGAGATCATGGCGTTCATCCAGGATCGGTTGACGTGGGTCAAGGCGCAGCTGCCGAAGGCCTTCAACACGCTCGTCAACCCGAACATGGAAGTGAAGCGACTGCCGCCCGAAGAGGAACCGGGCGCGCCCACC
>CAZBYY010000217.1:0-6448 GCA_964495855.1 uncultured Acidobacterium sp. | reverse complement strand
CGCGCGAGTAGCGCGACGGACCGGAGGGTGAACGTGGTGCGCTCGGCAGGACTCGAACCTGCGACCCCCTGGTTCGAAGCCAGGTGCTCTATCCAGCTGAGCTACGAGCGCGTGAAGGCCGTATTATCTCGCCTTTTTCAGCCTGGCTGCGAACGCCTTTTCAAGCTTCTTCACCTTGGGCGCGGCGACCGCCGCCACGTACGGCTGAGCGGGATTGCGGGCGGCGAAATCCTGGTGGTAGTCCTCGGCCTCGAAGAACGCCTCGAGCGGTTCGAGCGTGGTCACGATTGGCGAGGAGAACACCTTGGCGTCGGTGAGCTGGCGGATGTACGACTCGGCGACCCGTCGCTCTTCGTCGGTGGCGTAGAAGATCGCGGAACGATACTGCCGGCCGATGTCGTTGCCTTGCCGATTGAGGTGCGTTGGGTCGTGCGCGACGGCGAAGAACACTTTCAGGATCTGCCCGAACGAGATGCGCGACGGATCGTAGCGCACGCGAATCACTTCGGCATGATCGGTCGTGCCGCTGCAGACGGTGCGATAGTCGGCGGTGTCGGCGGTGCCGCCCGCGTACCCTGAGGTGACCGCGAGCACGCCTTCGAGCTTCACGAACACCGCTTCCGTGCACCAGAAGCAGCCGCCGCCAAGCACGGCCGATTGCGGCGCGCCCGAGGGATCGGGGGCAATGTCGATCGTGGGATCGGGAAACTGATCCGCGGGCACACCGGCATCACCGCCAAACAATTCACTGAGCTTCATGATCCGATCTTACTTCGCCGCGGCGTTCCGGCGGATCGTGCCCCACAGGGCGATGGCGAGCGCCACGGCCAGCAGCGCCGCAGAGATGGGGTGGGTGAGAAAGACGGTCCAGTCTCCCTGGCTGATCGCCAGCGAGCGCCGCAAGTGCTGATCGGCGCCGGGGCCGAGAATCAAGCCGATCATCACCGGCGCGACCGGCGCATCGACGAGCCGCAGCAGAAAGCCGGTGGCGCCGATCAGCGTCATCAAGACGAGGTCGCCGGCTGATCGATGCACGCTGTACGCGCCGACCGACGCCATCACCAGGATGCCGCCGTACAGCCACGGCCGCGGGATCGACAGCAGCTTCACCCACATGCCGACGAGTGGCAGGTTCAGCACGAGCAGCATGACGTTGCCGAGGTAAAGGCTGGCGATCAATCCCCACACCAGTCGGGGCTCATGCTGGAAGAGGAGCGGCCCCGGCTGCAGCCCAAATTGCTGAAACGCCGCGAGCATCACGGCCGCGGTCGCCGAGGTCGGCAGGCCCAGCGTGAGGAGCGGCACCAGCGTGCCGGCGGCCGAGGCGTTGTTGGCGGCTTCGGGGCCGGCGACGGCTTCGATCGCGCCGCGACCGAATTCCTCCGGATGTTTCGAAAGGCGCTTCTCGATCGCGTAGGACATCAGCGTCGGCAGTTCAGCGCCGCCTGCCGGCAGCGCGCCGATCGGGAAGCCGATCGCGGTTCCGCGCAGCCACGGCTTCCACGATCGCGACCACTCCGCGGCCGTCATCCACAGCGTGCCCTTGATCGGCAGGATGTCGTCGGTCGTCGGCCCCTGGCTCGCGACCCACAGCGTTTCGCCGACCGCGAACAGCCCGATGGCGACGATCACCGGATCGATCCCGTCGAGCAGGTAGGGGATGCCGAACGTCAGACGCGCCTGGCCGCTCAACGCATCGATGCCGACGAAACCCAGCGTCAAGCCAAGCAGCAGGCTGAACCAGCCGCGCACGCGCGAATCGCCGAGCATCGTCGTCACCATGACGAACGCGAGCACCATCAACGCGAAGTACTCCGGTGACCCGAACGCCAGCGCAAGTTTCACCATCAGCGGCGCGCTGAGCGTCAAGGCGAGCGTCGCCAGCGTCCCGGCCACGAATGAACCGATCGCCGCGGTCGCAAGCGCGGCGCCTGCGCGACCGTTCCGTGCCATTTGATGACCGTCGATCGCCGTCACGATCGTGGCGCTCTCGCCAGGCGTGTTCAGCAGGATCGACGTCGTCGATCCGCCGTACATCGCGCCGTAGTAGATGCCCGCGAACATGATCAGCGCGGCCGTCGGATCGACGTTGTAGGTGAGGGGCAGCAGCAAGGCGACCGTGAGCGCCGGGCCGATGCCGGGGAGCACGCCGATCGCGGTGCCGAGCGTCGTGCCGATCAAGCCCCAGAAGAGGTTGGCGGGCGTGAGGGCGACCGCGAATCCGGTCAGCAGGTCGTTCATCTGAACATCGCCGGATGAGGCAACGACACACCGAGGCCGGTGGTGAAGAGCACGTAGATCACCGTCGCCAGCGCGAGGCCGATCGCCGCGTCGCGCACGACTTGCCGGCGCGGCTCGGGACGAAACGCGGCGGCGCTCGTCGCAAACAACAGCGTTGCCGACGCGATGAAGCCGAGCGTGTTGAAGGAGAGCGGGGTTACCACCAGGCCGATGCCGATCCAGGCCATCGATGGACGATGAAACGTGGAGGCGATAGGTCGATGATTCGCGAGCAGCGCAGTGAAGGTGATCGCCAGGAGCGCGAGCACGACGTACGGCAACGTCAGCGGCGTGAGGCTGGTGGCCGTCGATGCGGCGGCGGTGTCGGACGAGGAGAGGCGACGTAAGACGGATTCGATGCGCGTCTGCTCGGCAATAAGGAACTGCTTCAGCGGCGGACCCGTGAGGAACAGGTCATCCCATCCGTTCTGTTGCAGCACGTGGCGCCACTGCTGGCTTTCGTGCATGCGCGAGAGGCGATCGGCAAGGTCGTGCGTCTCCACGTCCGACAACCCCGGCGGGCCCACCACGGCACGCCAGTTCGCGAGATCCAAATCGATGCCGGATTCGCGCAGCGTCGGCGCGTCGATGCCGGCCACGCGCGAGGGTGACGAGACGGCGAGCACGCGAAGTTGTCCCGCCTCGATCTGGCCCGCGAACTCGGCGTACCCGCTGACGGCTGCCGAGAGCTGGCCCCCGAGGACCGCCGCGAGTGCGGCGCCGCCGCCGGCGAAGGCGATGTAGTTCACTCGCGAGCCCGGCACGCCGACCTGCTCGCCAAGCAGTCGCACCAGCAAGTCATCGGTGCCGCCTGCCGATCCGCCGCCCCACGCGACCGTGCCCGGGTTCGCCTTGAACGCGGCGATCAAATCCGCGAGCGTGCGATAGGGGCTCGCCGACGGGACGGCGATGATCTCGTATTCGCCGGTCAAACGCGCAATCGGTGTCGTGTTCGCGAGCGAGACCGGCGATCCGTTCGTGATGACGCCGCTCACCATCACCAGCCCGGTGATCAACAGCGCATGCGGGTTGCCGCGTTCGCTCTGGATGAATCGGGCCAGGCCGATTGTGCCCGCCGCGCCCGGTACGTTGTCGACCTGGATCGACGCGCCGGGTTCGGTGTCGATCAGCACGCGCTGCATCGCGCGCGCGGTTTGATCCCAGCCGCCGCCGGGAGCCGCCGGCGCCGTGATGACGAGGGGTTGCGCCGACGCGAGCGCCGGAAGCGCGCACAAGACGGCGACGAGGCATCGCACGCGCGCATTGTATCCTCCGGCACGTCCGGGGTGCTGCGCCGATCTACCAGCTACAATTCGGATGATGCGCTACCTCCATTACGACGTCTTTACCGACCGCAGGTTCGAGGGCAACCAGCTCGCCGTCTTCCATGACGCGCGCGGACTGACCACGAGTCAGATGCAGACGCTGACGAAGGAGATGAATTTTTCGGAGTGCACCTTCATCTTGCCTGCGGAGGCGGGCGGCACTGATGTGCGCATGCGCATCTTCACGCCGGGCACCGAGCTGCCCATGGCCGGGCATCCAGTAATTGGCAGCACGTTCGCGCTGGCGGAGCTTGGCGTCATCGCGCCGGGCCGGCCAAGCATCGTCTTTGGTCTCAACGCGGGTCCGACGAAAGTCGAACTCGAGTGGCAGGGGACGCAACTCTTGTTCGCCTGGATGGATCAGGCGCTCCCGAGTGTGCGCGAGCCGATCGCTGCGCGCACCGACATCATCCGATCCATTGGCGTCGACGTGGCCGCGGTCGACGGTACCGGCTTGCCGGTGCAAGAGGTCTCGTGCGGCAATGCCTTCATGCTGGTGCCGGTCACGACCCGTGCGGCGGTGGACGCCGCGGAAGCCGACCTGGCGGCGATGCGGCGGCTGCAGAGCGCCTTTCCGGGCGGTCATGTCGGCGTGTTGTTCTTCTCAACCGAGCGCGTTGACCCACACGTGGTCGCCTACTCCCGGATGTTTGCGCCGAGCGCAGGCGTGGTTGAAGATCCGGCGACCGGCAGCGCGGCCGGCCCGCTGGGCTGTTATCTGGTGACGCATGGCGTCGTGCCTCGCGACCGCGAGCCCGACATGATCAACCTGCAAGGCGTGAAGATGGGACGCGCCAGTCGGTTGCACATGCGCATCGCGCAAGACGCGCACGGCGCCATCACCCGCGTGCAGGTCGGCGGCAAAGCGGTGCGCGTCGGCGAGGGCACGATCGATCTGTGATGGCCCGATGGCCTGTTACGGCGCCAGTCGACTGCGAACCCACGCGCCGCTCGACTCCCTGACGTAGAGCAGCCGGTCGTGGAGCCGGCTGATGCGGCCCTGCCAGAACTCGATGCGTTCCGGCTTCACGCGATAGCCTCCCCACGATGCGGGACGCGGCACCTGGCCATCGGCATGCAGGGCGAGGAGTTCGGCGTAGCGTGCATCGAGCGCTTCGCGACTGTCGACGGGGCGGCTTTGCGGCGAGGCGAGCGCGCCGATCCGGCTTTCGAACGGCCGCGACTGAAAGTACTCCTCTGATTCTTCACGGCTGGTCCGCGTGACCGAACCGGTGATCCGCACCTGTCGTTCGAGTTCCGACCAGAAGAAGAGCAGGCACGCGCGCGGATTGGCGTCCAGCTCGCGGCCTTTGGCGCTCTCGTAGTTGGTGAAAAACACGAAGCCCTGTTCATCGAACGCCTTGAGCAGCACGGTACGCGCCGATGGTTCGCCGTCAGCCGATGACGTCGCCAGCGTCATCGCGTTGACGTCGAGCAATTCCGATTGTTGCGCCTCGGAAAACCACAGCGCGAACTGGGCGATCGGGTCGGTGTGCGCGTCGGCTTCGATCAGCGCGCGGCTGGCGTACTCGCGTCTGAGGTCGGCGAGGGTGGTCATGGCGTCCCTTTCTTCACCTCGACCCAGAGGCCCAGGAAGCGGCGATCGGTCGAGGTCGGATCGAAGTCGCGCGGAAAGAATCCGCCTTCCGCGGTGATCGTCACCGGCACGACGCCGCTGGCGAACGTCGGCAACTCAACTTCCGTGGCCTGGCCGGGTGTGAGCGTGAAATGGCGCTCCCACCCGAACGTGCTGATCGTCGTGGTGTTGGGTTTCGGTCCCGGATGAAAGCGCAGCACGACCGGTTCGCGCTGCCCCGGAGGCGTCGCGACCGTGAACTGCGTGGCCTGGTTGCCGCGCGTCCAGAAGCCCTGTACTTCCGGATAGGTCTGCTCGTTGTGGAAGTAGAGATTCGCCGCCGGATACATCGCCGCCGACAGCACGATGGGAATGTGCGGCCGGGCGCCGGCATCGATCACCGCGGTCGGCGTGAAGGTGTAGCTGGCGATGGCGCGTTCGAGTTCGGGTGAGCCGCGCAAGCCGACGAAGCTGGCGTCAACCGGCAGCCACAGCGTCGTTTGCCACAGTTGACGCGGGTGGCCTTCGACGGTCCACGTCTGCATCGGCGGGCCGTTTCTTCCGATCTGCAGCGACATCGGTTCCGGACGCGCGAGGCCCCGATCGGTGAACTGCACCGCGATTGTGTACGTGCCGGCCGGCAGCGAGAACCGGCCGTTGTGAATCACGCGCACCGGCTGCGGATCGATGCGCTGCCCGGGCCTGACGCCGAGCACGAGTTGCGGCAGCACGTCGATCGCCGCGCCTTTGTGCAGCGGATCGTAGAGCAGCGAGGCCGGCCGGGCCCGCGCGTCGTACCCGTCGAGCGCCGTCAATCGCGCGCGCGCGCTCAAGTCGATGCCGGTCACTTCGCCGCCGATCAGCGGCCGCGCGACCATGATCACCAGCAGCGCGGTCACGAGCGTGCCCGCGGCCGCGAGTGCGGACAGGCCCGCGCGTGTGGTGCGCACGCGCGACAGCGCGAACGCGCCGGCGGATGCGACCGTCAGCCACCAGGCGGCGTGCAGCGTCGATCGCAGCCACGTGCCCTCGATGAACGTCGGCGCCAGCCGCCACAATTCCCATCGCGGCGCCCAGAACTCGAGCAGCGCCGCCGCGCCGTCACGATCGTTGGCGATCAGCAATCCCCCTTGCGCGTACACCAGGGTGATGGCGATGCCCACGCCGACCCACAGCAACAGGTGCTGCGCGGCGCGTCGCGCCGAGGCGACGGGTGCGGCGCGAAAGGCGGTCGCGATCGGCAGCATGAACAACAGCAGCCCCGACG
>CAZBYY010000216.1:0-6465 GCA_964495855.1 uncultured Acidobacterium sp. | reverse complement strand
AAGGTGCCGATCGTCGTCAAGGACGTGCCGCCGGGCGAGAAGCCACGGCTGCTCGAGATGGCGCTGATCGAAAACATCCAGCGCGAAGATCTCAACCCGATGGAATCGGCGGCCGCGTATCAACGACTCGTCGACGAATTCCAGATGAAGCAGGAGGACATCGCCGCGCAGGTCGGCAAGGACCGCGCGACGGTGGCAAACTACTTGCGCCTGCTGAAACTGCCCGAAGAGGTTCGCGGCAACGTGGCCTCGGGCGCGCTCTCGATGGGTCACGCTCGGGCGATCGTCGCGCTGGCGAGCGAAGCCGATCAAAAACGCGTCTCGCGCGATGTCGTCTCGCGCGGCCTGTCGGTGCGCGAAACCGAAGCGCTCGTGAAGAAGGCGCTCGGCACCAAACCCGGACACGAGAAGCCTGAGCCGACTCAGCCGAAGAAGGACGTGCACACGCGCGCCGCCGAAGAACAGTTACGCATGTCGCTCGGCACGCCCGTTGAAATCAGGCGCAAGGGCAAGGGAGGATTGATCGCAATTTCGTTTACCAACGAGAACGAACTGCAGCGCCTCTACGAATACCTGACGGAGAAAAAGTGACACAGCAAGAACGCAGGCGGCTGACCGAGATGGTCAGCTGCGCTGGTTGAGCGAGCAAACTCGCAGCCGGCGAGCTCGCTCAGGTCCTGAGCGGCATACCAACCCAGACGGATCCACGCATCCTGGTTGACTACCGGACTGCGGACGATGCCGGTGTGTACGCGTGGGAGGGTGGACCGGCGTTGGTCCAGACGGTTGATTTTTTCACGCCGATCGTCGACGACCCGTATCTCTACGGCCAGATCGCGGCGGCGAATTCCTTGAGCGACGTGTATGCCATGGGCGGGCGTCCCCTCACGGCGCTCGCGATCGCCGGGTTTCCGCAGGACGGCCTCCACATCGATGACATCGCGCAGATCTTCCGCGGCGGCTTCGACAAACTTCGCGAAGCCGGCGTGGCGTTGCTTGGAGGTCACACGGTCCAGGATCGCGAGATCAAGTTTGGCTATGCGATCACCGGCGCGGTCGATCCGAAACGCATCCTGACCAACGCCGGCGCGAGGCCGGGCGATCGATTGATCCTCACCAAGCCGCTCGGCACCGGCATCGTCGGTACGGCGATCAAGTTCGGACGCGCGCCGCAGGATCTCATCGATCGCGCGGTGACGCAGATGACGCAATTGAACAAGGCGGCGGCCGAGGCCATTGCTACGGTTGACGGTGTGCACGCGTGCACGGACATCACCGGTTTTGGGTTGGCGGGGCATGCGAGCGAGATGGCGGTCGCAAGTGGCGTCACGATCCGAATCGACTCGATGTCGTTACCGATCCTGCCTGGCCTCATGGACATCGCCGCGCAAAACCGGTCGGGCGGGATGAAGACGAACGAGTCGCATTTCGCTCCGGGGATCGACTTCGCGTCCGGCGGCGGCCTGCAGTCGGCAGCCGATCCGCGGCGGGATCTTCTCTTCGATCCGCAAACATCGGGAGGCTTGCTGATTGCCGTGTCGGCAGACTCGGCCCAAACGGCCGCTTCAAACCTTGAAAACGCCGGGATTGCCGCGTATTTCGTTGGTGACGTAACGACCGGCGTCGGAAAGGCGTTAATTATTGGTTAATTGACCAAATAAATCAGACTTGGCGAGCCAAGCCGTCTGCCACCGCCGTGGCCAACCTTCCGGGCCGCGTGATACCATAAAACGTTTGTTAACGCCGGATATCACAACTCTTTGGGTCGTCGGTTTCCTTCTGTTGTGCACCTTCCTGCTCAACACGCTGGTGTTTCAACCGATTCTCCGCATCATCGATGAGCGCGCCAACGCGGTCCGCGGTGCGCGTGAGCTCGCCGATTCCGCGGCGCAGAAGGCAACTGCCGCTTCCGCTGAATACGATCAGAAACTCAACGCCGCACGCGCCGAGGTCTATCGGCAGATGGACGACATGCGCAAGGCCGCGCTCGAAAAGCGCGCCGCGCTGCTCGCGTCCACGCGCGCGACCGTCGAGAAGGAACTGGCCGCAGCCACAGCGAGCGTTCAGCAGGAATCACAAGAGGCCCGCGCGGCACTGGATCGCGACGCCTCCAACCTCGCCGGCGCGATCGTCTCGCGCGTTCTCGGCCGGGCATAGAAAGCGCAGACAACAGGGCCGCAGATGTCACAACGCACCCTCTCAACTCACCGAGCTTGTGAATTAAGGCGCAATCTCGCAAGTGCCGTGCTCGCAGTGACTTTGCTCGTGTTTGCCGCGCCAGCGTTCGCTCAAGAACATCCAGCAGCTACTCCTGGCGCCGCGACGGAAGCGGGCCGCGGACATGAAGCCGCCGCGGAACACCACGAGGAGAGCCTTGGCGGAATGATCGCGAAGATGGCGTGGCCGGTTGCGAACTTCATCATCTTCCTCGGCGTGATCTACTACTACGGCAACAAGCCGTTCTCCGAATACCTCGCCACGCGCAGCGCGGCGATTCGCAAGGACCTCGTCGAAGCCGCGGAGCTGAAGTCGGCCGCAACGGCGCAGCTCGCGCAGATCGAACAGAAGCTCCAGGCGCTTCCAGGCGAGATCAGCTCGCTGCGCACGCGCGGCGCGGAAGAGATCACATCGGAAGAACAGCGCATTGCCGCTGCGGCCGCCGCCGATCGCGAGCGCATGCTCGATCAGACGCGCCGCGAAATCGACTTGCAGGTGCGCCTCGCGAAGAAAGAGATCCTCGAGCACGCGGCGGACCTTTCGGTGCAGCTGGCGACCGAGCGCATCAAGAAGGAAGTCACGCCCGCGGATCAGGATCGGCTCGTTGACCGGTATCTCCAGCAGGTGAAGGAAAACTAATGTCCCTTCAAACCTCAGCGAATCGCTACGCCAAGGCGTTATTTGACGTGGTGCTCGAAGAGAAGGGCGACCTGGTCAAGGTCGATCAGGATCTCCAGGCCGTCGTGGCGATGATGGAGGCGAGCCCTGAGCTTGCGCGCGCGTCTGGTTTTTCATCGACGACCGATGCGCAACGCCAGTCGCTCATGGAGTCTGTCGCGAAGGCGATGCACCTGTCGACGCCCGTGTCCAAATTGCTCGTTGTTCTCGCCAAGAGCGGCAAGCTGGAACTGATTCCCGCGTTGTCGTCGGCGTACAACGATCGCCTGCTGGCGCACCAGAACATCGTCCGCGCCCAGGTCACGAGCGCGGCGCCGCTTTCACCAGAGAAGACGAAGGCGCTCGAAGAGAGCCTGGCACAAGTGACGGGCAAGAAAGTTGAAATCACCGCCAGCGTGGATCCAGAGTTGCTGGGCGGCGTAATTGCACGAATCGGGAGCACCGTGTACGACGGCAGCGTGAGGACGCAGCTGGCGCAGATGCGCCAGGAGCTGGTGAAACAGTAGGCCGACGGGCCAACGGGCCAACGGGCGAACAGGAAAAGACATGAGCATTAAGGCCGACGAGATTTCAAAAATTATTCGCGAGCAGATCGGCAGCTTCGCCGTCGCGGTGGACGTGGCAGAAGTCGGCACGGTGGTGTCGCTCGGTGACGGCATCGCACGCGTGCACGGCTGCCAGCGCGCCATGGCGGGCGAGATGCTTGAATTTCCTCACGGCGTGTTCGGCATCGCGCTGAACCTCGAGGAAGACAGCGTCGGCGCGGTGCTGCTCGGCGAGTACCTCGAAATCAAAGAAGGCGATCCGGTCAAGCGCACGGGCCGCATCATCTCGGTGCCGGTCGGCGAAGCGATGCTCGGCCGCGTGGTCAACGCGCTCGGCCAGCCGATCGACGGCAAGGGCCCGATCCTCACGAAAGACTCCGCGCCGATCGAGCGTATCGCTCCCGGCGTCGTGGATCGTCAGCCTGTCCGCGAACCGATGCAGACCGGCCTCAAGTCGATCGACGGCATGGTGCCGATCGGCCGCGGCCAGCGCGAGTTGATCATCGGCGACCGCCAGACCGGCAAGACCGCGGTGGCGCTCGACACGATCCTGAACCAGAAGGACACCGGCGTCATTTGCATCTACAACGCCATCGGCCAGAAGCAGTCGACCGTCGCGCAGGTCGTGCGCACGCTCGAAGAAGCCGACGCGATGCGCTACACGATCGTCGTCGCCGCAACCGCGTCGGATCCGGCGCCGATGCTCTACATCAGCCCGTATTCGGCGACGGCGATGGGCGAGTACTTCCGTGACTCGGGCCGCCACGCCCTGCTGATTTACGACGATCTTTCGAAGCACGCGCAGTCGTATCGCGAAATCTCGCTGCTGCTTCGCCGTCCGCCAGGCCGCGAGGCCTACCCCGGCGACGTCTTCTATCTGCATTCCCGCTTGCTGGAGCGCGCTGCGAAGATGAACGACAAGCTGGGCGGCGGATCGCTGACCTCGCTGCCGATCATCGAAACGCAGGCCGGTGACTTGTCGGCCTACATTCCGACGAACGTGATTTCGATCACCGACGGCCAGATCTTCCTCGAGGCGGACCTGTTCAACCAGGGCGTCCGCCCCGCCATCAACGTCGGCAACTCGGTGTCTCGCGTCGGTGGTTCAGCACAGATCAAGGCGATGCGCCAGGTCGCCGGCACGCTGCGCCTCTCGCTTGCGCAGTATCGCGAGCTTGCCGCCTTCGCGCAGTTCGGCGCGAGCGATCTCGACAAGGCCACGCAGCAGCAGTTGAACCGCGGCGCGCGCCTCGTCGAACTGCTCAAGCAGCCGCAGTACTCGCCGCTGCCGGTCGAACAGCAGGTGGCCGTCATTTACGCCGGCGTCAACGGCTTCTTCGACGACATCGACGTGCCGCAGGTGCGCACGGCAGAAGCCGAGCTCATCAAGTTCATGCAGACGCGCTTCGGCAACGTCCTGCAGGCGATCAAGGAAAAGAAGAATCTCGACGATGCGTTGAAGAATGACTTGAACAACGCGTTGAAGGAGTTCGTGTCGACATTCCAGGCGACGAAAGGCCTGGCGAGGGCGTAAATGCCTTCACTGATCGACATCCGGCGCCGCGTCCGCGCGGTCAAGTCGACGCAGCAGATCACGAAGGCCATGAAGATGGTGTCTTCGTCCAAGCTGCGCCGCGCGCAGGAACGCATCGTTCGCAGCCGCCCCTACGCAAAGGAAATGCTGCGCGTGTTCAACAACCTCGCGACGCGCGTGGATCCGTCGAAGCACCCGCTGCTGAACGACGATCCGCAGTCGGGCCGCACGCTGCTGATCGTGATCACGGCGGACCGCGGCTTGTGCGGCAGCTTCAACACCAACGTCATCAAGTCGTCGGTCCAGTTCACCCTCGAGCAACCGCGAGGGCCGAAGGGCCAGGACGTAGCGCTTGCGCTCGTCGGGCGCAAGGGTCGCGACTTCTTCATGCGCCGCGGCTTCGACGTGAAGTACGAAGAAGTCGGGTTGTTCCAGAACGTGAAGTGGTCGCACGCTCAGGCGATCGCGCAGACGGCGATCAAGGAATTTCTCGGGCCGGACATCAGCTCGGTGTACCTGGTGTACAACGAGTTCCGCTCCGTGATTTCGCAGCGCGTCGTGATCGAGAAGCTGCTGCCGATTCCACGCCTTCGCCCCGGCGACATTCATGACGGGGCTTCGGCGGGCAAGACCGCTGATGCGTCGGCAACCACTGCGGTTGATTACCTGTTCGAGCCGGATCCGGAGCAACTGCTGAGCACGCTCTTGCCGTTGCACGTTGCCGTGCAGGTGCAGCGTGCGCTGCTTGAATCGTCGGCGGCCGAGCACGCAGCGCGCATGCAGTCGATGGACAGCGCCACGCGCAACGCGAAGGAAATGGTCGATCGGTTGACGCTTTACATGAACAAGGTCCGCCAGGCCGCGATTACGAGAGAGATCATCGAGGTCGTGTCGGGCGCGCAGGCGACGTAGAGAAAATTATGGCGACAGCTACAGAAACCAAAGTCGGCAAGGTCATCCAGGTCATCGGCCCAGTCATCGACGTCGAGTTCGAGGGCGGGCACCTTCCCGCGGTCTACAACGCGCTGCGCATCGTCGCGACGCTGCCGACCGGCGAGAAGGTCGACATCGTCACCGAAGTGGAGCAGCACCTCGGCGAGGGCCGCGTCCGCACGGTTGCGATGAAGCCGACCGACGGCTTGCAGCGCGGCATGGACGTGGTCGACACGGGCGCCGCGATCTCGGTGCCGGTCGGTCCCGAAACGCTCGGCCGCGTGCTGAACGTGCTCGGCGAGCCGGTCGACTTCCCGGACAAGCCGGTCACCTCGAAGGAGCACTGGCCGATTCATCGCCCCGCGCCGACACTCGAGCAGCAGTCGACCGAGCTGAAGATGTTCGAGACCGGCATCAAGGTCATCGACCTGCTCGAACCGTACCTGCAGGGCGGCAAGATCGGGCTCTTCGGCGGCGCCGGCGTCGGCAAGACCGTCATCATCATGGAGCTGATCAACAACATCGCCATGAAGCACGGCGGCGTGTCGGTGTTCGGCG
>CAZBYY010000215.1:0-6485 GCA_964495855.1 uncultured Acidobacterium sp. | reverse complement strand
GATGCCGCCCTGGTATGTCGAGAAGAACATCGGCATCCAGAAGTTCAAGAACGATCCGTCGTTGTCGGCGCAGGAGATTGCGACGATTGCGAAATGGGCCGACACCGGCGCGCCGCGCGGCAACCCGGATGACATGCCGCCGCTGCGCTCGTGGACCGACGGCAATTCGTGGTCGATCGGCGAGCCCGACCTGATCGTCCGCACGCAGGACATTGTCGTCAAGGCCAACGCGCCTGACTGGTGGGGCGAGATCCCGCGGGTGCCGACCGGATTGACGGAGGACCGCTACGTTGCGGCGCTGCAGGTGCGCGAGGTTAACGACGTCGACGCCAAGGGCAGCGGACGCGAGACCGTCGGCGGACGGTTCGTGTTTCACCACATGATCTGGAACACGCGCGTGCTCGGCGACGAACCCGCCGACCCGAACGTCCCCGACGACAGCACCTCGTGGCCGGTGCACGAGGTCGGCCGCGAAGCCGACTTCTTCGACGCGAAATCCGCGCGCCTGCTCAAGGCGGGATCGAGCATCGTGTCCGACTCGGTTCACCTGCACTCGAACGGGCGCGATACGAAGGCGCATCTCGAGATCGCGTTCAAGTTCATGCCGAAGGGCTACAAGCCCGAGTATCGCCGCGCCACCTACGCGCTCGGCAACGGCGTCGACATCGACATCAAGGCGATGGAGTCGGGGCAGCAGCTCCACGCGTACGCCCTGTTGAAGGAGAACACCAAGATCCTGTCGTTCGAGCCCCACCTGCACGCCCCTGGCGCGCGCATGTGCCTCGAAGCGATCTGGGGCTACAACATCCAGACGCTGAACTGCGTCGGCTACGACCACAACTGGGTCCGTGGCTACGACTACGACGATGACACCGCGCCGCTGCTGCCGAAGGACACGGTCCTGCACATCATCGGCTACATGGATAACTCGCCGTCGAACAAGAACGTTCCCGATCCGCGCAACTGGCAGGGCTCGGGCAATCGCTCCGTCGCCAACATGTTCATCGACCTTGGCAACCGCGTGTTCCTCACGGACGAACAGTTCCAGGCCGAGATGGCGGCGCGCCGCGAGAAGTTGAAGTTGACGCGCAACAGCGTGGTGATCGGCTGCCCGCTGTGCAACGTGTTCCAGCCGCCGGTGACGGCCGTTCGACCGCAGCAATGAAATACCTGATCGCTCTCGCACTTGCGGCGCAGTCGCTGACGTACTCGAGCGGGCAAACGGTGTCGCCGGCCTACGAAGGCTGGGAGATCGGCGCCGACGGCCAGAAGTATTTCGTCTTCGGCTACATGAATCGCAACTGGCAGGAAGAGCTCGACGTGCCGGTTGGCCCGGAGAATTCGTTCAACATCGGCGGCGCGGACCAGGGGCAGCCGACGCACTTCCTGCCCCGGCGCAACCGCTTCATCTTCCGCGTCCCGGTGCCGGCCAACTTCGGTGAGAAGGACGAACTCGTCTGGACGCTGACAACCTACGGCAAGACCGAGCGGGCCTACGCGAGCTTGCGGCTCGACTACCAGATCGACGATGTCGTGCGCGCGTCGGAGACGGGCGCGCTCGGCGCCGGATCGAGCAGCCCGGAGATCCGCGCCAACAAGGCGCCCTCGATCGAACTGCAAGGCGCAAAGACCCGAACCGTGAAGGTCGGCGAGCCCGTGCTGCTGTCCGCGGTCGTGACCGATGACGGCATTCCCAAGCGGCGAGGGGCAGGGCTGTCGGGCGCCGCGGTGAACAACGCAGGCACCCGGCAGATCACGCCAACGACGACGCCAAATCGCGCGATGCAGCCGCCGGCGCGCGTCACCGTCGGCAAGAACGTGGGCTTGCACGTCTCGTGGTTCGTCTATCGAGGCGCGGGGGCCGTGACCTTCTCGCCTGAGCAGATCATGCCGTGGGAAGACACGCGCGTGGGCGCCAATTCACCATGGGCGCCGGTGTGGTCGCCACCCGAGTGGCCGGCCGACGGCAAGGTCAGCGTGACGGCCACGTTCTCCGCGCCAGGCACGTACGTGCTGCGCGCGCGCGCCGATGACGGCGCGTTGACGGCGGACGGGCAGGTCACCGTTACCGTCGTTCCGTAGGCGCGGCCGAATGTCCACCGTATCGATCGCTCACGAGCAGCACGGCGCCAGCCACGAATTCGTCCTCACCGTGGACGGCGAACGCGCCGGCTTCCTCGAATACACGCCCGGCGACGGCGTGCTGCGGATCGAATACGTCGAGGTGGTTCCCGAACTGCGGGGCAGCGGGCTGGGCCGGCAGCTCGTGGAGAAGGCCGTCGCGTACGCGCGCCAGATGCAGCTGCACGTCGTGCCGATCTGCGGCTACGCTCGCACGGTGATCGAGCGCGACCCGGTGCTGAGCGCCGCTGTTCAGCGCTGACGAAGACCGCCAGGCGCCCGCGGGGATCTCCGGGCCAGCTCCGCTGCTGTTACCGATAGTCATCGCGCGCGGGCGCGAAGGTATCGAGCACCCGGCATCCACCCTGGCTGCCGCCCGAGTGCGGCACGTTGGGAGGAATCACGTACACCAGTCCGGGCGTCAATACGTGCGGGACGCCGTCCACGATGAGCTCAAGCGATCCGGCGAGGACGCTCACGATCTGTTCGTGCGGATGCCGATGCTCGGGGAACGTGGCGCCGGGATCGACGTCCACCCACGAATGCGTGACGCGCTCGGAATGAATCAACCGCGCGCGCAAGCCCGGGAACAGTTCCTTCACCGGCAGGTCATGCAGATCGACGATGGGCATGCGGCTCATTGTGCCGCGAAGCGCCGGTCGGCGCACGCTGGTCGTGCACAGAAAAAAAGCGGCGCCGGTGAGGTCATCCGGCGCCGCTAACGTGCGTGCAGGTCTGAGGTGGGCTTACTTCTTGGCCTTGGCCGCGCTCGCCATAACGGCGGTCGCAACCATGTCTTTGCCTTCCATCTTGTAGTGAACCATGGCGCTCGATCCCGCCGCGATGCCCTCGTGCTTGGCCATCGCGTCGAGCTTGAACTTCATCTCACCCTTCTTCGTCTTGAGGACGACCGAGCTGCCGTCGATCGACGTCACCGTGCCGCGCGCCGTCTTCTCGGCCGCCTTGTGCGTGGCCGCGGGCTTCGCCTTCGCGCCTTGTGCCGCGAACGTTACGGCCGGTGCTGAAAGAGCGAGCGTTGCCGCCAGTGCCGCCGCCAGGTATTTACGCATGATCCTTGACTCCTTTGTGCGAGACAGTGCCGGTCTCGATGACTTCGATTACATCGCGTGCAGCAAAACGCAACGTGAGCTGGACATTAATTCGCGTTAATTTCAGGCTTCGGCGCCTGCGGCCTGGGCTTCTCCACCGACACAGCCGTGGCGACGTGATGCCCCTCTTCGTCGCGGTATCGCACCGAGACGGTCGCGCCCACCTTGATGTCGCCCTCGACATGCGTGGACGACGAGAGCGAGATGGTGATGTCGCCGCGCTTCTGGAACCTCGACAGGACGAGTTCCGTCTTGGCGGCGCTCTTGACGATGCCCCGTGTGGCAAACGTCTGGCGCGCCAGCGTCAGCGGCGCGGCGGCCATCAGCATCAGGCAGAGCAACGTCACGCGAGCGGCGGCGGTCATTTGCTGAAGATGTGCCGGTAGCCGCCCGCGACGAGTGCCGAGACGTCCGCCATGATGCGCGGCAACCGCAACCCGCCGGGATAGGCGAGGTAATGCGGCTGCCACTCTGGGTTGAACTTTTCCTTGAACGCGCGCAGCCCCTGGAAGTTGTAGACCGCTTCGCCGTACTCGTAAATCAGCGAACCAAGCCGGTTCCACATCGAGGCCCCCGGCGCAGGCGCCATTCCCGACAGCGGTGCCATCCCGAGGGCAAAGCTCTGGTAACCATGCTCGTGTCCCCACTGCAGCACGTGCACGATCAGCGATTCCATGACGCTTGGAGGAGCGTCGTGGCGGAACCGCATCAGGTCGATCGACAACTTCGACCGGTCGTCCGTCGTCCACAAGTTGGCGAACGCGAGGATGCGGCCGTTCGCTTCGATCACCGCCGCGGGGAAGCGCTTCACGTACGCTTCGTCGAAGAAGCCCAGCGAGAAGCCCTTTTCTGCGACGGCCTTGTCCTGCAGCCACTCGTCGGAGACGTCGCGCAGTTCGGCGATGCGCGCGACCACTTCGTCGGTCGCCAGCACGCGGAAGGTCGCGCCTGATTTCTCGACGCGCCGCAGCGCCTGGCGGTATCGCGCGTTGACGCCGCCGGTCAGGCGGAACGTCGTGAGGTCGACATGCGCGGCCTCGCCGATCTTGACGAAGCGCAACCCGAAGTCGGCGTAGAGGTGCAGCTGCGTGGGGCCGATCTCGTAGAACACCGGCACGCCGCCGTAGTCGTCGCAGCGTTCGAGAAACTGGCGGATGAGTTCGCGCCCCTCATCCGGCGGGCCGACCGGATCGCCGAGGGCGACCCAGCTGCGGCCTTGCACGGCGTACATCAGGAAGGCCGTGCGCGCCTCGTTGAAGATCAACGACTTGTCGCGCAGGAACACCAGCAGCGGTGACGTGTTCGGCTGCGTCGCGATGATCCGTGCCGCATCCTCCAGATCCTGTTCGGTCGGTACCGGCGCCTCGTGACGCGCATGGCTCATCAAGCGGGCGAGCGCAAACAGCAGCGTCACGAGGGCGACGCCGACCGACGCGCGCAGCGCGCGCGACGCTTCGCCGTGCAGCTCGAATTGCCACCACAACTGGTTCGAGTAGTCGACGTGTTGAAACGCGAAGAACATGAGCCAGAACGATCCAGCCGTCGCGATCACGAGCGCGGTGACCCACTCCGCCGAGAACCGCGTGTCGAAGAAGGCCGCCTTGCGATCGAAGGCCGGTCGCGACGCGCCGAGCACGGCGAGCATGGCGACGAGCAGCGAGGCCTCTTCGTAGTCGATGCCCTTCAGGAGCGATGCCGCCGCGGCCACCGTCAACGCGATCATCGTGAGGTAGTACGCCGCATCGAGGCGGCGGGCGAGCCCCTGCGACAAGACCAGCAGCATGACGCCGACGACGCTGCCGGTGAAGTGCGAGATTTCGATCACGCCGACCGGCAGCCAGTGGGACAGTTCGGCCAGCCGGCCCGGCGCCGCGGGCGTGGCGCCGGACACGAGCAGCACGACACCGGCGATGAAGGTCAGCGCCGCCATCGCCGGCGGGGTCAGCTGGGCGGTGATACGACCGGCGCCGCTGGCGATGCGCGCGACATGCGCGCGACGCTGCCACGCCTCGTCAAGCACGAGACCGGCAAGCGCGATCACCAGCGGCACGAGGTAATAGACCACGCGGAACATCACGAGCGCGGGCAACACCGCGGCCGACTCGTAATACGGCGCGAGCAGCAGCATGATCACGGTCTCGAACACGCCCATGCCGCCGGGTATGTGACTGGCCATGCCCACGAGGATCGCGACGAGGAACGCGGCGACGAAGGTGATGAATGGAACCGCCGGGGGCAGCAGCGCGAACAGCACCGCCGCCGCCAGCGTCCATTCGATGGCCGACACGGCGAGCTGCGCGACCGCGACACCCGGCGGCGGCAGCGGGATCTCGAAGCTCGCCACGCGGATCGGCTCGCGGCGAAGCATCGCGGCGCCGACGTAGGCGAAGGGAAGCACGATCAGGAGGATGGCGACCGGTGCCATCAACGGTGATGCCAGTGGACCTGGCAGCGCGCCGCCGAAGAACAGGCTGGCGCCGCCGAGCACGAGCAGCCCGAGCCAGAACGTGACCGTGTACGACAGGATGATGCGCGACAGGTCGGCCGCGCTCACGCCCCAGCGCGAGTAGAACCGGTAGCGCAGCGATGCGCCCGTGAGCATCGCGAAGCCGATCGTGTTCGACATCGCGTAGGCGAGAAACGCGGTCCCGGCGATGCGCCATCGCGGCAGCCGGCGCCCGATGTGCGCGAAGGCGAGCAGGTCGTAGCCGGTGAGCGCCGCGTAGTTGAGCAGTGTCAGGGCCGCCGCGGCCAGCAACCGGTCGCGCGGCGTGTCCATCACGCCGGCCATCAAGGACGGCCAGGACAACGAACGAATCTCGCCGCGCAACACCGCGAGCGCGGCGAAAAACAGCAGCAGGCCGATGATCTTCGGCAGCGCCTGTTTCTGGCGGTGGCTCAGTGTCATGGTCAGTTCACCCTGTGCGCGCGCACCCACTCGATGGCATCGAACAGGCGCTGGTCGCATTCGGCGATGTTGCCGCTGAAGCGATGGTTGGTCGCGTTGATCGTCCAGAGCTGCTTGGGTTCCTGCGCCGCCGCCATGACCCGCTGCACTTCGGCGAGCGGCACGTACTCGTCGCGCGTGGAGTGCACGGCGACGATCGGCACCGGCGCGGCGCGCGCGATCACGGCCAGCGTGCTGAACGTCGGTTCGTCCGGCATGCCGTGCGTCAGGTAGGTGAGGTGGTCGCGGGAGCGCCAGCCCAGCTCGTTGAGGTCGGGCAGCCCGAAGCCGAGCACTCCGGCGATCTC
>CAZBYY010000214.1:0-6505 GCA_964495855.1 uncultured Acidobacterium sp. | reverse complement strand
CCGCCCTCGACACTGGCCATCGCGAGGAAGATGCGGTTCGCGCGGTCGAGCAGGATCGAGAAGTTCGCGTTCGAGTCCGCTTCGAATTCCTTGATGTAGTACTTGTCGGTGCGCGCGTAGACGCGCCAGTCCACACGCCGGATGTCATCGCCGGCCACGTAGCCGCGATGCTCGGCGAAATCCACCGACGCGCCGAAGAACGGCGAGCGGTGCGTGCCGTTGATCAAGCCGTCGACGACGGTCCGGGCGACGAATTCGAGGTTCCCGATGCGACCGAGAACCTTCGGGTCGATGAACTTCGCGCCGGGGACCGGGGTGGTCAGGGACATGGTACCTAAGGGTGCCTAAGGGTGCCTATGGTGCCTACGGGTGCCTGGGGTGCTCGCCTACATGCCCGAGCGCGGTGCCGGCACGGCTTCGAGCAACTTGTCGATCAACGAATCGCTCGTGATGCCTTCCGACTGCGCGTGGAAGTTCGTCAGCACGCGGTGACGCAGCACCGAGTGGGCTACGGCGCGAATGTCTTCGTAGCTCACGTGATAACGGCCGCTCGTGAGCGCCCGCGCCTTGCCGGCCAGCACCAGGTTCTGTGCGCCGCGCACGCTCGCGCCAAACGCGATCCACTTCTTGATCGCGTCGGGACAGGTCGGGTTCTTCGGCCGGCTCGCGCGGACGAGCGCGAGCGCGTAGCGCATCACCGGATCGGCGACGGGCACGCGGCGCACGAGGCGCTGGAACGCGATCAAGTCCGGCCCCGTGACCGGCTTGTCAAACTGCGGCTCCAGGATCGCCGTCGTCGTCTTGACGACCATGAACTCCTCGTCCTCGGGCGGATGCTCGATGACGATGTGGAACATGAAGCGATCGAGCTGTGCTTCGGGCAGCGGATACGTGCCTTCGAGCTCGATCGGGTTCTGCGTGGCAAACACGTAGAACGGCTCTTCGAGCTTGTAGGTGCGGCCCTGGATCGTGACGCGGTGCTCCTGCATCGCTTCGAGCAGCGCCGACTGCGTCTTCGGCGGCGTGCGGTTGATTTCATCCGCGAGCAGGATGTTGCAGAAGATCGGGCCCGGCGAAAACACCATCTGGCGGCGGCCGGTCTGCGCGTCCTCCTGGATGATGTCCGTGCCGGTGATGTCCGACGGCATGAGGTCCGGCGTGAACTGGATGCGCGAGAACTTCAGGTCCAGCACCTTGGCCATCGTGTGGATCAGCAGCGTCTTGGCGAGGCCCGGCACACCCACAATCAGGCTGTTGCCGCCGACGAACAGCGTCAGCAGCACCTGGTTGATGATGTCTTCCTGGCCGACGATCTGCTTTCGCAATTCAGCGATGATGCGATCGCGGCCGACCTTCATGCGGTCGGCGAGGGCAACATCATCCGGGGCGTTCATTTCGATCGTATCCACGCGGTCTCCTAGTGGGTCATGCCGTACACAATGTAGTTCACGCCAAATTTATACGCGTCGTTGGACAGGTCGACGGGAAAGTAGCCGGTGTCGGAAAACTCCCAATACTCGCCGAGGTCGTGATTCGAGTTGGCCACCGCCATCAGGCGCTTGTGAGGGTCATTGTCTTCGAAAATCCCCATCCACGAGGCGCGGCCGTAGTAACTGTCGACGTTGAGCGAGTTGATTTCGAAAAAACAATGAAAGATCGGCTGCGACACGTCGAGCGGCTGCCACACCGCCTCGGGTAACACCTGACGCATCTGCTGGAACAGGTTCTGGTTATGAAAGGTGCGGAAGTCATCGAAGATGATGAAGCCGCCCTTCTTCAGGTAATTGCGCAGCCCGGTTGCTTCCTCCGGCGACATCGTCCAGAAGCCGGGCTCCGACAAATACGCAATCGGAAACTTCGCGAGATCCGGATCGTCCAGCGTCATCACGTTGCCCTGGTCGATCATCGGGCGGATGAAGGTCAGCTCCTGCAGGATCTTCATGAAGTGAAAATCCGCGCGCGCGTAGTCGTGCGCCCACGGCGGCAGCCGTCGATACTGGGACAGCGGCGGACCGACGCGGACGCGCAGGAACGAAAATCGGCCGTCGTAGGTGGCTTTCACCTCGGGCTGCTCGACCGGATCGAGTCGCTCGGCCCACGCGACCGCACCTGCAGCGACGACCATGATCGCAATCGCACTACGCCAGGCCGACGACACGTCGGTACCCCCATTCCGCGCAAAGCAGGCCGACGAGCAGCAACAGCACGATCGGCATGTGCCAGAGGTCGTGTTCCTCGACCGTCGTCACGCCTCGACCGGTGTAGCGCAGGTCGTCGGCGAGCGACGCGGTGTTGGACGCCTCGTAGAAACGCCCGCCGGTTTCGTCGGCAATGCGCCGCAGCGTCGCCGCATGCATCGTGGCGTCGAAGTACTCCGCGTCACCGGGCGCGGCGCGGAAGTGCGTGACTGTGGTGCCAATCGACTTCCCCGCCCTTGTCGCGTCGATCTTCGCCTCGTACCAGCCCGGCCCCTTTGTCGGCGCCGACCCCACGTACTTGCCGGGGTGTTCGCCGTCCCACGACATCGGCACGTCGCTGACCGAGCCGTCGGGCCCCGTGATCGTCGCCACGACGGAGGCGTCGTTCAACTCCACGAACGCCGGATCGACGATGGTGGCGGCGAGCGTCGCCGCTTCACCCGGCTCGACGCGCTCGGTGGTGAGCGAGGCCTCGACCTGGTCGGGCACGCCGTCGACGAGCCAGCGGGTCAGCTGACGCCAGAAGTTCTCGTGCGTCATGTCCTCGAGGGGAATCGATGCCGCCATCTGCCAGTTCCACGAGTCCTGCGGCAAAAACGCGAACGTCTTGCCCCGGCCGTAGCGCTGATAGATCAGCATCGGCCGCTCGACACGGCGTTCGTCAGTGCCAGTCAGCAACACGGTCGCACCGGGCTTCACCTCGTCGATGCGATTCACCGCCGTTACTTGCGGCAGCGTATTCCACCGCTCGCCTGAGGCCTGCTCGTTGGCGCCGATCTGCGTCACCGCGGTGGCAAGACCCGCGCGCGTCGGCTTCACGTTGACGCGCAGCAGCTCGTTCTTGGCCATGACCTTGCCGCGGTCGAGCACGACCGGCAGGACATCGGCCACCGCCGTGCCGGCGTAGCCGCCTTCGGCGAACGATCGCGGACCGCCCAGCATCAACAACCCGCCGCCGCGACGATCGACGAACTCGTTGATCATGCGCAGCTGGTCGCCGGTGAGTGCCGCCGCCTCGAGGCTGCCGAGGATGATCGATCGATACGCGAACAATTCTTCGCGCGTCTTGGGGAAGGCCGCCACGAGTTCATCAGGCGTATCCACGCCCTGGCGCATGTACTTGTTGTCGGCCGTGCGCATCAGGCCGGTGATGATGATGTTGTCGTTGTCGGGAATCGCGCGGCGGATGAACTTGTATTCGAAGCGCGGCTCGCCTTCGAAGTACAGGATCTTTTCCTTGCGGTCGCGCACGTCGATCAGTGCCTCGCGCGCGTTGTTGTCGGTGACCAGTTCGCCCGCTTGCGGCGTCACCTTGAACCGCAGCACACGCGGCCCGGCTTCTTTCACCGTAAAGCGGACCGGAATCGTCGCCGGCGTGCCGGCGTTTGGCAAGGCCACCTGTTGCGTGCTGA
This sequence comes from uncultured Acidobacterium sp., assembly GCA_964495855.1. Taxonomy (GTDB): domain Bacteria; phylum Acidobacteriota; class Vicinamibacteria; order Vicinamibacterales; family UBA2999; genus 12-FULL-67-14b. The sequence continues at coordinate 2,895 of CAZBYY010000214.1, read as the reverse complement.
CCAGCGTGCCCTCGTCTTCGACGTCGAGCGTCACCTGCTGGCCATCGAAGCCCGATTGCGACAGCACGACGTCCACCATCAGCGTCGTGCCCTTGAGCGCCGTGCGCGGGACCACCACGCGCCCGACCTGGATGTCCTTCGACAACGTCTCGCGGCCCACGCCGACGGTGAACACCGGCAGCCGTTCGGCCTTGAGGCCGAGGATCGCGTTGCCAAGCGCCGCATCGGCCGTATCCGCACCATCGCTCACCATGACCAGGCCGGCGACCGGCAGGCCGGCCAGTTCCTGGCGCACGCCGGACAGCGCCGCACCGAGGCGTGATTGCGATCCGGAGAATGTCAGGTCGGATTCCTGGGTGGTGCGCGTCGGCGCGTTCGAAAAACGAAAGGTACGAACCGTGAAGCGATCGGACAACGCCTTGAGGACGCCGCGCGTATTCGCGCCGAACTGGGCCTTCGCATAATCGGCGCGCGGCTTGCCGTCCACGTCCGCGATCTGCATGCTGCGGGAATCGTCCACGAGCACCGCCACGAAGTTCTGCTGGGGCACCGAGGCCTTCACGACCAGCAGCGGCCGGAACATGCACACCAGCAGGACGGCGAGGATCACCAAACGGATCGCGGCCAGCCCGACGCGTTGCGAGCGATGCCCCACGCCCGTGCGGTAGGCATAGATTGCCAGCGCCGCTGCCGCGGCAATCGCCGCCGCCGCCAGGTACGACCCTGTCGTTGGCGCGAAGCGGAACTCTCCCTGGCTGAACACCACCGGCGAGAGCTCAAAGAAGAATTTGAAGAGGCCGTCGAACACGAATTTCTCCGGATTCTGTCACACAATAGTGGGCCTATGTTCCAGTTCAACCGTCGATCGTTCCTGGGCCTGATGCTCCCGGCCGCGGTGCCGCTGCCGCTTCGCGCGCAACCGATCAGACGCCCGGCCGTCGCCAACGGCCGACGTTTCCTGCAATACGACGTGTTTACCGACAAGCCGCTCACGGGCAACCAGTTGGCAGTGTTTACCGATACCGCGGGCCTCACCGCCGAGCAGATGCAATCGATGACACGCGAGACGAAATTCTCCGAATGCACCTTCGTCCAGCCCGCCGAAGCCGCCGGCACGGACGTGCGCCTGAGGATCTTTGGACCAGCAAACGAACTGCAATTCGCCGGGCATCCAGTGATCGGCTCGACGTTTGCGCTCGCAGACGATGGCGCGATTGCGCCAGGCCGGAAGGAATTCACCTTTGGCCTGGGCATCGGCCCGACGCTGGTCGAACTCGAGTGGCAGGGGGATCGCCTGCAGTTTGCGTGGATGACCCAGCAGAAGCCGGTCTTCGGCCCGACGTTGAATGCGCCCGCGGCGCTCGCCGCCGCGCTGGGCATCGATCCCTCCGCGCTGCGTCCGGGGGTGCTGCCCCAAGAGGTCAATTGCGGTTCGCCGTTCTTCATGGTTCCACTGGCGTCTCGCGCCGCCGTTGATCAAGCCGTACTCGATTCCCGCGCCGCGGCGGCGATGTTCGAGGCCGCAAAGCTCACCCGCCGCGGGCTGTTCATCTTTTCCACGGAGCCCGGCGCCGACGGCGCGACAGCGTACAGCCGGATGATGGGCGCGACCGAGGATCCGGCCACGGGATCGGCCAGCGGCCCGCTCGGCTGTTACCTGGTCAAGCACGGGCTGGTGCCGCCTGAAAAGGCCGGCGCGATCGTCAGCGCGCAGGGCGTCAAGATGGGCCGGCCGAGCCGGATTCACATCAAGATCGATCTCGCCGGCGGCGACATCTCGCGCGTGCGCGTCGGTGGGACGAGCGTGCTCGTCGGCGAAGGGCGGCTCAGGGCTTTTTGATAGGATCTTTCAAAGGATTCTTCATCGATGCTTGCCACGATTCCCGTTACCAGGACCACCGCATCACGCCTGACGCCTGAACTGCGCGACAACGCCGGGTTCGGCGCCGTTTTCAGCGATCACATGTTGATCGTTGACTGGCACGCCGGCAAATGGGGCGAGCCGAAAATCGTGCCCTATGGACCGCAACAGTTGCCGGCCGCTCCATCCGTCGCGCACTACGGCCAGGGCATCTTCGAAGGCTTCAAGGCCTTCCCGCGTCCGAACGGCGGCGCGGTGTTGTTCCGTCCTGACGCCAACCACGCGCGCATGAACCGCACCTGCCAGCGCATGGCGATGCCGGAGATTCCCGCGTCGATCTTCATCGACGGATCCGCGGCGCTCGTCGCGCTCGATCGCAACTGGATTCCGGAAAAGGAACACAGCGCGCTCTACATCCGCCCGGTGATGTTCGGCATCGGCGAAGTGCTCGGCGTGAAGCCGGCCGACACGTTCCGCTTCATCATCGAAACGTGCCCGAGCGCGCCGTATTTCTCGGGCAGCGTCGACCTGATCGCCGAAGACACCTACGTGCGCGCGTTCCCCGGCGGCACCGGCGCCGCCAAATGCGGCGGCAACTACGCGGGCAGCATGCTCGCCGCCATCGAGGCGCAGAAGAAGGGGTTCCACAACGTGCTGTGGCTCGACGGCATCGAGCGCAAGTACGTGGAAGAAGCCGGATTGATGAACGTCGCGTTCGTGATCAACGGCACCGTCATCACGCCGCCGCTCACCGGCACGATCCTCCCCGGCATCACGCGCGACAGCGTGTTGACGCTGCTGCGCGACTTGAACCTGCCGGTCGAAGAGCGTCGCATCAGCATCGACGAGGTATTCGACGCGCACGCCAGGGGCACGCTGCAGGGCGCCGCCGGGATCGGCACCGCCGCGGTGATTGCGCCGCTCGGCCGGTTGCGGCACAAGGATCGCGAGATCACGCTGCCGGCGCTGACCCCGGAGTCGCCACTCGGCCGCGCCGGCGCGGAGCTCGAAGCGATTCGCGCGGGCTCACGTCC
>CAZBYY010000213.1:0-6540 GCA_964495855.1 uncultured Acidobacterium sp. | reverse complement strand
GATCATGCCGGGCAAGATCAACCCCACCCAGTCGGAAGCCATGACGATGGTGGCGGTGCAGGTGTTTGGCAACGACCTCGCCGTGGCGATGGCGAACACGCAGGGACAGTTTCAGCTCAACGTCTTCAAGCCGGTGATCCTGCACAACGTGCTCGAGTCGATCGAGCTGCTGGCCGACGCGAGCCGGTCGTTCGATCAGTTCTGCGCGCGCGGCCTCGAGCCGAATCTCGAACGCATCCGCCAGCACGTCGCGGGCTCGTTGATGCTGGTGACGGCGCTCAACCCGCACATCGGCTACGAAAAGGCCGCGGCGATCGCCCTCAAGGCGCATCGCGAGCACCTGTCGCTGCGAGAGGCGGCGCTGGCGTCAGGCGACGTCACCGCGGAGCAGTTCGCCGCGTGGGTGCGGCCCGAGCAGATGGCGCGTCCGCATCGGGTGTAAGCTGATACGCGTCCTGCAGCGACGATTTCTCCTCATCACCGCGTTCGCGCTGATCGCCGGCCTTTACGTGTACGACCTGGCGGACACGCCCGTCTACTTCGGCGGCGACGAAGCCCATTTCGCCGTCGGCGCGCATGCCATTGCGACGACCGGCCGCAACGTGAACGGCGACCGGTGGCCGGTGTTCGTGAACCTGGCCGATCCGGCCGGCGGCGCGCAGCAACCCTGGGGCGATACCTGGTATCAGCCAGTGCTGTTCTACGTGACGGCGTTGTTCGTGAAGGTCCTGCCGTTCACGATCACGACCATCCGCCTGCCGGTCGCGCTCATCGGCGGTCTGCTGACGCCGCTGCTGTTGTTCGCCGTGGCGCGGCGAATGATCGGCGATGGGGTGCCGGCCGCCGCCGCTGCGCTGATCGTCGGTCTCGCGCCCACGCAGGTCATCCTGAGCCGCCAGGCACTCGACTACGTGCTCCCGTTGCCTTTTGTGATCGCGTGGTTGTGGTGCCTGCACCTCTACATGCAGACCCCCCGGCGCCGGCACCTCGTGTTCGCGAGTGCGATCCTCGGGATCGGCTGCTACTCGTATATCGCCTCGTGGATGATGATGCCGTGTTACCTGCTGCTCACATGGGTGCTGGCCTTTCGCCGAGGCGCGACGATCGGGGATCTCGCGGTGTCCGCGATGACGTTTGCCGGGCCGCCGCTCGTGGGCGCCGCGTGGATCGCCGCGCATCCTGAAATGTTGTGGCAGACGCTGGCCCGCTACGGCGTCACCGAGGGACCGAAGTACGGACCCGTCGAGACCTACCTCAGCCTGATCAAGCCGACCGTGTTGTTCCTGCGCGGCGGCGCCAGCCCCGTGACGTCAACCGCGCGGTCCGGATTCGTGCTGGCACCCGTCGCGATCCTGCTCGCTGCCGGAGCGGTGGCGCTGTTACGACGGCGCGACTGGGTCGCGGTCGTGATGGCCGTGGGCCTCGTGCTGGCGCCCGTGCCCGCCGCGTTCAAGGGCGAGCCCACCATGATCCAGCGGGCGATGTACTTGTTGCCGTTCCTCGGGCTGCTGGGCGGGTTCGGTGCTGCGCAGCTCTGGCGATCATCCTCGCGGTGGATGCGCGCCGGCGTGATCGCCGTCCTTGCGGTGTCGGCGCTGCAGTTCGGGTACTTCTACTTCGATTACTTCGGTCACTACAAGCTGCGCTCGGCGTTCTACTACGACCCGGTGGCGTTCCGCGATGTGTCCGAGTATCTGCTCGCCGATGCGAAGGCCCCGGCGTTCTACTTCACCGAGGATGTCGATGATGCGCCGGTCAAGTGGCGGTTCTACGCGCTCCAGCGGCATCGCGAAGACGTACTGCCGCGCGCGCACTACGTAAAGACGGACGCGGTCCCTGCCGCGCCACTGCTGAGCTTGCTCGTGACCTACGATCTGAACGATCGCCTCGCCGCACTGAAGAACGGCGGGTGGGTCGTCGAGAAGCTGGTGTCGGACGTCGACCATCGTCCAGCCGCCGTCATCCTGCGCAAGGACCAGTGAGTTAGAATCAACCGCGCCGAATGGTTGTCCCTCCTTTGCCGGCGAATGAGTCGGCTCGCCTGAGCGCGCTGGACCGTTACGATATCCTCGACAGTGAGCCGGAACAGGCCTACGACGATTTCACGACGCTCGCGGCGCAGATCTGCGGCACGCCCATCGCGCTGATCTCGTTCGTCGATGGAACGCGGCAGTGGTTCAAGTCGCGCATCGGCCTTGAGGTCGCCGAGACGCCGCGCGAGCACGCTTTCTGCGCGTACGCGATTGTCGACAATCGCACCCTGGTGGTTGGTGACGCGGGCCAGGATCGCCGGTTTCACGACAACCCCTTGGTGACCGGCGATCCGGGCATCCGCTTCTACGCCGGTGCACCGCTCGTGACCGGCGATGGCGAAGGGCTCGGCACGTTGTGCGTCATCGATCGCGTGCCGCGGACGCTCGCCGCGGATCAGCAGCGCGCGCTCGAAGCGTTGAGCCGGCGTGTCATGGCGCAGCTCGAGTTGCGTCGCGCGATGGCGGTCCTGCAGAGCGCCGAAGCCGCGAAGAAGAAGTTCGTCGCCAATGTCAGTCACGAACTGCGCACGCCGCTGACGTCGATCCGTGGCGCGCTCGCACTGGTCCTGGACGCCACGCCCGGGCTCGACGAGGATGCCGTCGCGCTGTTGAACGCGGCGCACCGCAATGCCACGCGGCGCCGCGACAGGACGTAGTCGGGCGCGCCGTCCAGCGCGTCGATCGCCAGGCCCGACGCGTGTGCGCGCGTCAAGAACGCGCGCCACTGGTCGGCATCGCCGAGGGCGCGCGACGGGTTCGTCGACACCTGGATCCACGCGCGGCCGATGCGTTGCTCGGCGGCGAAAGTGAGAAACTCCTCCTGCGCCGCGGGGCTCCGCAGCAGGGGGGCGGCATCCCACACCCAGGTGGCGCGGTTTCGTCCCGTATCAGCGGTGACCAGCGTCACCAGGCCGGCAAGCGCGGCCACGGCCGCTCCGAGGCGCATCTCCTTCATCTTAAGGTGCGCAAGCCCGGTCAAGTCGCGTAAGATCATTCGTCCCCCTTGGCAGAGGAGAAAGCAGTGTCCGACAACAGGCGCGCATTCCTGACCGCGGCGATGACGATGATGGCGTCGAGCGTCATTGGCGCACGGCAGTCGGCGGGCGGATCGCGGGCGGTCGCGCAACGCGACGCGCCTGCGGTGAACCTCGAAGGCTGGCAGATGACGGCGACCGAGATCACGTTGCCCGCGGGCGCTCCGCCGGGGCGCAAGCATCGGCATCCCGGCTTTGTCATCGGCTATGTGATCGAAGGGCAGTACAGTTTCGCGGTGAACGACAAGCCGGCCAAGGTCTACAACGCCGGCGAGATGTTCTTCGAATCGTTCGACGCGCCGGGCGAGGTCCATTCGACTTCGGGAAACCCGAGCGCGACGCAGCCAACAAAATTCCTGGCGATCGTCTTCACGAAGAAGGGCGATCCGGTTACGATTCCGGGTTAGTTTTTTCAGGTTCGTTTGCAGTTTGTTCGAATGCCCCACGCAGTAATTCAGGAGGACTGATATGAGAGGTGTTGTGAAGGCAGTGGCCGCGGCGCTGGTCGTCGGGCTGCTGTTCCCGGCCGCGGGAGCGGCCCAGGGTGGTGGCGCGAGCACCACCGGGACCATCCAGGGTCGCGTGGCCGACAGCAGCGGCGCGATGCTGCCCGGCGTGACCGTGACGGCGACGAGCCCGTCGATGATCGGCACGCAGACGCAGGTCACCAACGAGAACGGCGCGTATCGCTTCCCGGCCGTGCCGCCGGGCGCCTACGAGCTGACGTTCGAGCTCACCGGGTTCAGCACCGTGAAGCGCGGCGACGTCAACGTCTCGCTGGGTTTCACGGCGAACGTGAATGCGGAACTGAAGGTCGCGATGCTGCAGGAAACCGTGACCGTCACGGGCGCCTCGCCGGTGATCGACACCTCCGCCACGCGCGTACAGCAAAACTTCAAGCTCGAACAGCTCAACTCGATCCCGAACGGGCGCGACATGTGGGCGTTGCTCGCGGCGACACCGGGCGTGATCATGAGCAACATCGACGTCGGCGGCAACCGCGCCGGCACGCAGACCGGCTATCGCGCCTACGGCCTGAGCGGCCAGGTGCGCACGTCGGTTGAAGGCATCAACACGACCGAAGGCACCGGCGGCGCCGGCTTCTACTACGACTACGGCTCATTCGAAGAAGTGTTCCTCGGCGTGGCGGGGCAGGGCGCGGAAGCGGCCACGCCGGGCGTGCAGTCGAACTTCCTCGGCAAGTCGGGCGGCAACCGGTTCTCCGGCGACTACTACACCGACTTCTACAACAACTCGTTCCAGGGCGAGAACCTGACCGACCTTTACACGAAGCCGACCTCGCAGGGCGGCTACGGTTTCCGCCCGCACAGCAACGAGATGGATCACTACTACGACGTGAATTTCAACGTCGGCGGTCCGATCAAGCGCGACAAGGCGTGGTGGAATTTCTCGTGGCGCCGGCAGTTCAACGCCGTCCAGCAGCCGCTGTTCACCTTCAGCAAGACGTTCGACACCTGGAACCAGAATCCGTCGGCGAAGGTCACCTATCAGCTGAACCAGAAGAACAAGATCGTCGGCTACTACCAGTGGAACATGAAGGAGCAGCCGAACCGCCTGCCGCTTGGCGGCTACACCTACACGAACCCCGGCCAGACGGTGGCCCAGAAGTCTCCGAGCTGGGTATACAAGGGTGAATGGAACGGCACGTTGTCGGATCGTCTCTACATCGAAGCGCGCTGGGGTGATTTCGGCTACTACGATCCGCGCCTGCCCAACAGCAACGACGATTATTTCTGGCGCGACACCACGCTGCTCACGCTGACCGGCACGCATGCCGCGTCGCAGACGGATCGCGATCGCAAGCAGACGACCGGTGCCGCCACCTACTTCCTCGACACCAAGCACGGCAGCCACACGTTCAAGATCGGCGGTGAGATCTACCAGGAAACGCAGTGGAGTGGCCGCCTGCAGAACGTCGGCGGCAACATCGAGCACATCTATTCGAACGGCGTCGCCAGCCAGGTGGTGTTCGGCGTTCCGACGGCGACGTGCATCTGCGGCCGCCGCGCCAGCGACGATGGCCAGCTGCTCGTCGTCAACAAGCTCGACCAGCAGGACTTCTTCGTCAACGATACGTGGGCGCTCGGCCGGGTGACGATCAACGGCGGCCTCCGCTGGGATCGCTACAAGGGCTGGATGCCGGAGAATCGGCAGCTGGCATATTCGATCGGTCCGGTGACCGTGCCGGCGCAGACCTTCCCGGCGACGGACTTCTACACGTGGAACAACTTCGGTCCGCGTATCGGCGTCACCTACGACCTGGCGGGCGACGGCAAGACCGTGCTCAAGTTCAGCTACGGCCTGTTCTGGCACAACCCGGGTCCGGATGTGAGCGCCAACGCCAATCCGAACCAGAACAACAAGAGCGTCACCTACTCGTGGACGGATCGCAACGGCGACAAGCGCTGGCAGCCGGGTGAAGAAGGCGCCAACCCCACGGCCACGTCACTGGCCGGCACGGTGGTGCTCGACCCGAAGATCACCGAGCCGTACTCGCACGACGTGACGGCGTACCTCGAACGCTCGATCAGCAGCACGATCGGCACGCGCATCGGCTTCATCTACAAGACGGAAGACAACCTGATTGCGCAGTACAACCCGGGCCGCCCGATCTCGGCCTACACCGTGCCCTACACGATCGTCGACCCCGGTGTTGACGGCGTGACCGGCACGGCCGACGACGGGACGTTGCGGCTGCTCGGCGTGCCGAACACCGCCGACGTGAACACGCGCTTCCCGTTGACCAACGTCACGCAGAACACGCCGCGCTTCTCTCGCTACAAGACGATCGAAGCGTCGATGAACCGGCGCATGGCGAACAAGTGGTCGGCGCAGGTCGGTGGCAGCTACACCATGGCGCACGATTTCCCCGGCGCCTACCCGAACTCGCCGAACGGTGCGTTCGATGAAGACACGACGCGCTGGGACTTCAAGCTGTCGGGCACCTACGAGGCGCCCGGACGCGTTCGCTTCTCGCCGCTGGTTCGTCACCAGGCCGGCGCCAACTTCGCCCGTCAGATTTCGGTGGGCGCGGCGGCGGCGACGGCGGCCGGCGCGATCTTCAGCGGCACGGTCAACGTCGAGCCGCTCAAGTCGAACCGCCAGGACAACATCACCGTGATCGACCTGCGCGTCGACCGCGGCGTCACGCTCGCCAAGAACGTCAAGGCGACCGCGTTCCTGGACCTGTTCAACATCACCAACACCAACGCGGCCGAATCGCGCACGATCACGACCGGCGCGGCCTATCTGCGTCCGACGTCGGTGCTCGCGCCGCGCACGGCGCGCATCGGCGTGAGAGTGGCGTTCTAAATTGAAGATTGGGTGATTCCTTGATTGCTTGATTGTTGGGTGATTTGAAACTGCCGATTGTCGATTAATCGACGATCGGCACTCATCAATCACCCAACAGTCGTCAATCAAGGAATCTTCAATCGCCAATATACTCTTCC
>CAZBYY010000212.1:0-6549 GCA_964495855.1 uncultured Acidobacterium sp. | reverse complement strand
CGGGCTGTTCCTGGCCCAGCTGGAAGAACCGGATCGCGGCGGCATCGAGCGGAATCATCGCGTAGGCCTCAACCGCCGTCACCGCCGCGCCTTCAGCCGCGAGCCCATCAATGATCTCGCGTCGCCCGCCCGGCGTCGTCGCCACCAGCACGCGGCGGCCGCCCCACGAATCGAGCGGACGCAGCGCCTCGACAAGCGCGCGCGCGTTGAAGGTCTCGGCATGAATGGGGTTCCGTGCACCGGCATCGACCAGTGCGGCCGCAGTGACCGGTCCAACGGCGGCGGTGCGAAGATGCGGCGGCCAGGGCCGCCCCCGCGCCTCGACGATGGCGCGGACGCTGCGGACGCTTGCGCACACCAGCCAGTCGAATCGCTCCAGGTCGCGGGCCGCCTGGACGAGCGCAGCGGGATCAGGTGGAGCCGCTTCGATCAGCAACGGCAGGGCGCTGGCCGCAAAGCCATGGGCCTCGAGGTCGACGCGAATCCGGTCGAACTCCTCGCTCCGTGTGATGGCAACACGCCAGGCCGGCGCCGTGGCCACGCCCGTCATGGAGACGAGAATACCAAGATTCCTGTCGTTATAATGTGCCCGCCCCCGCATGGATGCTGGCGCGCGTCTCGATTCTGTCTATCGGCCCGACATCGACGGCCTGCGCGCCGTTGCGGTGCTCGCAGTCATCGGCTTCCACGCCTTTTCCACGTGGGTGCCGTCGGGCTACGTCGGCGTCGACATCTTCTTCGTCATCTCCGGGTACCTGATCTCTCAGCAACTGTTTGCCGGCTGCGAAGCCGGTCAGTTTCGTATTCGCGACTTCTACGTGCGCCGGGTACGGCGGATCGTGCCTGCGCTGCTGGCGATGATGATCGGCACGATCGCGTTCGGCTGGATCGCGCTGACGCCGCGTGAATTCCATAGCCTGCAGCAGCACGTCGCCGCCTCGGCGTTCTTTTCGAACAACCTGTTGCTCTGGTGGGAAGCGGGCTACTTCGACGCGCCGGCACGCACCAAACCCCTCCTGCACCTGTGGTCGCTCGGCGTCGAAGAGCAGTTCTACATCGTCTGGCCGCTGCTGATCGCGTGGGCGTGGCGACGCGGGGTGCGACGCACGACGCTTATCGGCCTTGTCGTGGTGGCCTCGTTCGCCGTCAACGTCGGACTGGTCGCCGACGGCTACGCGTCTGCCGCGTTCTACCTGCCAGTGTCGCGGCTCTGGCAGATTGCCACCGGGGCGTGGCTCGCCTCTTTCACCGCTGATCGGCGTGACCACGCCGTGCGCGCGCTCGGGGAGAGGCTCTTTGTAAGCGCGACCGATCGCAACCTCGCGGCGACGCGCGACCTGATGTCGTGGACGGGCGTGATCGCCATCCTCGTCGCGGCGATCGCACTCGCACAGCCAGGGCAGCCGAACTGGTGGACCGACAGTGGGCGCGCGCTCGTGACCGGCACGATCCATTACATCCAGCACCTCGTGCACCTTGATCCGATGCGGCCCAGTTATCCGGGATGGCCGGCGCTGCTGCCAACGATCGGCGCGGCGCTCATCATCGCGGCCGGCCCCGAGGCGTGGGTGAACCGAACAGTCCTCAGTCGGGGGGGGCCCGTTTTCATCGGCCTGATCAGTTATCCCCTCTACCTGTGGCACTGGCCGCTGTTGTCTTTCCTGTCGATCACCGAGCCAGCGCCGGTCAGCGGCGTCATGAAGCTCGCCGCGATCGCGGCGGCCGCCGGACTGGCGGTCATGAGCTACCTCGCGCTCGAACGCCCGATTCGCACGCGCATCACGCCATCCACGCCGGCGCGCGCAGCAGCGCTGGCCGGCGGCTTGTTCGCCGTCGGTGTTGTGATGGTGGTCGGCGCGGTGAGCCACTCGCTGCTGCCGCCGACGCGCGTGGCCGATGCGGCGGACGAGGCCGTCCCGACGTCGTTGAACGGATCGGAATGCGTCAAGCACGTCCGCGTCGCCGGCGGGTTCTGCCAGCAGTATGCGGCGGACCTGCCGGTCACGACCGCACTGCTCGGTGACAGTCACGCGTCTCACCTGCTACCCGGGCTCGGTGCACGGCTCGCCGCCGAACGCGAGACGGTGGTGCACCTCGGCGACACTGATTGCCCGCCGCTGCTCCACGTCGAGCGATCGTTCGAACACGGACACCCGACGTGTGCGGACGTGAACGACGCGGCGTTCAACGCGGTGGCGGCGACGCCGTCGGTGCGCGATGTGGTACTCGCGTTCCGCTATCACCGCTACACCAGTGGGTCGCGGCCAGGCGAATCGTCGACGCCGGTGCGCGTCGCGGGAACCGCCATTGAGGGCGAGGCCGCGATTGAAACCGGCCTCGAAGACACGGTACGCTGGTTGAGCGAACGCGGCAAGCGCGTGACGATCGTGCTGCCCACTCCGGAGATGGGGTTTTCGATGACCGAGTGCATCGGCCGGCCGTGGTCGCTCTCGCCGCAGCATCGCCGCGAGCCTTGCGCGGTCAGAAAGGCCGACGTCCTCCAGGAACAAGCACCGTACCGTGCGTTCGTTGCAGGTTTGCAGCAACGGCACCCGGTCACGGTGGTCGATCCGCTGTCGGTGCTGTGCGACGACACTTTCTGCTTTGCCATCGCCGACGGCAAGCCGTACTACATGGACGACAACCACCTGGGCATGGCCGGCTCGGCGAAGGTTTCAACCATCTTCACGCGCTGACGGACGTATACTCTCGCCCGGGAGATCAACATGCGTGCACGTGCAGTAGTGATGTCTGCAGTTGTCATCGCCGCCGGAACACTCACGGCGGCTCAAGCGCCAAAACACTTCAATCCAATGGTCGACCTGCTCGCGGCCAAGAAGCCGGTGTTCGGCCTCTACGCGCCGAGCAATCGCCGCTTCGGCCCGGGCCCCGGCGCGCCGGGCGCTGCGCCGGGTGGCGCACCGCGGCCGGCCGCACCGCCCGACGCCACACCGCCGAAGTCCCCGGCCGAACTCGCCAAGGAAGCCGTGGATTTCGCCAACAGCGACTTCATCTTCGACGGCTCGATGGAAGGTGATTTCGACCGCGCCTATCCGGTGTTCGCCGATTTGATGAAGGGCATGTCCGGCGCGGGCATCCTGATCAAGCAGCCGAAGCCGCACTTCAGCCACTCGGTGATGATCAAGACGCACGAGATCGCCGAGAACCCCGCGCTCGCCACCGAGCGCATCGGCAAGCAGCTGAACCTCGGCGTCACCGGCATCATGTTCGTCGGCGTCGAGAGCGCAGACGAAGTGAAGACCGGCCTGAACGCGATGCGCTTCAAGTCCAAGGGTGGCACGCGCTCCGACAACGTCGGCGACGCGCCGGCCGTCTGGGGCATGAGCGAGAAGGAATACAAGGAGAAGGCGGACCTGTGGCCGCTCAATCCCAACGGCGAACTCGTCAACTGGACGATCGTGGAAAGCAAGGTCGGCCTCGAGCACGTGCGCGAAATCGCCGCCGTGAAGGGCATCGGCGTGCTGTGGCCGGGTGCGGGCACGTTGCGCGGCGTGTTCTCGACCCAACAGCCCGACGGCTCGCGCAAGCTGGATGAAGCCGCCTGGGAGGCCGCGATTCAGAAGGTGCTGGCTGCGTGCAAGGAGTTCAACGTACCGTGCGGCTACCCCGCCAACGCCACCGACATCGAGATGCGCATGAAGCAGGGCTTCAGCGTGTTCGTGATGAACTGGGGCGATCAGGGATTCAAGGCGATCGAGATCGGGAAGAAAGCGGCAGGCAGGTAAGGTGCCTAGGGTGCCTAACGGTGCCTAGAGTGCCCAGTCTACACCTGGCACTCTAGGCACTTCAGGCACCCTTAGGCACCTTCAGATTCTTAGCAAGAAACGCACTTGTGATTGTTCTTCGCGCCCATTCCCTCTAACAACTTGATCGTTTCCGGATAGGGCTGCGTGCGCTGCACGGGGCCGTTGGCCATGTCCACCGTCGTCTGGCCGCGGCGATTGACCTTCTTCACGTCGGCGCCCTTCGAGACCAGATACAGGATCATTTCGTTGTCGCCGCGTGAGGCGGCGTTGTGCACCGCGGTGTTGCCGTCTTCATCCTCGGCGTTCACGTCCGCGCCGAGCTCTTCGACGAGGAACTTCACGGCCGCGAGCAGGCCGGTCGGCGCATAGCGATGCGCGTTGCCGGCGAAGCCTTCGCTATAGCCGGAGCCGGCCACGACCACGAGCGGCGGCGTGCCGGGACCGCCGGTCGGCAGCGGCGGACGGCCTGACGGATCCGTATCGCTCCCGCCCCGCACACCACCCTGGTTGAAGTTGAACGAGCGGGTCGCGATCTTGAACGTCGGGATGTTGGGATCGGCGCCGTACTGCAGCAACAGCTTCATCGCGGCGATGTCGGCACCGTAGGCGGCACGCCAGAACGCGGTTGCGCCGGAATCATCGGTGCGCAGCAACTCGAAGTTGTATTCGGTGTACCACGGCTTGCGGTAGATGCGCGCGTTGACGTCGGCGCCCTTGTCGAGCAGCTTCTTCATCAACGTGAGGTAATCGGTCTTCTGCTGCAGGTAGGCGCGCGGCTGCGGATAGAACGAGCGCGGCTGCCACTGCACGTTGATCACCGCGTACAGCGGCGTCATGCCGCCTTCGCTGACCAGATTCGGATCGGCGCCCTTGTCGAGCAGGTAGCTGACCAGATCGAAGTGGCCGTTCACGGCCGCGACGATCAGCGGCGTGGTCTGGTCGCCGGCGCAACGCTGATTCACGTCGGCGCCCGCGGCGAGCAGCGCTTCCGCGGTGGCCATGGCGCCCTGGCGCGCCGCAAAGTGCAGCGCCGACAAACCGCCGTGACGGCCGACCAGCTCGTTGTAGTTGAACGGCCGCGTCACGCCGGGCACGTCGGCCTGGCCGGTGGGCACCTGCTGACGCGGATTCTGTCCGCCGCCGTTCAGCACATCTTCCATCGTCAGCTTCCCGAAGTCCTCGACACGCGAGGTGGCTTTCAGGTCAGCGCCGTGCTGCAGCAGCAGCTTGACGACGTCAACGCGGTCGGCGGCGGCGGCAAACATCAGCGCCGTCTGGCCGTTAGCGCTTTCCTTCACGTTGGGGTCGGCCTTGTTCTCGATCAGCGTGCGGACCACATCGACGTTGCCGGAATGGGCGGCCTGCATCAGCGCGGTCGTGCCGGTCGCAGTCGGTGCCGACACGTCGGCGCCGGCGGCGATCATCGGCCCGATCACGGCGGCGTTGCCGACTTGCGCGGCGAGATGGAGCGGCGTGAATCCGCCGAGGCGCGTCTTGGCGGCGACGTTGGCGCCGGCATACAGCAGCATCTGCGCGATTTCGGCGTCGCCGTTGAGCGCGGCCCAGTGGAGCGCCGTCATGCCGTCGCCCTGCGCGGCGTTGACGTCGGCGCCGTCCTTCAACAGCTTTTTCACCGCCGCCGCGTTCTTGGCCTGCGCCGCATCAGCGATGTCGGCCGGGCCCGATGCCGCGATCGAGTTGCTGAGCGCGGCCGCAAGGATCAACGCAAGGAGTCTGGTCTTGTTCATCACGCCACCGTCGCTTCGGGAGCCTTGTTGAGATCCATCACCGCGCTGCTGTCGCCGAACGTGTCGAGTTCGAGGCCGGCGAGCCGCAGCGCGCCGAGCATCGCGTTGGCCATTGGCGTGCCGTCGGCCGCCTTGATGTGCATGTTGCCCTTGAGCGCGCCGCCGGCATGGCCGGCGAAGAACAGCGGGCAGCGCTTGTGGTTGTGCACGTTCGAGTTGCCCATCGGCGACCCGTAGAGCAAGAGCGAGTTCTCGAGCAGGTTGCTCTCGCCGTCCGGCGTCTCCTTCAGCTTCTTGAGGAAGTACGGCACCAGGCTCACGTGGTACTTGTTGATCTTGGCGAGGTCGAGGATGCGCGCTTCGTTCTCGCCGTGATGCGAGGCGATATGGAAGCCGGTGTTGACGCCGGTTTCCGGGTAGACGCGATTCGACACGTCGCGGCTCAACTTGAAGGCAACGACGCGCGTGACGTCGGACGCGAAGGCGACGACCTGCATGTCGAACATCAGCTTGACGTGCTCGTCGTAGGAATCCGGAACACCGATCGGCGCCCCGGGAAGCGCCCGCGCCTCACCCGACGCGTTCTGCGCCTCGATCTTCTGGATGCGCTGCTCGATCTCGCGCACGTTGTCGAGATAGTTGGCGAGGCGCGCCTGGTCGGTGGCGCCCAGCTGCTGCTTCAACTGGTTCGTCGACTGCGTCACCCAGTCAAGGATGCTGCGGTCGCGGCGGCGGCGCGCCGAACGGGCTTCCGGGGTCGCGCCGATGCCGAACAACTGATCGAACACCGCGCGCGGGTCGCGGATCATCGGCAGCGGTTCCTTTTCGTTCTTCCAGCTGATCGAGTCGGTGTAGGCGCACGAATAGCCGTAGAAGCAGCCGCCGGCCTGGTCCACGTTCTCGACGCACAACTGCATCGACGGGATCGGCGTCTCCTGGCCGAACTTCTGCGCGAACAACTGATCGAGCGACGTGCCGGCCTTCAGGTCCGAGCCCTGCGTCTGCTTCGGGTGGGCCTGGGTCAGGAACACCGC
>CAZBYY010000211.1:0-6592 GCA_964495855.1 uncultured Acidobacterium sp. | reverse complement strand
GGTCCCGTCGCGATCAGCGCGAAGTACGACGCGCCGAGCGCCCCGGCGCGCTTGAACACATACTCGGCCTCGGCCTGCAGCTCGTATTCGTGCAGGCCCGGGCGTGATTGCCGCATCGCGGCGATGATCGCATCGCCGGCAATGCGGGTCGCCTCGCGGAGGATCGTGATCTCGCGCGGGCTCTTCACCGCGCGCAGCGCGTTGACGATCGGATCGAGGTTCTTGACCTCGGACGAGGGCGCGGCGGCCTTCAGCTTCTCGACGAACGCGGCCTCACGCGAATCGCGGCCGTCCCACGGATCCGCCTTGTTGGCAGCCCACATGCGCGTGGGATCGCCCTGCGACTGGCTGCCGAGCACTTCGGCGGCAAACGGCGTGTAGAAGGTCCGTCGCTCGCGCGCGAAGGCCGTGACGGCGGCGGTGAATTCCGATCGCGGCAGCACCGCGTCGACACCGAGTGTTCGTGCGGCTTCGGCGCCGGGTACAAGGGCCGGACCGAACATGCTCGTGTCGCGGCGGGCATCAGCAGGCTGCAGATAGACCGTCGTCTTTTTTGTGCGCCCGTCGATCACGATGATGGCGCGCGGTTCGACGACGCCCGACAGGTAGAAGGCCTGGCTGTTCTGGCGGAACGGCATCTCTCCCGGCGGCTCCGTCGTGCCGAGCACGATCGCGACGGCGTCGCCGATCTCGGTCATCACCTTCGCGCGGCGAGCCGCGTATTCGTCCGGCGGAAAGATCTCGCTGCCACGGAACACGGGCTGCGCTGACACGATGGTGAGCGCTACTGTGATGAGCAGCGCGGTTGCGCACAACGATCGAAGAGTCACGCGTCCTCCGCCTTCAGGCTGCGAGTCTACCGCGTTCCACTCCCCTGTTTCTTCACGCGAGGGAAACGGCGATGAAGGTAAACTCATGTGCTGACAGAGTTGGGTATCGGAGGAGCGAGCGTGAATCGGATTCGTGCGTGCGTCGTGGCGGGTGTGTTGATGGCGGTCCTGGGCGCGGCAGTCCCGGCGTTTGCGCAAGGGGACGAGATCCAGGTCTACGACGCGGGGCTCGCGCCGAAGGGCGTGTTCAACCTCACGTGGCACAACAACTTCACGCCCAGGGGCAATCCCGACCCGGCGTTCCCGGGCGCGGTGGTCGCCGACAAGTCCTTCAACGGCGTGACCGAGTGGGCCTACGGCGTGAACTCATGGCTCGAAGCCGGCCTCTACCTGCCGCTCTACACCTACGACAAGAACCTGGGCATGGGCTACGACGGCTTCAAGTTTCGCGCGCTCGTGGCGGTGCCGCACGCGGATGATCGGAAGTTCGTTTACGGTCTTGGCTTCGAGCTGAGCTTCAACACCAAGCGCTGGGATCCGAAACGCAACACGTCTGAATTCCGGCCGATCATCGGCTGGCACTTCGACAAGGTGGACCTGATCTTCAACCCGATCCTGGACACGTCTTACGATGGCGTGAAGAACCTGGTGTTCGCGCCGTCGATGCGGGTGGCCTACAGCGTCGACGACCGGACGCAGCTCGCGGTCGAGGAGTACGCCGAATATGGTCCGCTGCGCAAGTTCGCCGCGTTCGGCGAACAGTCGCATCAGTTATACGGCGTGTTCAATCGCACGGTCGGCACCTTCGACTTCGAGGCCGGCGTCGGCGTGGGATTGAACGACGCGTCCGATCGCGTCACGATGAAGTTCATGGTGGCGCACGACTTCAACAAGCCGAAAGGCAGCGGCACTCGGACACCTACCAAGTAGCGTCGCGCATCCGGCGGACGACATGACTGACTGGAAGAAACGAGCGGTGTCCGCAGCGGACGCCGTCAAGCTGATCACGAGCGGCATGCGCGTGTTCGTACACGGCGCGGCCGCCACGCCAACGCCGTTGCTGGAGGCGCTCGCCGCTCACGGCAGCGTCGACCACGTCACGATCTATCACCTCCACACCGCCGGACCAGCGCCGTTCGTCGCGCCGGAGCACCGCCACCGCTTCCTGTCGGTGTCCCTCTTTGCCGGCCCGCCGGTGCGCAAGGCGATCGACGAAGGCGCGGCGGACTTCATGCCGGTGTTCCTGTCGGACATCCCGTCGCTGTTCACGAGCCGCCGGATCCCGCTCGACGTCGCGCTGCTGCAACTCTCGCCGCCCGACGCGCACGGGTATTGCACGCTCGGCACCTCGGTCGATGCCGCGCTGGCCGCCGCGCAGTCGGCGCGATTCATCGTGGCCGAGATCAACGAGCAGATGCCGCGCACGCTGGGCCACTCGGCGGTGCCGTTCTCGCGCGTGGATGCATTCATCTACACGAATCGTCCGCTCCACGAGCACGTGCCGGATGCGACCTCCGCCACCGCGGCCGCGATTGCCGATCACGTCGCCCCGCTGGTGGACGATGGCGCGACGCTGCAGATGGGGATTGGTGCCATTCCAGACGCGGTGCTGGCGCGGCTGGGCAACAAGCACGAGCTCGGCGTCCACACCGAGATGTTTTCAGACGGCCTGATCGACCTGATCGAAGGGGGCGTGGTCACCAACCGGCGCAAGTCGGTGCATCAGGGCCGCACCGTGACGAGCTTCGTCCTCGGCACCAAGCGGCTCTACGACTTCGTCGACGACAATCCGTTCATCGAGTTCCATCCCTGCGACCGCACCAACGACACATCGCTGATCCGCAAGAACGAAAAAGTCGTCGCGATCAATTCGGCGATCGAGGTCGATCTCTCCGGCCAGATCGTCGCCGACTCGATCGGCTTCCGGATCTTTTCCGGCATCGGCGGCCAGATGGATTTCATCCGCGGCGCCGCGTTGTCACCGGGCGGCAAGCCGATCATCGCGCTCCCTTCGACCGCCGCCCACGGCACCGCCTCGCGCATCGTCGCCTCGATCCGGCCCGGCGCCGGCGTTGTGACGACGCGCGGGCACGTACATTGGGTGGCGACGGAATTCGGCGCGGTGAATTTGTTCGGCCTCACCTTGCGGCAGCGCGCAGAAGCGCTCATCGGCATCGCGCACCCGGACTCCCGGGCGGAACTGAGGCGCGCCTACGCCGAGGCGCGGCACGTCACGTTGGGGTAGCCTGGGCGGATCAGAAGCCCACGACTACGTTCAGCCGCGCGGTTCGCGGCAACGTGGGATGAAGATGGATGTCGGTGATGCCGCCGATCGGCTCGCCGGGTAGTCTCGACGCGTAGTAGTAGTCGATGTCGCTGTCGGCCGCATTCAACACGTTGAACACGTCGACCAGCGCCTTCACTTTGTTCGAGAGCTTGTAGCCGCCTTGCACGTTCACGAGGCTGGTCGCCTTGGATCGCACGGAGCCGTCCTCGCTCAGCGGGCGCGGGCCGAAGTACCGCAGGCGCGCGCTGCCGATGACGTTGCGCCAGCTCTCAACCGTGACGCCCGCCGAGACCACAGTGGCAATAGCCCCAGGAATGTTATTGCCGGCCAGATCAACGTCGGTGAAGTGCGCCCTCGACCACGACACGTCGCCGTCGAAGGTTACACCGCGGCGCGGCGAATAATAGTTGGCGAACTCGAGGCCGTAGCGATGGCTCGGACGGCTTGCCTCGGTTGTCCCCGCATCACCCGCGAAGACGAGTTCAGACGCGAGTGACAATGACCACACCGTGAGCGTCGATTGCAGATGCGGGACGGCGACGGTACGGACGCCGGCCTCGGCCCCCCTGGCGCGCACGAGCGGTGTCACCGGATCGCGCGAGATGGTCGTACCGCGCGCGTCGTTGCTGTGAAATCCCATGCCCGCGTTCAGGTAGATCTCGGTCCCCTTAAAAGGGCCGATCACCGCACCGCCCTTTGGGCTGGCAATACCTGCGTGCCGCGTTCCGCGGTGGTCAGGATTACCGGCGTCAACGCGGAACCGATAGCCGTCAATGCGGACACCCGCCAGGCTGCGAAGCCACGGCGCCCACCGCGTTTCGTTCTGGGCGTAAGCGGCCGCGCTCGTCTCCATCACCGTGTCCTGACGCACGACATCGATCAGTCGTCGAGCGTTCGTGTGGTAGAGGCCAACGGTCGGAATGTCGTCGTTGCGCAGCTGAACACCGAACGTGTTCTGCACCTCGCGCCCGAGCCACCGGCCGATGCGTTGGTGACTGACCTTTCCGCCGGTGATCACACGGTGATCGAGCTGATGAAACTGGTCCCCAAGAACGGGATCGTCCAGGAAGTACGTGAAGTTCGAGAACAGGTTCAGGTTGTAGCCAACGCCGAACGCGGTCACTTTCGTCGACGTGTTGCGGCCTGATCGCTGCCACTCGATCGATCCGCTGTAGCGATAGGTGTCACCGCCGTCGGTGTTGTCGATGGTCCCGAAGCGGCCGATCAATCCTGACGCGATGGCGCGCGACGGCACCTGGTCGGTCGAATTCCATTTCGCCCAATACCCCATCCCGGTGATCGAGAGGCCGTTCACCGCGTCGCCGCGGCTGTACCGCAGCGCCCCGCTCACCTTGCGATAGTCGTCCGCGTGGACCCAGGGGCCGTCGTTGTGTCCGACGTCGAGCGCCGCCAGCACCCGACCGGCGCCCACCTTCGGCGACGCCGCGAGCAGCGCGCGCGCAAAGCCTTCGCCGCCGGCCGTGACACGGACGATCGGCGCGCCCAGCGAGCTCGAGTAACGAATGTTCGCGGAACCGGCCGTGGCGAAGTCGCCCTGGTCTGCGAAGTACGGTCCCTTCTCGTACTGGACGCCACTGACCAGTTCGGGAATGAGGAAGTTGAGATCCGAATAGCCCTGGCCATGCGCGTGCGTCGGCAGGTTGACCGGCATGCCCGCGACCGTGGTCGCGAAGTCTGTGCCGTGATCGAGGTTGAATCCGCGCAGGTAGTACTGGTTGGCTTTCCCCTCGCCGCTATGCTGCGAGATGATCACGCCGGGCACGGTCTCCAGCACCTCACCGCCCCGCATGATCGGCCGCGCTTCGAGTTGCTTCGCCGTGATGGCCCCCTGGCTCGACGACTGCGCGATGCCGACCAGATCCTCAGCTGGGGACTCCGCATCAGCAAGGTTGGTAAAGGTGCGCTGCCCCGTGACGGTGACGTCCGCGCTCAGCACGAACCGCAGGGTCACGTCGGACGCAGTGCGGGCCTTCGTATTCATCACCTCGACTGACCGTCTCGCGACGGCGAAGTTCACGAGCGCGAACGTCAACTCGTACCGGCCCGGCGGCAGGTCGAAGGTGTAGGTTCCGGCGACGTCGGTCACCGTTCTCGTTGCGGCGATGCCGGCGCCCTGCGCTTCAACCGTCACACCGGGCAGGACGCCGCCCGTTTGGTCGCGCACCGTGCCGCTCACGCCTTGTGGAAGCGCGGTCGACGCCGCCATGAACACGGACACGCAGACCATCACTGCCCGAACCTGATGCGCCGACACTCTGACTCCCAGCGAATGCATTCGGCAGCGAGTCTACGTGCCGCTGTCGCGGGCGGAGATGCGGCAATTTGTCGCACCCGTCGATCCCGCCCGTGGGCCGGGTACACTACGGCGGATGTCTTCCTCGTCCGGTATGTCTGTGACAGTGACGGACAGCGGCGCGCGCGATCCGTGGTACCTCGCGACCACCCCGCTCGAGACGCGGCCGTGGCTCGTGCGGATGCGGTGGGCCACGATCGCCGTCGAATTGGCGTTGCTGGCGATGACCTTCGGGCTGCCGCAGCTCGACCTTCCGCTCGACCACATCGCCTGGCTCATTCTTCTGGACGCCGCTGCGAATGCCTTCGCCGCACGCTCGCGCTCCGGCAGCAATGGCGTAGTCCGGTTGGCGGCCACCGTTGCCCTCGCCATTCAGGTGGTGCTGATCACCGCGCTGCTGGAGCTGACAGGCGGCCCCTCGAACCCATTCGTGGTCGTTTACCTGCTTCAAGTCGCGCTCGCGTCGCTCACCATTGGCGCGCTCTCGTCCGTCATGATCGGCGCGCTCGCGGCGTCGAGCTTCGGCGTGTTGATCTACTGGCACGTCCAGGAGTTGGTCCCGACACACCATCGGCTCAACGACTTTCCGACGCATCTCTTCACGATGTGGATTGCCGGCGCGGTGACCGCAGAACTTGTGGCGCACTTCGTGGGCCGCGCCTCCGAGGCGCTGGCGCGCCGGGAACACGCGCTGGAGGCGATGCGGGTGCGCGCGGCAAGAAGCGATCGGCTCGTGTCGTTGACGACGCTCGCCGCCGGGACCGCGCACGAACTCTCAACGCCGCTCGCGACCATCGCGACAGCCGCTCGGGAATTGCAGCGCGCGTTGGAAACGCGCCATGCGGACGAGGAGCTGACAGACGACGCCCGGCTGATTCGGAGTGAGGTCGATCGTTGTCAGGTGATCCTCGATCAGATGAGCGGTCGCGCCGGCGGGTCGTCGGCGGACGAACCGGAGCTCGTCACGATCCCGCAGGTCCTCGACGACGTGCGATCCCGCCTGACCAACGAAAGAGCCGGCCGACTCGTGGTCCGCGCGACGCCCGACCTGGGGCCGGTCATCGTTCCACGAGCGGGCTTCTCGCAAGCGCTGGCATCGTTGATCACGAACGCGTTTGACGCCACTGACGACGTCGCGTCTCCCGTCATCGTCGACGTGTC